>JBKPRL010000087.1:0-8347 GCA_046734535.1 bacterium | reverse complement strand
GCGCTCGATCGTCGAGCACGACCCCGTCCCCGCCGGCATCCTACGGTCCGAGACCCGACCGTGCAACGCCGCATGAGACAGATCGGTCTGTCTCGCAGTCCGCTGTGCGGACGAGTGGCCGCCGACAAGCGGCGCGCGGTGCCCGCTCAGACGGCGCCGGTCGGGTCTCTCAGCCGGCGCCGGCCCGAGTCGCCAACCAGGCAGCTTCGGCCTCGCCGAGCGGCGTCGAGGGCGGCCCGTCCACCATCGGCCACAGCTCCTCCGCAACCTTGCGGTAGTCGGCAGTGGCCCGCAGCTGGCCGAGGATGGCGTACAGCCCGAGGTTGATGCGCTGGATGATGACGAAGTCGGCGGGCACGGTCGCGTACTGGGCGATGGGAGAGTTGCGATCGAAGGTCTGGCGCACCGTGGCCGAGGCGTACTCCGGTGTCCAGGTGATCGTGGTGTTGGCGCGCACGGCCTCGTAGAAGTGCTCGAAGTAGCGGCCGACCTCCTCGGTGCTGACCGGCGCGCCCCTGCGCAGCAGGCCAGCCGACTCGACGGCCGTCCGGAACTTGGCGTGGTCGGGCTCCAGCACTGCGTAGCGAATCATCGTCTGGAAGGTCGCCATCGCGTGTGCGTCGAAGTGCTTGACGAGGCCGAAGTCGAGGAACGTCACGCGGCCGCCCGGCCGGAACAGGTAGTTGCCCGGGTGAGGGTCGCCGTTGAAGGCGTGGAAGCGGTACAGGCTGCGGAAGACGAAGCGGAAGATGGCCTCAGCGGCCAGATCCTTCTCGGGCTGGTCCCAGGTCAGCAGCTCGGCCCACGTCGCGCCCGTGGCCAGCTCCGAGGTGAGCACCCGGCTGGTCGACAGCGAATCGACGACGGACGGGACGTGGATGAACGGATGGTCGACGTAGAAGTCGGCGAAGGCCTGTTGGTTGACCGCCTCGATGCCGTAGTCCAGCTCCTCGCCGATCCGGGCCTGGATCTCGGCCACCATCTGTGCCGGATCGAGCCCGCGGAAGAGCTGCGTCATGATCGAGCCGAGCAGGTCGACGTTGGCCAGGTCGGCGTGGATGGCATCCGCTGCGCCCGGATACTGGACCTTCACCGCCACCGCCCGCTCGCGCTCCTCGACCGGGTCCCACCAGAGGGCACGGTGGACCTGGCCGATCGACGCGGCGGCGATCGGCGTGGGGTCCCACTCGACGAACAGCTTCTCAGGCGCTGTGCCCAGCTCCTGCTCGACCATCCCAGCGGCGAGGTCTCCGCTCATCGGCGGGGCCTGGGCCTGCAGCTGGCTCAAGGCGAGGCGAAGCGGCTCGGGCAGACCCTCGTCGAGATAGCTGGCCATCTGCCCGATCTTCATCAGCGCGCCCTTCATCTCGCCGAGGCTGGCGGCGATGTCGGCCGCGGTGCGCAGCTCCCGCTCCCGGTCGAGCTCGGCCGACCGTGGCGCCGACGCGAACACCTTGCGGGCCGCCGTCGAGGCGTAGGTGCGCCCCACCCGGGCTCCCAGACGGGCAAGCTCCGCGTTGCGGGCTCGGCGGGAGGCGGGTCCGATGCCCGACGAGGCCTTCCCGAGCTCGTCACGACGCGCCTCGTCCGCGCCCGCGTCGGCATCGGTCCGCAGGGCGCGACCTCGTCGCCACGCCGAGAATGCGGCGACCGCGACAAGGCCGGCGAGGACGATGAGCAGACGGCGCGGCCGGCTCGGACCCGCGCCCGAGCGGGCGGTCACCGCGGTCAGCCCGCGGCGGCCACGCGGGCCTGCTCGGCGACATAGGTGCAGGCGCTGACCAAGGTCGGCACGAAGCGATCGGCCTTGATCACGCACGCGTCGTGGTCGCCGTCGACCCGGTAGGCCTTGGCGTTCGGGATGGCGTCGTACAACCGGATCTGCCGGCGCAGGGGCACGACGTGGTCCCGCATGGTGACGATGACCGCCGTCGGTACGTCGATCTCACCCACCCACGGAGCCGAGGAGAAGCGGCCGATGGCCCGACCGGCCTCCAGGATCGCCGTCCAGTCGTGGTGGCTGACCTGTTCCATGGCCCAGTGGTCGTACTGCCGAGAGCGCCGGGCGAGGTACAGGCCCGAGAGGCGAGCGCGCAGCAGGCCGGGCGTCAGGCGCGACGCGCGGGCCAGCGCACCCATGCTGGCGAAGAGGAGTCGCTCGTCGCGCGTGCTCACGAACTCGATCGCTGTGGCGCAGAGCACCAGACCGTCGACCCGATCGCGGTGGCGGCGCCAGACCAGCTGGGCGATCGGCCCGCCCATCGAGTACCCGACCGGGATGCACCGCTCGACGCCGAGGGCGTCCACCAGCGCCATCGCGTCGTCCGCGCAGTCCTCGAGCCGAAACGGCGACGACGACGCCAGGCCGCGACCGTGGCCTCGATGGTCGAGTGACAGGACCCGGAACCGCCGCCCCAGGGAGGCGAAGGACGGGAACCAGTTGATGTCGGCCGTGGACGTCCACCCGTGGAGGAGCAGCAGCGTCGGCGCGTTGGGAGGGCCAACCACCTCCCGCACGAACGTGCTCCCCCGGCCCGGCAGCTCCACCGTACGGCCCGGGGGCAGCGGAGGGGCCGAAGCGGGTCCATCGGTCACGCGAGCTTCGCTTCGGTCCGCCACGCCGGGATCGTGCCGTCAGCCCGCGTCAGCCCGGAGGATCACGACCTTCAGCATGCCGCCAGGCGCGTCGTATTCGACCTCGTCACCCGCGGACTTGCCCATCAGCGCGGCGCCGAGCGGTGAGGTGGGGGAGATCACGTCGAGCTCGCCCTTCTCCTCGATGTGGCCGATCAGGTAGGTCTCGGCCATGTCGTCGTCGTCACCCTCGTAGCGGATGGTGACGATGGAACCGGCGGACACGACGCCCTCGACCGCATCGTCGACGATCTGCGCGTTCTCGAGGATGGCCTCCAGCGTCCGGATGCGAGCCTCCATGTGGCCCTGCTGGTCCTTCGCCGCGTGGTAATCGCCGTTCTCGGACAGGTCGCCCAGCTCACGAGCGCGCTCGATGGCCTGGGCGATCTCGATCCGCCCGCGCGTCGTGAGGTCCTCGTGCTCCGCCTGGAGCCGCTCGAACGCGGTGCGGGAGAGCTGGTGCGTCTGCGCCATGCCGGCCGAGGCTATCGCCGGGCCCCTCCGGCGTCGCCCGGGCTTTGCCGGTGGCCGCCCGGATCCGGGAGGCGGGGCCGAGGTCACGACCGTCCGCATCTGCCCTGACCGCCCACGTCCCCGCCACCGTCCTGTCGCCGCGGCGCGCCACCGGGAGCGGAGGTGCCGTCCCGGACCCGGGCTGCGTAACGTGCCCGGTCATGACCCATCGGATCGCAGTGATCGGCGGTGACGGCATCGGCCCTGAGGTCACCGCCGAGGCGCTGAAGGTCGTCCACTCGGCCGGTGTCGACCTCGACACGACAGCCTTCGACCTCGGCGGCGCCCGCTACCTCCGAGACGGGACCATCCTGCCGGACGAGCTCCTCGAGGAGCTGCGGACCTTCGACGCCATCCTCCTCGGCGCAGTGGGTACGCCCGAGGTGCCGCCGGGGGTGATCGAGCGCGGACTGCTGCTCAAGCTGCGTTTCGACCTGGACCTCTACGTCAACCAGCGGCCGTTCCAGGGCACGGCTCCGGGCCACGACCGCACCCACGACTTCATCGTGATCCGGGAGAACACGGAAGGCCCCTACGTGGGCGAGGGAGGGCTGCTGCGCAAGGGCACGCCCCACGAGGTCGCGACCCAGGGCAGCGTCAACACGCGCCTCGGCGTGGAGCGCTGCGTCCGCTACGCCTTCGATCTGGCGCGGTCCCGGCCGCGGCACCACCTGACCCTGGTGCACAAGACCAACGTGCTCACCTTCGCCGGCGACCTCTGGCAGCGGACCTTCGACGCGGTCGCGTCCGAGCACCCCGACGTCGCCACCGCCTACAACCACGTCGACGCGGCGTGCATCTACTTCGTGCAGGACCCCCACCGCTACGACGTGATCGTCACCGACAACCTGTTCGGAGACATCCTGACGGACCTCGGCGGTGCGGTGAGCGGCGGCATCGGACTGGCCTCGAGCGCCAACCTCAACCCGTCGCGGACGGGTCCTTCCATGTTCGAGCCGGTGCACGGCTCCGCCCCCGACATCGTCGGCACGGGCACGGCCAACCCGACGGCGGCCGTGCTCTCGGCCGCTCTGATGCTCGAGTTCCTCGGCGAGCACGACGCGGCCGCGCGGGTCCGGGCGGCGTGTGCGGAGCCGGTCGAGGGCTCGACGACCGAGGTGGGCGACGAGCTGGCCCGGCGCTCGGCGCCGGTGCGGACGGGGTGACCAGCCGGGGCGGCGCGCCGGCCAACGGGCCTGGTCGGAGCGGTGAGGTAGAGGGGCATGGCATGCGAACACGTGTTCGAAGGTAGCGAACGCACGCGCGCGGTGCAAGAGGCAGTTTTCGAGGGCTGTCGTGGCCGGGCCGCGCCTTGACGATCCAGGCCGGTCCGGCGAAGATGACCAGGAATGTCCAGCCGCTCGCCGCAGGTACGCATCATCGTCTAGCGCACGTCGGACCCCGTCGTGCGCGTCGAAGCCGTCCCTCCGGGGGCGGCTTTCATCGTTGTCGGGACCGGATGACCCCGAGGAGGGACCAGCACATGCCGATCATCCCCACCCCCAAGATCTGGATGAACGGGGATCTCGTGGACTGGGAGAACGCGCGCATCCACGTGCTGACCCACACCCTCCACTACGGGAGCGGCGTCTTCGAGGGCATCCGCGCCTATGAGACGGCACAGGGCCCGGCCGTGTTCCGGCTGACCGACCACATCGTCCGCCTCTTCAACTCGGCCAAGATCATCGGGCTCGACATCCCCTACACGGTCGAGGAGATCGTTCAGGCGACCAAGGACACGGTGGCCTCGACCGGCCTCCCGGGCTGCTACGTGCGGCCGATCGCGTTCTACGGCTACGGGGAGATGGGCCTCAACACGCTGCCATGCTCGGTCGACGTCGCCATCGCCTGCTGGCCCTGGGGCGCCTACCTCGGTGACGACGCCGTCACCAAGGGCGTCCGCATGAAGATCAGCTCCTGGACGCGCCACGAGCACAACACCATGCCCCCCGCGTCCAAGACCACCGGCAACTACGCGAACTCGTCGTTGGCCAAGGTCGAGGCCCTGAGGGCGGGGTACGACGAGGCGATCATGCTCGCGCCGAGCGGTCTCGTGGCCGAGTGCACGGGTGAGAACATCTTCGCAAGCCGCAACGGCATCCTCATCACCCCGCCCCTGTCCGCTGGCGCGCTGGAGGGGATCACGCAGAGCTCGGTCATGACGATCGCGCGCGACCTGGGCTTCGACTGCCGGCTCGACCACCTCGCCCGCAGCGACCTCTACATCGCGGATGAGCTCTTCGTCTGCGGCACCGCCGCCGAGATCAGCGCGGTGAACTCGGTCGACGACCGCCTGATCCCGTGCCCCGGGCCGATGACCAAGGCCGTGGCCGAGGTGTACGGCCGCGCCGTCCGGGGCCAGGAGGACAAGTACAAGGACTGGTGCGAGCATGTCGGCTGAACCGGGAGCGGCAGGAGCGGCTGACCCACACGCCGGCGCGGCACCAGCGCACGTCGAGATCTTCGACACGACCCTGCGCGACGGGTGCCAGCTGGAAGGCGTCTCGGTCACCGTCGAGGACAAGCTGCGCATCGCCGAGCAGCTCGACGTGCTCGGCGTGCACTACATCGAAGGCGGCTGGCCGGGCGCCAACCCCAAGGACGTGGAGTTCTTCCGCCGGGCGGCCACTGAGCTGTCGCTCTCGACGTCGACGCTGGTCGCCTTCGGCTCGACCCGACGGGTCAAGGGCAAGGTGGACGACGACCCGACGCTGCGCAACCTTGTCGAGGCGGGCACGTCCGCCGTCTGCATCGTGGGCAAGAGCTGGGACTACCAGGTCACCGAGGCGCTCGGCACCACGCTGGCCGAGGGCGAGGCCATGGTCGGCGACAGCGTCGAGTTCCTGGCCGGGAACGGCCTACGGGTGCTCTTCGACGCCGAGCACTTCTTCGACGGCTTCAAGCGCAACCCGGAGTTCAGCCTGCGGGTGCTCGAGGTCGCGGTCGAGAAGGGGGCCAGCCACCTGGTCCTCTGTGACACGAACGGCGGCTCGCTGCCGTTCGAGGTCGAGGAGATGGTCGGTGTCGTCGTCCGCCACTTCCGTGACGACGCAACCATCGCCATCCACACGCACGACGACACGGGATGCGCGGTGGCCAACGCTGTCGCGGCCGTACGGGCCGGGGCCCGCCAGGTCCAGGGCACGATGAACGGGCTGGGCGAGCGCACGGGCAACTGCAACCTCACGACCGTCATCCCGAACCTGTCGCTGAAGATGGGCTTCCGGACGCTGCCGGAGGGCCGCCTGTCCCGACTGACCGGGGTCAGCCACCACATCGCCGAGCTCGTCAACCGCCCGCTCAACCCGCAGGCGCCCTACGTGGGCTCATCGGCGTTCGCCCACAAGGCGGGTCTGCACGTGTCGGCCATCGCCAAGCGGAAGGACGCGTACGAGCACGTCGACCCGGAGTCGGTGGGCAACGGCACCCGGTTCGTCGTCAGCGAGATGGCGGGCAAGGCGACCATCAAGCTCAAGGCCGAGGAGATCGGCCTGGCCATGGACGGCGCTGCGGTCAACCAGGTGATCGACGACCTGAAGCGCCTCGAGCACGAGGGCTACCACTTCGAAGCGGCCGACGCGTCGCTCGAGCTGCTGATGCGGAGGGCCGATGGGTGGGAGCACGAGTTCTTCCGCGTCGAGTCGATGCGGGTGATCACCGACGAGCTGCCGAGCGGTGACTTCACCACTGAGGCCACGGTCAAGGTGTGGGTGCCGGGCGGCGAAGGTCGCCCCGACGCCGAGCGCTACGTCCACACCGCTGAGGGGAACGGGCCGGTCAACGCCATCGACACCGCGCTGCGGGCGGCGGTCGGCGCCCGCTATCCCGAGCTCGAGCGCGTCCACCTGACCGACTACAAGGTCCGGATCCTGGACGGCGCCACGGCCACCGGCGCCGTGACGCGCGTGCTGATCGACGCGTCGGACGGCGAGCGCTCGTGGACGACGATCGGGGTCTCGCCGAACATCATCGAGGCGTCGTGGCAGGCGCTCTCCGATTCGATCGTCTACGGCCTGCTGCACGCGGCCACCTCGTCCCCGACCGAGTAGAACAGGCGCCAATGGCCGCGCCTCCGTTCGTGCCCGTCCCGCCAGTCGACAAGCCGCGCACCTACGAGTCGCCCGACCACGTCCCCGAGGCGTGGCGGCCCGACCGGCCCGGGGACCTTGCGGGCCGCCAGCCCGCCGGCGCGCAGCTCGGCTACCAGGGGCCCGACCAGGGATACGGGTTGCTGCTGGCCGAGCGCTTCCGGGACCGGTTGCAGCTGCAGCAGGCCGAGGCGGCGGACGACGCCATCCAGGGGAGCCTCGGCGGCGCGCGCCGCCGAGCGTCGATCTTCGGCCGGGCCCCGACGATCCACGACTGCACGGTGGCCTTCACGATCTGGGGCTTCCTCGATGCGGCCCCACCGGCCGAGCTCGTGGCCCGGCGGCGCCCGCTGTTCGAGGGCGTCCGCCACGTGAGCCACCACTACGCGGAGGCGCGTGCCATCGCCGACGGGGTGCCGCAGGCCACGCTCTGCAAGCCCCATCAGCAGGTGGTGAGCGAGTACCCGAGCGCCTGGCGGGAGCTGCTCGGCGTTTGACCCCGCCCCGCGTCGACGTCGCGGTCGTCGGCGGCGGGATCGCCGGTGTGTCGGCCGCATGCGAGCTGGCCGAGACCGGCAGGTCTGTGGTCCTCCTGGAGCAGGAGGAGCAGCTGGCCCACCACACCACGGGGCGGTCGGCCGCGATCTTCCTCGAGAGCTACGGGCCACCACCCGTGCGGGCGCTCACCGTGGCCAGCCGGGCCGACTACGACGCGGCCCCTGAGCGCTTCGGCACGCCGCGGCTGCTGGAGCCCCGCTCGGCGCTCTGGATCGCGCCCCCGTCGCAGCTCGCCGACCTGGCGCGGCTCGTGGTCGAGGTCCCGACGCTGCAGACGGTCGAACCGTCGAACGCCGTAACGCGCTGCCCCGCGCTGCGCATCGACCGGCTGGCCGGCGCGGCAGTCGAGCCCGACGCCTCGGACATCGACGTCCTGGCCCTCCACCAGGGCTACGTCAGAGGTCTCGGCGCCGCCGGGGGGACGGTCGTCCCCTCGGCGCGGGTGACGGCGTTGGAACGTGTCGACGGCGGGTGGCGCGTCCGCTGGGCCGCCGGCGAGCTCGCCGCGGCCTCGGTCGTGCTCGCCGCGGGCGCGTGGGGCGACGAGCTGGCCC
>JBKPRL010000086.1:0-6969 GCA_046734535.1 bacterium | reverse complement strand
TTCCCAGCCCGCGCAGCTTCCCGGCGGTCACGGCACCGACGCCCCACAGCAGCTCGACGGCCAGTGGGTGCAGGAACTCGCGCTCACCGTCGACGGAGACGACAAGCAGCCCATCCGGCTTCGCCACCCGGCTCGCGACCTTGGCCAGGAACTTCGTCCGCGCGACCCCGACGGTGATCGGCAACCCGACACGTGCGGCCACCTCCTCCCGGAGCCTGCGCGCGATGTCTGACGGCGGCCCGGCAATCTTGCGCAGGCCGCCCACGTCCAGGAACGCCTCGTCGATCGAGATCCCTTCGACCAGCGGGGTGGTATCGCGGAAGACCGCGAAGACGGCGCGGCTCGCCGCTGTGTACGCCGTGAAACGCGGGGGGACGACGATGGCCTGCGGGCACAACCGCCGCGCGAGGCCGCCGCCCATCGCGGTGCGCACTCCGTGCGCCTTCGCCTCGTAGCTGGCGGCCAGCACCACCCCGCCGCCGACGATCACCGGCCGCCGGCGGAGCCAAGGATCGTCACGCTGCTCGACGGAGGCGTAGAACGAGTCGAGATCGGCGTGCAGGATCGTCGGCTCGCTCTCGGGGACGGACGCCGACACGAACACATGTTCGAGCACGTCCGCCGCTGTGTCAAACGAGCTTCGCTGACGAATGTGCCGACTCGCGGGGACGAACGTAGCGACTCGCGGGGACGAACGTAGCGACTCGCGGGGACGAACGTAGCGACTCGCGGGGACGAACGTAGCGACTCGCGCTCAGACGGACCGGGTGGCGGTCACCGCCTCGCCCTTGCCTTCGCCGTCGCCCGGTCGTTCGCCTTCTGGATGGCCTCCACCAGCTCGTCCTTGTCCATCTTCGAGCGGCCCTTGACCTCGAGCCGGCGCGCGACGTCGAGCAGGTGCTTCTTGCTCGCCTTCGCGTCCACACCGCTCGCGGTGGGCCGGTCCGAATCGCGGTTGCCCGTGGCCGCCTGCTCGTCCGACGGGCCGTAGTGCTCCTTGGGCTCCCAGTGGTCGCCCACCTTCTCGTGGGTGTGCTTCAGCGCCGAGAACGCGGTGCGGTGCGCGCGCTCGCCCTCCCCGTAGGAGTCGACCGCGGAGTCGTGCGCCTTCGCCCACGTGTCCTGGGCCTTCTGGTCCGAGCGCAGGATCGTACTGGGGATGTCCGCGCCCTTGTCGGTACGTTCCGCCATGGCGGGGACGTACCCGTTGCAGTCGGCGCATATCGCGGCGTCAGCACGGGAAGCCCCGACACCGACACCCGCGAGGAGGACGACTGTGACCGATCGACCCCGGGTGGTGGTGGTCGGCGGGGGGTTCGCCGGCTTCCACGCCGCCCGATCCCTGTCCAAGCGGCTGGGCGACGACGCCGAGATCGTGCTGATCAGCTCCACCGACTACTTCCTCTACCTGCCGCTGCTGCCCGAGGTGGCCGCCGGCGTGCTGGAGCCGCGCCGGGTGGCGGTGGCGCTCTCGGCGAGCCTGCCAAAGGTCCGCGTGATCCTCGGGGAGGTCGACCACGTCGACGTCGACGCCCGTCGCGTCGGCTGGAAGGACCCGGACGGCGACCGCGGCTCGATCACCTACGACCGGCTGCTGCTCACCGTGGGCAGCGTGAACAAGTTGCTCCCGATCCCGGGGGTCGCCGAGCACGCGCACGGCTTCCGCACCCTGGCCGAGGCGATGTACCTGCGCGACCACATCACGCGCCAGATCGAGATCGCCAGCAACACCGAGGATCCCGCCGAGCGCACCGCCCGCTGCACGTTCGTCGTCGTGGGCGCCGGCTACACCGGCACCGAGGTGGCCGCGCAGGGCGTGCTGTTCACCGAGGGGCTGCGCAAGGCCAACCCGGAACTGGACGGCCAGCCGGTGCGCTGGATGCTGCTCGACCTCGCGAAGCGCGTGCTGCCCGAGCTGGACCCCCGGCTCTCGACGACGGCGGACCGGGTGCTGCGTGAGCGCGGTGTCGAGGTCCTGATGGGCCAGTCGGTCGAGGAGGCCGTGCACGACGGCGTCCGGCTGACCACCGGCGAGCACGTCGCCACCCGCTCGCTGATCTGGTGCGTCGGCGTGCGCGCCGATCCGCTGGTGGAGGACATCGGCCTCAAGACCGAGAAGGGTCGCGTGGTCGTCGACGAGTTCATGCGCGTGTCCGGCCATCCCGAGGTCTTCGCCTGCGGGGACGCGGCGGCGGTGCCGGACGTGACCCGTCCGGGCCAGGCCACGGCGATGACCGCGCAGCACGCCGAGCGGCAGGGCAAGCTCGTGGGACGCAACATCGCGGCGTCGCTGGGGCACGGCACCAGCCGTCGCTACCGCCACCACGACCTCGGCTTCGTCGTCGAGCTCGGCGGCCGGGACGCGGCGGCGAACCCGCTGCACGTGCCGCTCTCCGGGCTCCCGGCCAAGGCCGTCACCCGCGGGTACCACCTGGCGGCGTTGCCGGGCAACCGGACCCGGGTCG
Source organism: bacterium (assembly GCA_046734535.1). Classification (GTDB taxonomy): domain Bacteria; phylum Actinomycetota; class Acidimicrobiia; order Acidimicrobiales; family Ilumatobacteraceae; genus DASTFY01. The sequence goes on along the minus strand of JBKPRL010000086.1, from coordinate 4,504 downwards.
CGGCCGACTGGCTGCTCGACGCGGTGCTGCCACGGCAGTCGGTGCAGCTCGGGCTGGTGCGCGGCAGCGCGGTGCCGCTGGAGACGACGCCACCGGAGCAGAAGTCGGGCGGCTGAGGGGCGCGACGGGCGCGCTCACCCGGCCGTCACACGGCGTCACCTCCCGGTAACCCGCGCCCGGTTTCCCGCGGGAAGACTGCGTTCCATGCCGAGCGACGACGGGCCTGCCGCTCGGCCGGTGACGTGACAGCGGACCACGACCGTTCCCGTCCGGTCGACGGCGCGCTGGAGCGGGCGATCGCCGTGCAGGTCCGCCGGCACCGGCGCGCCCGCGGGATGACCGTCGGCGAGCTGGCTGTCCGCGCGGGGATCTCCAAGGCGATGCTCTCGAAGATCGAGAACAGCCTGACGTCGTCCAGCCTCTCCACCCTCGCCCGGCTGGCCGCCGCGCTGGACGTCCCGGTCACCGCGCTCTTCCACGGGGCGGACGGCGACCGGGAGGCGGTCTACACGCCGGCCGGCGGCGCAGCCCGGATCGTGGCGCGGCGTGACCGGGTGGGGCACGAGTACACCCTTCTCGGCGCGCTGCGCGACCCGCACCGCCGGATGGAGGCCCACGTCGTGACGCTCACCGAGCACAGCGAGGTCTTCCCGCTGTTCCAGCATGCGGGCACCGAGCTGCTGTTCATGCTCGAGGGCGAGATGGTCTACGGCCACGGCGAGACGAGCTACACACTGAGCCCGGGCGACGCGCTGCAGCTCGACGGCGAGGGCGTGCACGGCCCGCAGGAGCTGCTGGCGCTGCCGATCCGGTTCCTCTCCGTGCTCGCGTACGCCGAAACGACGGGGTAGTGGCGCGTCCGTCGAACCCGTCCGGGATGCTACGGCTCGTGACCGCAGACGAGGTCTACGCCCGCGTGCTGCGCCAGGCCGCGCACGACGCGGTGCGGGTGGTGCTGGCGGCGCCGGCAGGCCCCGCCACGAGCAGCACGGGCTCGGCCGCACTGCGCGGGGTGACGTCGTGGCTGCTGCACCGGTACGGGGCCGCCGCGCTGCAGGACCTCGCCGAGGAGCTGGCCGTCGACCTCGCCGAGGCGTTCGACGCCCTGGCCTCGGTGGAGTGCCGCGACCCGCTCACCATGCTCGACGCCTGGTTCTCCGACGAGAGTGCGCCGGGCCGCGCGGCGGTCCCCGAGGCGAGACGGGACCGGCCCGCGCGCTGACCGGGCCGCATCGCGGCCGGTTCCGTGCACGCAATGAACGAAAGCACGGGCGTCCACTCGACGGCCCGCATACTCGTCCCCGGTCGTCGCCGAACGGGCGAGACCGCCGGAGTCGTCGGCCGTCGGGAGGATATCGTGTCCGTGTCAGTGACCAGTGCGCCAGGGAGCGTGCCGCCGCCTGCCAAGCGGCGCGACCGCACCCACTACCTCTACATCGCGGTGATCGTTGCCGTCCTCGCCGGCATCGTCGTGGGTCTCGTCGCCCCCGGTGTCGGCAAGGCGCTCAAGCCGCTGGGGACCGGGTTCGTCGACCTGATCAAGATGATGATCTCCCCCGTCATCTTCTGCACGATCGTGCTCGGCATCGGATCGATCCGGCAGGCCGCCAAGGTCGGGAAGGTCGGCGGGCTTGCGCTGATCTACTTCGTGGTGATGTCGACCGTCGCGCTGGTCATCGGCCTGCTCGTCGGGAACATCCTGCACCCCGGCCAGGGCCTGGTGATCAGCGACGCCGGCCGGGCCGCCGCCGAGAAGGCCGCGAGCGGCGAGGCGCAGACCACGTCGGAGTTCCTGCTGGGCATCATCCCCACCACGCTCGTCTCGCCGCTGGTCGGTGAGTCCGTGCTGTCGACGCTGTTCGTCGCGCTGCTCGTCGGGTTCGCCGTCCAGTCGCTCGGCAACTCCGGCCAGGCTGTCCTGCGCGGGATCAAGCACTTCGAGCGGGTCGTTTTCCGGGTCCTGTCGATGATCATGTGGGTGGCCCCGCTCGGCGCGTTCGGCGCCATCGCCGCGGTGGTCGGCGAGACCGGCTGGACCGCACTCGCCGCTCTCGGTCAGATCATGCTCGGGTTCTACCTCACCTGCTTCCTGTTCGTCGTCCTCGTACTCGGCACGCTGCTGCGGCTGGTGACCGGACTGTCGATCTTCAAGCTCATGCGGTACCTGGCCCGGGAGTACCTGCTGATCGTGTCGACGTCGTCGTCCGAGTCGGCCCTGCCCCGCCTGATCGCGAAGCTCGAGCACGCCGGGGTGTCGCGGCCCGTCGTCGGCATCACCGTCCCCACCGGCTACTCGTTCAACCTGGACGGCACCGCCATCTACCTGACGATGGCCTCCCTGTTCATCGCCTCGGCCCTGGGTGACCCGCTGTCGGTGAGCGAGCAGATCTCGCTGCTGCTGTTCATGATCATTGCGTCCAAGGGCGCTGCCGGCGTCACCGGTGCGGGCCTGGCCACCCTCGCGGGCGGCCTCCAGGCGCACCGTCCGGACCTGGTCGATGGCGTCGGCCTCATCGTCGGCATCGACCGCTTCATGTCCGAGGCCCGCGCGCTGACCAACTTCTCGGGCAACGCCGTCGCCACGCTGCTGATCGGCACGTGGGTCGGCGAGATCGACCGCGACCGCGCCCGCCTCGTGCTCGACGGCGAGGACCCGTTCGACGAGGCCACGATGATCGACGATGCGGAGGCCCCGCAGCTCGCCCAGCGACCGCTGCCCGGCCACGAGCAGGCGACCGCCCACGTGATCTATCAGGCGACCCCCGCCCCGGTCCCGATCGGCTCCGGCTCCACGAGGTCCTGACCCGAGGGGGCGGCCCGCCGCGCGGTGGGCCGCCCCCTGGCGCCCCCTCCGGTGCCCTTGACCGGGACCATCGAAGAGGGGAAGCGTGCCGTGACAACGGCCGATCAACGATGCCCGAGCACTAGAGCCGGTCTGCAGCCGGCGCCGACGCGATGACGGAGAGCCCCGAGATGCCCGTGGGAACCTACGAACTGGTCCAATCCGCCGACGGCTACCTGGCACGGATCACCGCGCGCGGAGCAGCCGTGCTGGCCACCCCCACGATCAACCGGGGGACGGCCTTCACGCTGGAGGAGCGCCGCGAGCTCGCGCTCACCGGGCTGCTCCCGTCCGGGGTGTCCACCCTGGACGGGCAGCTGCGCCGGACCTACGAGCAGTACCGCGCGCAGACGTCAGACCTGCGCAAGTGGGTGTACCTGGCGAACTTGCGCGACCGCAACGAGGTGCTGTTCTACCGGTTGCTGTCCGAGCACATCGAGGAGATGCTGCCGGTGGTCTACACCCCGACCGTCGGCCTGGCGATCGAGCGGTTCAGCCACGAGTTCCGCCGTCCACGTGGGGTGTTCCTCTCCGTCGACCGGCCCGAGGAGGTCGAGACGGCGATGCGCAACACCGGGCTGGGCGCCGAAGACATCGACCTGCTGGTCGCCACGGACGCCGAGGGCATCCTCGGCATCGGGGACCAGGGCGTGGGCGGCATCGAGATCTCGATCGGCAAGCTCGCGGTCTACACCGCGGCGGCCGGTATCCATCCGAGCCGGGTGCTGCCGGTGGTGCTCGACGTCGGCACGGACAACCTGGCGCTGCTCAACGACGAGATGTACCTGGGCGAACGGCACGCCCGCGTCCGCGACGAGCGCTACGATCAGCTGGTCGACGCCTACGTGCAGGCCTGCGGCAGGCTCTTCCCGAACGCGATGCTGCATTGGGAGGACTTCGGCGCCACCAACGCCCGGCGCATCCTCGACCGCTACGCGGAGCAGTGCTGCACCTTCAACGACGACATGCAGGGCACGGCGGCGGTGGTGCTCGCGGCGGCGTTCTCCGCCGTGCGGGCGGCCGGGACGCGGATGCGGGACCAGCGGGTGGTGATCCACGGCGCCGGGACGGCCGGGCTGGGGATCGCGGACATGATGGTCGATCAGATGGTCCGCGAGGGACTGTCCCGCGAGGAGGCGACGCGGCGGTTCTGGGCGCTGGGCCGGCACGGCATCGTCGCCGACGACCGGCGCGAGCACCTGCTCGACTTCCAGGTGCCCTACGCGCACCCGTGGTCCGAGGTCGCCGAATGGTCGGCGCCCGGGACCCGGCCGGGCCTGGCCGACGTCGTCCGGCAGGTCCACCCCACCATGTTGATCGGGACGTCGACCCAGTCCGGGGCGTTCACCGAGCAGCTCGTGCGCGACATGGCCGCCCACACCCCGCGGCCGATCATCATGCCGCTGTCCAACCCGACGTCGAAGGCCGAGGCGCTGCCCGCGGACGTGCTGGCGTGGACGGAGGGCCGCGCGCTGGTGGCGACGGGCAGCCCGTTCCCGCCGGTGGAGCTCGACGGGATCACCTACCAGGTGGCGCAGGCCAACAACGCGCTGGTGTTCCCCGGCCTGGGCCTGGGGGTGGCGGTGGTCCGGGCCCGGCGGGTCAGCGAGCGCATGCTCGCCGCGGCCGCCGACGCGGTCGCCGGGCTGTCGGACGCCACCA
>JBKPRL010000085.1:0-16618 GCA_046734535.1 bacterium | reverse complement strand
TCGGTGATGACGAGGGGCGGGCACCAGGTCAGCGTCTCGGTGTTCACGGCGCGGGTCAGGACGCCGTCGGCCATGAGCGCGTCGCGGACGGCGAAGGCGTCGTGGTCAGGCGTGAGCTTGAGCGCTCCGACCGCGACCTCGGAGCGAACCTCGGCCAGCCGCCCGTCGGCCGCGATGGCGCCGAAGCCCGCGAAGAGGCGCTGCCCTACCACGGCGGCTCGCTCGACCAAGCCCTCCTCCTTCAGGATGCGGAGGTTGGCCAGCGCGGCCGCGCACGCCGTCGGGTGACCGGAGTACGTGTGGCCGTGGCGCAGCAGCCAGGTCTCGTCGGCCTCGAGCGGTGCCCGCACCGAGGGCGCGACGATCACGCCGCCGAGGGGGACGTAGCCCGAGGTCACCGCCTTGGCGAAGGTCGTGAGGTCGGCCCGGACGCCGAAGCGCTCACCGCCGAACCACCGGCCGAGACGACCGAAGCCGCAGATCACCTCGTCGAAGATCAGGTAGCAGCCGTGTCGGTCAGCCAGCCGGCGCAGGCCGGCGAGGTAGCCCTCGGGCGGCGGGTAGACGCCGCCCGCGCCCTGGACCGGCTCCGTGAGGATCGCGGCCACGCCGTCGCCGTTCTCGGCCAGGTAGGCGGCCATCGCCTCGATGTCGTCGGCGGGCAGGTTGACCACGCCCTCGACGTGAGGCCCGAAGCCCTCCTTGTTGAGCGGGAGGCCCTGCGCGCTCAGCCCGCCGTAGGTCACGCCGTGGTAGGCGCGATCACGGCTGATGATCACCGTGCGCTCGGGGTGGCCGGCGCGGACGTGCGCGATGCGGGCCAGCTTGATGGCCGAGTCGACGGCCTCCGAGCCACTGCTCGTGAAGAACACCCGGCTGTCAGGGACGGGCGCCAGCGTGGCGATGAGCTCGGCCAGCTCGTCGGCGGGCTCGTTCGTGAAGGGCTCGAAGCAGGAGAACGCGGCGAGGGCCACCATCTGGGCGCGCGCCGCGTCGGCGATCTCGCTCCGGCCGTAGCCGGCGTTGCAGTACCAGAGGCTGGCCATGCCGTCCACGTAGCGCTGGCCGTCGCGGTCCCAGACCTCGGCCCCGGCGCCACCGACCATCGTGACGAACTGGTCGGCCGGCCGGGCCGGACGGGCGAAGGGGTGCAGGAAGGCAGGAGTCGTCATCGTCGGGCCACGGTAGCCAGCAGGCCGTCCAGCAGGGCATCGACGGTGAGCGCGAAGCGACGGTCGGCGCTGCCCCGGTACAGGAAGGGCGCCGCGGCGCGGCTGGCCGGGTAGCCATCCCGGGGAAGGCCGCGGTAGGCCCGACGCCAGGCCGCGTAGGTCGCTCTCCGCTCGGCCTGAGGCAGGGCGGCGACGGCGCTGTCGATGGTCGCCGCGCCGACGGTCACCTCGATCAGTGCGTGGTACGCGGGTGCGGCAGCGGCCGGGTCGAACCCGCCGGCACCGAGGGCGGCCAGCAGGGTCTCGGTCAGGCGGAGCTCGTTCGGCTGCCGCGTGGGGGCATCCCTGGCCAGCGCGGCCAGCTCCGGCTGGGCCAGCAGCGCCGCTCGGAGCCGGCGGCAGGCCGTGCGGACGACGTCGTCCCAGCGGCGGGATCCGGGCAGGCCGTCCACCACGCCGTCGAGCAGCCGGTCACCCACGGCCCGCAGCAGCTCGTCCTTGTCGGCAACGTGGCGGTAGATGGCGGACGGGTCGGCGGCCAGTGCGTGCCCGAGCGCCTTCATGGTCAGCGCGTCGGGACCGCCTCGCTCGACGAGCGTCGTGGCGGCCTCGACGATGGCCGGCCGCGTCAGCCGGGCGGGACGGCCCATGTCAGTACAGGTGAGCCCGGCCGAGGCGCTCCAGGCAGACCTCGGCGCTCCACGGCAGCATCAACGAGCCCAGTCGGGCGTCGCGGTACATGCGCTCCAACGGCAGGTGGCGGAGCATCGACTGCCCGCCGCAGACCCGTACGGCGAGCGCGGCCACCTCGGGGGCGGTCTCCATCGCGGTGAAGGTGGCGGCCCACGCCTGGACCAGCTCGTCCTCTCCCGGATCGAGGACGGCCCGGTCGGCGGCGGCGAACAGCAGCGCCCGACTGCGCTCGTAGGCCACCTGCATGTGGGCCCAGCCGTCCTGCTTCTGAGCGCTGTCGCGCCGGGCACCGGTCGTCATGCCCGGCTGCTCACCGCGGAGGTACCGCCGCGTGAAGTCGCACAGCCCGCGCGTGATGCCGAGGTAGGTGGGTGCCAAGGACATGAACAGCCACGGGTAGCGGACGGCGGCCTGGTCGTACAGTCCCGGGGGCAGCCACTCGTTCGCGGCGGGCACGAAGGCGGCGTCCATCACGAGCGTGCGGGAGACGGTGCCGCGCATGCCGAGCGGATCCCACGTGCCTTCGATGCGCACGCCCTCGGCAGTGGCCGGGACGCCGAGGAACCGTATGCCGGTGCTCTCCGGGCTCGTCGGCCCTGCGGTTCTCCTCGCGCCGCTGCTGTCCGGGCTCGTCGGCCCTGCGGCTCTCCTCGCGCCGGTGCTGTCCGGGCTCGTCGGCCCTGCGGTTCTCCTCGCGCCGTCGCCGTCGCCGTCGACGCGAGCCGTCACGTTGTAGAAGTCCGCCGCGCCCGAGAGCGAGGCGAAGATCTTGCGCCCAGTGACGAGGAAGCCGCCCTCGACCGGCTCTGCCCGGGTGGCGATCCCGCTGGTGGCGCCCGGGCTCACGCCCTCCGAGAACGGTTGGCTGTGGATGCGGCCCTCCTCGACCACGCCGCGGAAGAGCTCCGCCCGCACCTGTTCGTGGCGAGAGCGCTCGTCGCTCGTCATGTCGAGCAGGTCGGCCACCTCGCCCGTCCACAGCATGGTGGCCACGTGCATGTTGAAGGTCAGGGCCGTGGCGCCGCAGTGGCGGCCGATCTCCTCCGACACCCGGACGTAGTCGGCGAAGCTGGCCCCGAGGCCGCCGTGGGACTCGGGGATGCAGAGGCCGAGCAGTCCCCGTTCCCGGAAGTCGTGGAAGTTCTCCCACGGGAACGACGCCTCCCGGTCGTAGACGACCGCGCGCTCCTCCATCGTCGGCCCCAGCTCGGCGACCAGCGCGACGAGCTCCTCCCGCGTACGCGACACGGGGCGAGTCTGACGGTCGATCCGGCCCTATGTCAACGATGTTGACAAACGCCGAGTCGGGCGCGACGGTCGTGGGCGTGGCCGCCGCGACGACCGATGTCGACCAGGGCCGCCTGGCGTGGAGAGAAGCCGGGAACGGCGAGACGGTGCTGCTCCTTCACGGCCTGGGTGGGAGCCGCACTGCCTGGGGGCCGCAGCTGGAGGCGCTCGGCGCGCGGTACCGCGTCGTGGCCTGGGACCTGCCTGGCTACGGCGCGTCCGCTCCGCTCGACGGCCCGCTGACCTTCGCAGCGCTGGCCGACGCCGTAGCTCGCCTCCTCGACGCGCTGTCGACCGACCGGGCGCAGGTGGTCGGCCTCTCGATGGGCGGGATGATCGCCCTGCACACCGCGCTCCACCACCCGGACCGCGTTCGCAGCCTGGGCCTGCTCTCGACCAGTCCCGCCTTCGGGCTGGACGGCACTCGGCCCGAGGACTGGCGGGCGGCCCGACTCGCGCCGCTCGACGCCGGCCGCGAGCCGGGCGACGACGCCGTCGATGTGGTCCGCGCGATCGCCGGGCCCGGCATCTCGGCCGCGGCGGTCGCCGACCAGGCCGCGGCCATGGGGCGCATCACCGGTCCGGCGCTGCGTCGCGCCATCGATTGCCTCGTCACCCATGACCTCCGCGACCGACTGGGCGAGATCACCGCGCCCGCGCTCGTGATGACCGGCGCGCTCGATCGTGAGACACCGCCTGCGTACGGCCGCGCGCTGGCCGACGGGCTGCCGGCGGCGACGTTCCGGATCGTGCCCGGCGCCGGCCACCTCCTGCCGGCCGAGGCGCCCGATGTGGTGAATGCCGCCCTCATCGACCACCTGGCCCGGGTCGGGCAGGATGGCGGGCATGGCTGAGTGGCGCTGGGTGCGGTGCTTCGCCGACCATCTCCGGCGGTGCGGGTTGACCGAGGGCGAGGTGGTCGCCGTGCTCTCGGAGTCCTCCAGCCGGCCCGAGCTGGTCGAGACCGCGCGCCTGGCCGCCGAGATGCTCGGCGGCCGAGTCTTCGACGTCGTCGTGCCCACGCCGGCCAACGACCAGCCCGTGGCGATCCGGTCGACCGGCGCGTCGCGGGCGTTGCAGGGGAACCCGGCCGTCCTCGCCGGGCTCGCCGCGGCAGGCCTCGTCGTCGACTGCACTGTCGAAGGGCTGCTGCACGCGCCGGAGCTCGGCGCCATCCTGGACGGCGGCGCCCGCGTGCTGATGATCTCCAACGAGCATCCGGAGAGCTTCGAGCGCTTCGCGTTCGACCCGACGCTCGAAGGACGGGTGGCGCGGGCGCACGCCGGCTTGGCCGCGGCGACGACGATGTGCGTCACGTCGGCTGCGGGCACCGATCTGACGGTCCAGCTGGCCGGCGCGGTGACGGCCGGCTCGACCGGTGTCACCACCGGCCCGGGCACCATCGCGCACTGGCCGGGCGGTCTGGTGCTGGCCTTCCCTGCGCCCGGCACCGTGGACGGCACGGTCGTGCTCGCGCCCGGCGACCTCAACCTCACCTTCAAGCGCTACCTCGAACGCCCGGTGACCCTGACCGTCGTCGACGACCACATCACGGAGATCGCTGGCGACGGCGTCGACGCCGACCTCTTCCGCTCGTACCTCGCCGCGTTCGCCGCCGCCGAGGGCGACCGTGCCGCCTACGCCTGCTCCCACGTGGGCTGGGGCCTCAACCACCGGGCCCGTTGGGACCAGCTCGAGCTCTACGACAAGCGGGACATGAACGGCACCGAGGCGCGGGCCTTCGCCGGCGGCTTCCTCTACTCCACCGGCGCCAACGAGGTCGCGGGGCGCTTCACCGCTGGCCACTTCGACCTTCCCATGCGGCGATGCACGATCAGCCTCGACGGTGAAGCCGTGGTGCGCGACGGTGAGCTGGTGGTCGAGGGCGTTCCGCCAATGTCGTAAGGTACCGAACGATCTGGCCATCCGCGAGGCCACGATCGCAACGATGCGAGCCATCGACCGGGGAAGGGGAGCGGCGTGCCGGAAGCGGCTGAGATCGCCCGGGTGTTCTACAGCGACCTCCACGGGCTGTCCCATGGCAAGTACGTCGTCGGCGACGAGCTCCACCACCCGACCCACTACGCCGTGACAGTGCTCACCCAGACCCTGGATGGCGACATGCCGCCCGCGCCCGGCTACGGCGCCGACGTCGGCTTCCCGGACATGGAGGCCCGCGCCGACCCGGCCACCCGCCGTCCAGGGTGGGAGCCCGACACCGACGTCGTGCTCGCGGATCTCTTCCACACCGACGGTCGCGAGCTGGCCATCGACGTGCGCAGGGCACTGCGGATGGCCGCCGACCGCTGGGTCCAACGGGGCCTGACCCCGATGGCCGGGTTCGAGATGGAGCTGTACCTGCTGGCCAAGGATCCGTCCGAGGGCTTCGAGGCACTTGGCGTGCCGTGGCACCGCGTCTACGGCACCGGCCCGTCGTTCGATCCGACTGGCCTCGGCCGGGAGATCTTCGAGACCTGCCGGCGCTGCGGCATCCCCGTCGAGGGCGTCAACGGTGAGTTCCACCCCGCGCAGATGGAGGTCGCGCTGCGCTATCGCGACGCCGTGACGGCGGCCGACGACGCGTTCCTGTTCCGCGAGCTGGCGCGGGAGCTTGCGCACCGCGCCGGGCTGGGCGCCACGTTCATGCCCCGGCCGTTCCCGCACCTCGTCGGGAGCGGGTTGCATGTCAACCTCAGCCTCCAGGATGGCCAGGGGTCGAACGCGCTGGCCGCGGCCGACGAGGAGCACGGTCTGTCCGCGTTGGGCCGGCACGCCCTCGCCGGACTCCTCGCCCACCACGAGGCGTTGTGCGCGATCGGTGCGCCGACCATCAACTCCTACAAGCGGCTCCGCCCAGGGCTCATCGCCGGCTACTGGGCCAACTGGGGCCTGGACAACCGCTTCAGCACCTACCGCATCCCCGGCGAGCGCGGACAAGCCACCCGCATCGAGTGCCGCAACCCGGACGGCACCGCCAGCCCGCACCTGATCACGGCGGCCCTTCTGGCCGCCATGCTCCACGGCGTCGAAGAGGAGCTCCCCCTGCCCGAACCGCAGGTCGGGGACGCTGACGCCGAACCCAACACCGATCGCCATTCCCCCCACACGCTGGCCGAGGCCCTGGACGCCGTCGAGAAGGATGCCGTCCTGACCGAGGCCATCGGCGGCGACCTCATCCGGACCTTCCTCGGCATCAAGCGGGCCGACGTCGCCCGGTTCGACGCCGCCGTGACGGACTGGGAGATCAAGGAGTACGGCCGCCTGTTCTGAGGCCGGCCCGCCAGCCACCACACCACACGGGGGGACCATGGAACCAGTAGAGAGTGCGGCCGCCCACCTGGCCCACGGCAAGCTCACCACCATCGACTGCGTGGCGCAGTCGCTGGCCGTCGGGCCGATCTTCTCGGCCGCGGCCATCGGCGCCATCCTCGCGTCGCTGTCGGGTGGGGTCAGCCCCTTCGTCGTGATCCTGACCACGATCGGCATCCTCGGCATCGGCTACTGCGTGGCCGAGTTCGCCAAGCGCTACAGCGGGTCGGGCACCGTCTATGAGTTCGTCGCCCACTCGCTCGGGAAGCGGGCGGCCGTGTTCACGGCTGGCGCGTACCACTTCGCCGCGCTCACCCTCGGCGGCCCGGGCATCGGGATCATCGTCGGCATCCAGGCCCACGTCTTCTTCGACTCCCACATGGGCCTCGACCTCCCGTGGTGGGTGTGGGGACTGTTCTTCTCGGCCGTGATCATGGTCGTGAACCTCATCGGCGTGCAGGTGTCGGTCCGTACGCAGCTGACGATCATCGGCCTGTCGGTGATCCCGTTCGTCATCCTCATCGTCGCGGTCCTGATCGACGGAGGGCCGAACGGCCTGAGCCTCGACTCCTTGAACCCGGCCAACGTCGCCGAGGGTGGTTCGGTGTTCAAGGGCCTGCTCTTCGGCATCCTGATGTTCGTCGGCTTCGAGCTCGCCGCCGCGCTCGGTGAGGAGACGGCGGACCCCAAGCGCTCGATCCCGATCGCCGTCCTCTCGACGATCCTGATCATCGCCGTCTTCTACCTGATCACGCAGTACATCGGTGTGATCGGGAGCGGTGGGACGACGTTCGACTTCGCCGCACTCGGGGAGGAGTACGTCGGCCGATGGCTGTCGGTGCTCATCGAGCTGGCGGTGCTCCTCGACATCATCGCCGTGGGCATCGGCTTCCAGGCGGCCGTGTCGCGGGGGCTGTTCACCCTTGCTCGCGACGGTCTGCTGCCGCGCCCGCTGGCCACGACCAACCGCCGCAACGTCCCGCAGAACGCGCAGATCACGATCTTCGTCGTGACCGCCGTCGTGATCTTCATCTCTCTGGCCAAGTACGGCACCGGCGCGCTGCTGGCCCCGGACGGCAGCGTGATCTTCCCGGAGGAGGCGTTCTGGGCCTTCCTGATCGCGTCGACGGTCGGCGGGTTCATCATCTGCATCATCTACGCCATCCTCTGCGTCGCGGCGCTCAGGATGTTCTTCGCGACGAAGCAGGCCGTGGGTCTCGTGGCCGGCGTCATCGGCCTCGTGATCGCTGTGCTCGGGGTGGCCGCTCAGTTCATCGAGGGGACGGCGCCGACGGGCGACGCCAAGTGGGGCCGCACGTTGGGTGTGATCGGCATCATCGTCGTCGCGCTCTGGCTGGTGCTCAACATGGCCACGCGGCCTCAGGCAGTCGAAAGGGCCGGTGAGCACACCCTCCACCACGTCTAGGCGCGCCGGCCGGGCTTCGCGATCGTTCGGGTCCGAAGTGTGCACCCCAGGTTCCGGTTTCCGGAGCGGCGCGTGCATGCTTCCGGCTGCAACGACCGCGGGTGCCGCCAGCTGGCGACGGGCGTCGGGGTGGGTTCAGCGGCGCGACCAGAAGGTGTCGAAGAGGGCGAGAGCGGCGAGGCGCGCCTGCTCGGCGTGCGCCTCCGCATCCTCGACCATCCAGCCTGCGGACAGGCCGAGACCCTCGAGCTCCTCCGCGCTCTCGACCGACCAGCGCTTGACCACCGCCAGGTCGGCCTCGGGATGAAACTGGACGGCCAGCGCTGAGCCCAGCCGGTAGGCCTGCAGGCCGTGCCCGTTGGCGGCCAGCGCCACCGCGCCGGACGGCAGCCGGCAGGCGTCGTAGTGGTACTCCATCCACGGCCCGCGCGGGATGGCCGGGACGTGGGGCTCGACGAACGTGAAGCCGATCTCGGGCCGCTCGGTGGCGTAGACGTCGCCGCCGAGGGCAACGGTCAACAGCTGCATGCCGAAGCAGATGGCCAAGACTGGTGTCCCGCCCGCGACGGCGCGGCGGAGCAGCTCCTGCTCGTGGTGGAGCACAGGCCCGAGCGCGGGGTCGTGAACCCGCCAGACCGAGCCCAGGCTGACCACCATCGAGCAGCCGTCCAGCGACGGCATCCGGTCCTCCTCGCGGTCGACGGTGTGCAGCTCGAGCCCGCGCACGTCGGCCCACTCGCCGAGCACGCCGAGGTCCGCGTCGTCCCGGTTGCCGATGACCAGTGCCACGCTGGAGTCCGACACAGGAGGCCCTCCCAGGCAGCCGGCGGAGTCGTTCGGAGCCAAACGATACTAGGGTCGCCGGATCATGCCGTCCGCTGGTTCCGCTCCGGCTGCCGCCCCGGCCGGCTCGGGTACCGACCTGGTCCGGCAGGAGCGCGACGTCCAGGCCCGGCTGGGCGGCCTGCCGATCGACCCGCACGCCCTGGCGGCCGTCTCCAACGTGTTTCGGGTGGCCAATGCGGTGCGGCTGCACATGGAGCGGCAGGTCCTGGGAGCGGACGGCATCTCTTGGACCGGCTTCGTGGTGCTCTGGGTCCTCTGGGTGTGGGGAGAGCAGGAAGCGCGCCACCTCGCGGCCGAGTGCGGGGTCAGCAAGGCCACGCTGACCGGCGTCGTGGGCACCCTCGAGGGACGGGGCCTGGTCGCCCGCCGTCGCCACGCCGAGGATGGCCGGCTCGTGATCGTCAAGCTGACGCCGACGGGACGGCGCATGATCCGCCGCCTCTTCCCGCGGTTCAACGAGCAGGAGGCGTTGCTCGTCGCCCGTCTCGGCACGGAGGAACAGGACCAGCTCGCGCACCTGCTGCGGGAGGTCCTGCGGGCGGTCGAGGCGGCCGACGCGGGCGACGGTTGACGCCTCTCGGACGGCAGTTGCCGCCGGGCTACCGTTTGGCCGTCCACGCAAGGAGGCGAGACACCCCATGACCCGGGTCATCCAGAACTTCGTCAACGGCGCACAGGCCCCTGCCGCTGACGGTCGAACCACTGACGTCGTCAACCCCTCGACGGGCGAGACCTATGCCTCGGCCGCCCTCTCCGGTCCGGCCGACGTCGACGCGGCGATGGCGGCCGCCGCCGCGGCGTTCGAGGGCTGGCGGGACAGCACCCCGAGCGAGCGGAGCCTCGCGCTCTACCGGATCGCCGACGCCGTGGAGGCTCGTGCGGACGAGCTGATCGCCCTGGAGAGCGAGAACACCGGCAAGCCCCTCGGGCTGACGGAGAGCGAGGAGATCCCGCCGATGGTGGATCAGATCCGCTTCTTCGCCGGCGCCGCCCGCATGCTCCAGGGCCTGAGCTCCGGGGAGTACATGAAGGGGATGACGTCGATGATCCGGCGGGAGCCGGTCGGCGTCGTCGCGCAGGTCGCCCCCTGGAACTACCCGATGATGATGGCGGTCTGGAAGTTCGCTCCGGCCATCGCGGCCGGCAACACCGTGGTGCTCAAACCATCGGACACCACGCCCGCGACGACAGCGCTGCTGGCCGAGATCGCGGCGGAGTTCCTGCCCCCCGGCGTCTTCAACGTGATCTGCGGCGACCGCGACACCGGTCGGACCATGGTCACCCACGAGGTGCCCGCGATGGTGTCGATCACCGGCTCGGTCCGGGCCGGCACGGAGGTGGCGAAGGCGGCGGCCGAGTCGCTCAAGCGGGTCCACCTGGAGCTCGGGGGCAAGGCGCCGGTCGTCGTGTTCGACGACGCCGACCTGGCCGCCGCGGCCGAGGGCATCGCCATCGCCGGGTACTTCAACGCCGGTCAGGACTGCACTGCGGCCACCCGGGTGATGGCCGGTCCGGCCGTCTACGGCGACTTCGTCGACGCGCTGACCGAGCAGGCCAAGGGCACCCGGACCGGCGCGCCAGACGATGCCGACGTCCTGTACGGGCCGGTCAACAACCCCAACCAGCTCGAGCGGGTCACCGGCTTCGTGGAGCGCGCCCCGGACCACGCCAAGGTCACCGCCGGCGGCCACCGCCAAGGGGACGTCGGGTTCTTCTTCGAGCCGACCGTCGTGGCCGACCTGCATCAGGACGACGAGATGATCCAGAACGAGATCTTCGGCCCGGTCATCACCGTCCAGCGCTTCAGCGACGAGGACGAGGCTGTGGCGTGGGCCAACGGCGTCGAGTACGGCCTGGCCTCGTCGGTGTGGACGCAGAACCACGGCCGTGCCATGCGCATGGCCAAGCGGCTGGACTTCGGCTGCGTGTGGATCAACACCCACATCCCACTCGTCGCCGAGATGCCCCACGGTGGCTTCAAGCGCTCGGGCTACGGCAAGGATCTCTCGATGTACGCGCTCGAGGACTACACGCGCATCAAGCACGTCATGTCCAACCTCGAGTAGCCATCACCCGGCTGTCAGGGCCGGGGCCCTTCGTTCAACGGTGGTTCTCGCGCTGCTCCGGGATGACGACCGGCGGTGGCTGCGCCGTGCCGCTCGCCGCGGCCGCGGCGGCCGCGCTCGGGAAGGCCATGGTGAGGAAGGTGGGTCGGTAGCGCGCGGGGACCGGATAGGCGTCACGGCGCATGTCCCGGGCGTTGCGCGACAGCGAGACGATGAGGCTGCCGTCGGGCGTCAGCCACGGGAGGGCGAGCGCGCCGTAGGTGTTGAGGAGGGGATCGTCGTCGACCTTCACCTGCTGCGCCGTCGTCCACGGGCCCCACGGATCGGTCGCGACGTCGACGGCCACGTCCTCCCCCCAGAAGCCGTTCTCCTTCGTGACGGCCACCCACCGCCCGTCGACGAAGCGGGGCTGCATCGGGTTCTCGGTCCAGTACTTGGAGTCGATCGGTTCGGCCTTGTCCGGATCCTGCGCCCAGCCCGTGCCCGTCCAGTACTTCGGCCGCTCGTCGAGGCGACCGCGGGGCACGCGGGCGAGCCACATGTCGGTGGCTGAGTGCGGTCCGTCCCAGAAACCGCCCTCGCGCGTCAGGTTCTGCTGGTAGGTGTTGCCGAACAGGTAGCTGAAGCTGTCGTCCGAGGCGACGGCGTAGCCGTAGAGGGGCGGCGGCTTCGGACCCGACGGCGCCGGGCCGGGAGCGGGGACGAAGCTCAGCCGGGTCAGGTCGGTGGCGTCGTAGGTGGCCAGCCAGGTCTGGACCGGGTGCCAGGGCAGCCCGTCACCGGCGGGTGGCTCCGCGCCGTCGTGCACCATCTCGGCCCAGAAGACCCGCAGCACGCCGCCGTCCAGCTCGCCTCCCAGTGGCCACCACCAGCGGGAGAGGACCACCTCGCCGGCACCGGGCTCGTACGACGAGGGCTGGGCCGCCGTGCCGCGATGGAGCAGGGTGAAGCACGTGCCGGTCTGCAACAGGGCGGCGTTGTGGGCGAAGCCGACGCCGTCGAGGCTGGTGGCCAGGCCAGAGTGGTCGATGAAGGCGTCCTGGAACAGCCACAGCCACCGGTCGGGTCCGAGCGGGTAGACGTGCTGGTAGTCCCAGCCGAGCACCGGACCGATGCGCTGCCGGAAGAAGGCGGCCAGGTCGGCGGCGCCGGTCGAGGCCGCGCACCCGACGTCGGTGGCGACGGCGCCTGCGGCCGTGATCCGGGTGGACGCGGCCCATGGTGGCGGTGGGGGAGGAGGCGGAGGAGGTGGTGGAGCGCAGCTCACCAGGCTGATGAGCGCGACGGTAGCCACCGCGGCGACGGCGCCGAACCTGGTTGTTCTCCTCGGTGAACGGGTGGTGCGTTCTCGCTCCACAGTGCCCCTCCGGCCCGGACGGTGGCTCCGCTGGCCCGCCCCGCCGCGAAGTGCCGGCGACCATGATGGCACCGGCGCGCGCCGCGATCGACGCCGGTAGGGTCCGCGGCCGATGGTGATCGCGCTCACCGTGGCGGCGATCATGGCGGTCATCGACTGGGTCGGAGTCGTGCGGGGCGACCAACGCCTGCGCTGGGTGGGGAAGCCGGGCGTGATGGGCGCGCTGATCGTCGCCGCGCTGTTCGCCCAGGGCGCGCCCTCCGCGGTCAAAGCGTGGTTCGTCGTCGCGCTGGTGCTCTCGCTCGTCGGTGACGTCGCGCTCCTGCTGCCGGAGCGGTGGTTCTTGGCCGGCCTGGCCGCCTTCCTGCTCGCCCACCTCGCCTACGTGGCGGGGATGGTCCAGCTCGACCTGCACCCGCCGTGGGGCGCGGTCATCGTCCTGCTGGCCGTCGCCGTCGTCGGACGGCGGATCCTCGGGGCGGTGCGCTCGGATGATCCATCGCTCGCCGTGCCCGTCACGTTGTACCTGGTCGTGATCTCGGCCATGGCCATCGTCGCGTGGGCGACCGCGCAGCCCTGGCTGATCGTGGCGGCCATGCTGTTCTTCGCGTCCGACGCCATGCTCGGATGGGGACGGTTCGTGACCCCGGCCCCGGCGGATGGGGCCACGGCGAGCGTGGTCGGGCCGCTGGCCGTGATGATCTCGTACCACTTCGCGCAAGCCTGCTTCGTGGCCTTCCTGCTGACGCGCTGATCCTTCGCGTGCGAGGCTGGCCGGCCCGGCGGCCAGCTCATCCGGATCCGCCTCTTGACGGTTCGGCGAAGGTCTGCGTACCGTGCCCGCCCTACGGGTTCGTCCCATCGTCGCGGTCCCCGGCGGAGCCAGCGACCTCCACGGTGCCCGGTCCGCCTCCACGTCGGCCGTGGCTCGCTCCGAAGGGACGATCGTGACCGCTGCTCGTGCCGGCATCGCCACCCTCGTCGCCGCCACTGCGGCGACCGCCACGCTCGGGTCCGCGTCCGCGGCGCGCCCTGCCGCGGTCTCCCCTGTCGCGGCCGTGTTGCCGGCCGACCACGGCGTGCCGCTTCGCCCACCGTCCGACCGGTCTCGGGTTGCGGACCGTCAGCGGTCCGCGCCCCGGATCGAGGAGCTGGCCGCCCGCCTCGGTCTGCGCCGCCTGCGGGAGATCAGAGCGCAGGCCGTCGCCGACCTGAACCGCGCCGCGGTGCAGTCGTTCGGGCCCCTCGACGCGGCCAAGGCGGCGGTCCTCGACCGGCGGGCCTACTTCGAGGACCGCGACGTCGAGGTCTTCGTCACCCAGGCCGACCTCCCCGACCTGTCGTACGTGGCCGTCCCCGTCGGGTTCGCCGTCGACGAGTCCGGTGAGGTCGTGCTGCCGGAACCCGATGCCGGCGCCTACAGCGCACCGGCCTTCGACGGGCCGTGGGGCACGGCCACGACGGCGTTCTTCACGGCCACGAACACCGATGGCGGCGGGTTGAGCTGCGGGAACACCACGGCGCGGACCATCCTGCGCGCGTCCTGGCTGCCGCTGGTCGACCACAGCACGAGCCGCGACTACTGGGGTCTCGACCTCGCCGCGGTGGCCGAGGTGACCGGGACCAGCCACTGCAACGACTACGTGGACGGAGCGCGCATCGGCTTCCGCTCGAGCACTCCCGGCGCCATCGTCGTCGCCGAGGACCCGGTCTCCGGCCGCACCCAGGCCTGCTCGACCCGTCGTGTGACGGTGGGCGCGAGCTGGGGAGGGGTCAGTGGATCCGTGGCCCAGGACTTCACCCAGTGCGAGCGCATCGGCGTCAGCGGGGCGCTGCAGCCAGCCGCCGCCACCCGCCTCGTGATCTTCGACAACAACGGCAGCTGCCACGCGGGTGACCGCCCGTTCGACGGTCGGGAGCTGGCGCAGGTCGGCGTGATCGAGGTGCCGCAGGGACGCGGCCCGGGCCTGGTGCTGACCTTCGGTGCCGATGCGGGCAACGCCGACACGTGCAAGGAGAACCTGTGCTGAGCGTGCCGGTGCTCCGGCGGGCGCTGCTGGTGATTGCGGCCGCGGTGGCCGCCTGCCTGGTGGCAGTCGTAGCCGCCTGCTCGGGTGCGCCCGGTGACCGCGCACCCGCTCGTCCTGTACCGATGGTGGCCCTGGACGACCACCTGTTCAGCCTCACCTGGGAGGGCGACAGTGTGTGCCTGCACGGCGCGTTCCCGACGCTTCCGGCGTGCGCGCCCGTCGATGCCCGCTCGACCGAGGCCGTCCTGTCCGCCCTCCTGCAGCCGCTCGACGCTGGCGCCGACGTGCTGGTGGTCGTCACCCGACCGGCCGTCGCGCTCGACGGCCTCGGCGCGCGCGTCGTGCGGACGCTGATGGCACCGGCCGGCGGCCGCCCCCCAGTGGCGGTCGTGGTGGCTCTACGGGCGGCTCGGACGGCGAAGGTCTGTGCGGCCGTCGGAGAAGGGCACCGTCGGACGGCGCTCGTCGTGCACCGGGCGGTGGCGGTCGCCGCGGGCCGGCCGGCCGAACGTGCTGAGGATGGGTGCTGACGATGGGGGCTGACGATGGGTGCTGATCAGCTGCCCTGCGCGCTCTGGGTGTCCGGCCGGGCAGCCGGGAGCCATCGTTACGAGGAGCGAGGCCTGCCTGCCGACGCCGCCGAGCGGGTTCGGTGCCTGTTCTGCGCGTCGAAGCCGATGGTGGCGATGGCCGTCCTGAGCCTGCTCGAGCAGGCCCACCTCGAGCTCGAGCACGTTCGGGTGGGCGCGGACGGCAGGCGGGTCGACGAAGGCGGATACGCGGTGGCTGATCTGCTCTGGCACCGGAGCCCGTTCGTCGGCCCGACGATCTGGGAGGCGCTGCGGTATCCGTTGGGCACGTTGGAGGACGAGCTGTGCCGTGCCGCGGCCCGCGCCGCGGCCGGTGGCGGCCGGCCGGGCTACAGCGACGTCCTGGCGTGGTTCGTCCTCACGCGCCTCGCTGAGGCGCTGGCCGGCCAATCGTGGGTGGCGGAGCTGCAGCGGTCGCTGCGGGGGCTCGTCGGTCCCTCCCTCTGGCTCCGTCCCGACCGGGAGCTGCTGGAGCTGCCGGCCGAGGCGCAGATGACGCTCCTGGCCCGCCATCGGGGTGGCGAGGTCCCGATGGTCCACGCGCTCACCCGCCGGACCCGGGCCCTGGTCTCGCCGTATCTCGGCGCACTCGGTTCCTACGCGGCCGTGGTGTCGTGGTTCCAGGCCTTCGCGTCCCATGTGCACGCCGGTGCCGGCGCGACGGAGGTGTTCCCCTCCGCGGGCTACCTGGGCCGCGCCCTCGAGTGCTGCGGCCGGCCGGGTCAGCGCCATGCTGCGGCGCTCGAGGTGCGCGCGCCGGGGACGGCGTGCGGCCGACTGGTCGGTGTGCAGGCCGCTGGCGGCGCGCTCTCGGTCTGGTTCGATCCCGCGACGGCGCGGGTCGTGGGCGTGCTGGGCGGGACGTTCCTGGAGGATCCCGCCGAACGCCGGCGCTGGTGCGCAGAGCAGCTCGACGCCGCGTGGGCGTGGGCGGCCTCACCCACCCGTCCGACTGGCGAGCATCAGCCGTGTCGAGGCCCGGCGGGCCGGACGGTTGCGTGGCGGGGCGACGCTCCGACTCCGGTGGAGGCGAGCGGTGTCGCTCTCGGCTGAGGAGCGGCGGGAGCGGTGGCCGACACGACCCGCGCCGGCGTCGGCCGAGGGGCTCCGGGAGCGCTGGCGGCGGGTGCGGCTGCCGGCCGGGCTCCCGCGGTTGAGCGGGCCGCTGCAGCTGGCTGTCGTCCTGCTGGACGGCGATGATCCCGGTTTCACGCTGGTCGTCGGGACGGACTGGTCCGTCGCACTCGCCGAGCTCGACCGCGACGTGGTCCACGACGGCGCGCTGGCCGCTCGGGTCGGGCTCGTCCACGCTGTCTGCACCGGCGCCCTCGATCCCGGCCACGCCATCGCTGACGGCTCCCTGAACGGCACCATGGCGACGCAAAGCGTGCTGGCCTACCTGCTCGAAGCAGTCGGCATCATGGACGTGGCGGCGCCCCAGGAGGGGCATCCGTGACGGCGCGGCCGAGTCGCCGGCGGGCCGTCCGGGCCGGGCCGGCCGTCCTCGGAGGGTCCGGGGTGGGAGCCCTCGCCGCGCTCGTGCTGTCGATGGCGGCCTTCGTCGGCGGTCCGTGGCGAGCGCCCACCGCAGCGGTCGATCCGGCCGGCATCCTGCTGGTCTCGGCCGTCTCCGGCCATCCGGCGGCGGACCCAGTTGGCGACGCGGCTGCCCACCCGGTCGACGATGTGGCCGCCGAGTCGGTGGACGATCCGGCCGGCGACGGCATCACCGACCCGACCGCGGCCGACCCGGCCGGCCCTGCGGCGCTCGACCGGGCCGTGCTCGAGGAGGCGCTCGCGGCGCTGGCCGGCCAGGGCGTCAGGCACGGTCCGGTGCAGGCC
>JBKPRL010000084.1:0-9575 GCA_046734535.1 bacterium | reverse complement strand
CCCTCCCGGAAGTAGATCGACAGCGGGATCACCGCGAGGCGCTCCTGCGCCACGCGGGCACCGATCTTCTCGATCTCCGCCGCGTGGAGGAGCAGCTTGCGCGGGCGGTCAGGATCCGGTTGGTCGGTGCCGGTGGCGAAGGAGTACGGCGCGATGTGGACACCCTCCAGCCACGCGTCGCGGGGCCCGAAGCGGGCGTAGGCGTCCGCCATCTGCACCTGGTTGGTCCGCAGGCTCTTGACCTCCGCACCGCGCAGGACGAGCCCGGCCTCGAAGGTCTCGAGGATGGTGAAGTCCCGCCTGGCCTTGCGGTTGCTGGCGACGAGCTTGGTGCCGGTGTCGGGCATGGGGAGGGTCGAGGCTACAGCGGGCCGGGACCGGCCCGGCCGGTAGCGTGCCGGCCGATGCTCACCCTGACCGCCGGCGCGCTCGCGGAGATGGTCGCGCACTCCTACCGGTGTTATCCGGAGGAGGCCTGCGGGTTGCTGGCCGGGGACGCCCGGAGCGGCCGGGTGTCGGCCGCGTACCCCTGCCGGAACGCGGCTGAGTCGGCCCGCGTCTACACCATCGAGCCTCGCGACCACCTCCTCGCCGACCGGGACGCGGAATCGCGAGGCATGTCCATCGTCGGCGTGTTCCACAGCCATACGCACACCGAGCCCTACCCCAGCCCGACCGACGTCGAGCAGGCGCCCGACCCCGACTGGCACTACGTGATCGTCAGCCTCAAGCGGGAGGCGCCGGAACTCCGCAGCTACCGCATCGCCGACGGCCGCATCACGGAGGAGCAGGTCGCCACGGGAGGGCGTTGAGCGCTCGGAGGCGGCGGATCCGAGCGGCCCGAGCGGCCCGAGGCGGCGGTCACCGCGGTGAGCAGGATGGCGACGCCGGCGTAGACCGCGAGCGCGGCGCCCAGACCGAGGTGGTCAGCGGCCGCGGCGGCGACGAGCGGCACCGCGGCGCCCGGCAGGGCCAGGTAGCCGACGACCGCGGCCGTCGTGCCCGGCTGGCCCGGCCGCAGGCCGAGGATCCGGGCCTGCAACCGGGTCCAGAAGATGGCGCTGGCCATGCCCGTGGTCAGCCCGAAGAGGGCCTGGAGCGGGATGAAGGGCGCGGCCATGATCCCGAGGACGGACACGGCTAGGCCGAGCGCGGCTCCGACCGACGGCCGGGTGGGGCCCCTACCGCCGGTGCCGCGGCTGACGCGGGCCGCCATGGCCGCGGCACCCACGATGCCACCGACGACCACGCTGCCGCCGACGACGACTGCGACGCCGTGGGACTGGCCCCGGTCGACCTCGAGGTAGGCGATGGCAAAGCCGAGGAGCGGCTCGTCCAGCGCGTCGGACAGCAGCGAGATGATGCCGAGCTGCCAGACCTGCGGGTCGCGGAGGCAGGCCCAGACATCGGCTCGGACCGTCGTCGGCTCGTCCGTCGCCGTCGGCGGCGGCAGCGGCTGGAGCGCCAGGACCACGGCGTAGACGACCAGGACCGCGGCACCCACGAGGAACGGCGCCCGGTACCCCCAGCCGAGGGCTGCCGTCAGGGCCAACAGGAGCGGGCCGAGGAGGTCGCCCGCGCCGGCGGCCACGGTGCCCGGCGCCAGGACGGCGACGAGGTCGTCGCCTCCGGCCAGGTCGACCAGCGCGACCTCGCACGCCGACAGCAGCGCGTCGGAGGAGACGCCGAGCAGGAGCGAGCCCGCGGCGAGGATCCAGAAGCGGTCCCCCAGGCCCCAGCAGGCCATGCTCAGGGCGTAGCCGAGGGCACCGAGGGTGGACTGGACCCGGCGGCTCACCCGGTCGGCGGCGACCGCGCAGATCCCACCGGCCAGGCCGCCGACGGTCATGAGGATGAGCAGGACCGAGAGCTGCTCGTAGGTCAGGTCGAGGTCGATCCGCAGCGGCTCGAGCGAGCCAGCCGGGAGGAACGAGAACCACTCGTCGAACAGGCGGACGGCGATGAGGGACGCCACCATCGCCGGTGCGGTTCCGGCCAGGCGGGGCAGGAGCGCCGGGCGGCGACGGGGGCGAGGGCGACGAGGTCAGTAGTGCGACGCGCGGGCCATCGGCCGAGCCTAGGCATCCGAGGCCGACGAAGGTCACGTGTTCCGGCGCTGTCGTTCTGGCGGGATGCGCCGTAGAATCCCGACTAAGTGAATCGGATTACCCGGGAAGGCGCGTGATGCCCGTCTACGAGAACGTGCTCGACATGATCGGCAACACGCCCCTCGTGGACGTCAGCGTGCTGTCGCCGAACCCCCGGGTCCGCATCCTCGCCAAGATGGAGAGCCAGAACCCGTTCGGCTCGGTCAAGGACCGCATCGCCCGCAGCATGATCGAGACCGCGGAGAAGGAGGGACACCTCCACCCCGGCCAGACCATCGTCGAGCCGTCTTCGGGCAACACCGGGATCGCCATGGCGGCCATCGCCCGTCTCAAGGGCTATCCGATCAAGATCCTGATGCCGGAGAGCGTGAGCATCGAGCGGCGGCAGATGTTGGAGGTGTACGGCGCCGAGATCATCCTCACCCCCGGGCCTGAAGGCTCCAACGGCGCCGTCCGCCGAGCGCAGGCGCTGGCCGAGGAGCACCCCGAGTGGGCGTTCCTCTACCAGTACGGGAACGACGCCAACCCACGGGCGCACTACGAGGGCACGGGTCCCGAGATCTGGCGCGACTGCGAAGAGGTCACCCACTTCGTCGCTGGACTGGGCACGAGCGGCACGTTGATGGGCACCGGGACCTACCTCAAGGAGCGCAACCCGGACGTCAAGGTGATCGCCGTCGAACCGCCGCTCGGCGAGCGGGTGGAGGGCCTGCGCAACCTCGACGAGGGCTACATCCCACCGGTGTTCGACCAGTGGGGCGGGCCGGAGCTGCTCGACCGTAAGCGGGTCGTGCGGCCGCGGGAATCCCTGGAGTGGACCCGGCGTCTGATCGCCGAGTGCGGCATCTTCGCCGGCATCTCCTCCGGCGCCGCGCTGGCCGGCGCGGTGAAGGTGGCAGGTGAGATCGACGAGGGCGTCATCGTGTTCGTCGTGTGCGACGGGGGTTGGAAGTACCTCTCGACGGGGGCCTACACCGACGACCTCGACGCAGCCGAGGCCACGGCGGAACGCATCATCTACTTCTAGTTCTTCGTCGCCGCTCTCCGCGGAGCTTCGATCGGCTCCTACTCGCTTCGCTCGGCAATGCGTCATGTCGCGCTGCGGTGCGCCGGCCCAGCCGGACGCACCGGGCTCGGCATTGAGTGGTACCGCGTTCGGGGGAGGTGTGACGTCAGCGCGCCATTGGTGGCGCGTTCTTGGCGCAGTTCGGGCTGACGACGCAGCTCAGCTGGAAGAGAGGCGGAGGGCTTGCTTCCAGCGCACGCGGGAGCCGCGGTGCAGGAGCGTGCGGGCGTAGACCCGGCCGGCAACGCGGATCACGGCGTAGGCCGTGCCGACGAGGAGCACGGCGGACAGCACGATCTGCCAGACCGGCGCCACGCCGCTGGCGATGCGCAACGGCATGAGCAGCGGCGCGAAGAAGGGGATGATCGACAGGACCGTCGCCACCGAGCCGCCGGGATCGGACGACACCGAGAACACCACCAGGTACGCGGCGAGGAAGATCATGGAGATGGGTGCCGCCGCCGCCTGCGCGTCCTCCTGCCGGGAGACGAAGGACCCAGCGAGCGCGAAGAGGGTGCTGTAGAGCGCGAAGCCGGCCACGAACCAGCCGATGGTCGACGGGACCGCGACCCACACGGCGGACGGGATGCTGGCACCCGAGATGCGGAGTGCGACGATGCTGGCGGCGACCGCGGTGACGAACTGGACGAGCGCGACGGTCCCGATCCCGAGCACCTTGCCGGCCAGCAGCTGGTGCGCACGCACCTGCGCGAGGAGGATCTCGATGACCGCGGTCGTCTTCTCCTCGACCACGCCGGTGAGCACGAAGCCGCCGAAGGTGCTGACCGAGATGAACAGGATGATCGCGGCCAGCGTTCCGACGAGCTGCGCGACGCCCTTGTTGGCCGACTCGGGCTCGATGGTGACCGTGCGCAGCGGTGCCGGGTTCAGGATCTGGCTGATGTCGCCCTGCTGCACGCCGAGCTGGCTGGCCTGTTCGGCGCCCCGGCTGACCTGCCAGGAGGAGGCCACGGTGGATTCGAGGTCGCTGTTCACGCGACGACGGAACAGCAGCTCACCCTGGCCGCTGGCGGGGACGACGACGGCGGCGTCGGCCGTGCCGCGGTCGAGGGCGGAGACGGCGGCGGCCCGGTCCGGTGCGGTGACGACGTCGACCCGGAGGTTTCGGGCGTCGCCCGCCGACGCCAGCGTCGCGCCCAGCCCTGGCGGCGCCTGACCGGTCACGACGACGGTCGCCGCGGTGGGACCGTTGTCGGAGAGCGCCCGGTTGAGGAGCGCGATGCCGATGATGGCGACCGCGATGAGCCCCGTGAAGACGAAGAAGGCCCGGGAGCGCAGACGCTGGCGGATCTCCCGGTGGGCGATCAGGGGGATGGGCGAGCTCGTCCCCCTCATCGGCCGGCCACCGCCTGCAGGAAGACCTCGGAGAGCTCGGGCGGTCCGAAGGTGAACGAGGCGACCGCCCCGGCCCGCTCGGCCTCGACCAGGATCCGCGCGGGCTCGAGCCCGGGCGGCACCCGCAGGCGGACGACCCCGTCGCGGTCGTCCCCGTCGGCGCGCTCGACGCCCGGCACCGCCGGACTCCAGGCGCCGTCACCGGCGCCGTTGCCCGAGGGGACCGGACCGGCGAAGGCGATCGTCACGTAGCGGTGGGGTGCGCTGCGGCGGATCCGGTCGACCTCCCCCTCCAGCACGATGCGGCCGTGGTCGATCACGACGACGTCGCGGCTGAGGTCCTGCACGAGGTCCAGCTGGTGGCTGCTGAAGAGCAGGGCCGAGCCCCCCTCGACCCGCTCGACCAGGATCTCCTTGAGGACATCGACGGCCACCGGGTCGAGGCCGGAGAACGGCTCGTCGAGCACGAGCAGGTCGGGCTCGTTGACGAGGGCCAGTGCGAGCTGCACCCGCTGCTGGTTGCCCGAGGACAGGTCCTGGACATCGGTGTCGCGCCGCTCGGCGAGGTCGACCCGTTCCAGCCAGCGGTCGGCCGCCCGCTCGGCCTCGTCGCGGTCCAGCCCGGTCAGCCGGGCGTAGTAGACGACGTGCTCCCGCACCCGCATCTTGGGGTACATCCCGCGCTCGGCCGGCATGTAGCCGATGTGGCGGCGCACACGGTCGTCGATGGATGCGCCGTCCCAGGTGATCGTGCCGGCGTCGAGGCTGATGAGGCCGAGGATGGCCCGCATCGTCGTGGTCTTCCCGGCGCCGTTCGGGCCGAGGAAGCCGAGCAGCTGCCCCCGGCCGACGGTGAAGCTCACTCCGTCAAGAGCCAGGACCGAGCCGTAGTGCTTCACGACGTCCTTGACCTCGAGCACGACGATCAGGCTAGGTGGGTCCCGGCGCGACCGACGCTGTCCCCTCGCGTGGCTACGCGCGTGCGGACGTGGACGGCAGCAAGGAGACGACCCCGACGCACATCGCCGCCACGCCGGCGACGAGCGTGAGCCACAGCCCGATGCCCGCCTGGGTGTCGACCAGGACGCGGGCCTCCGGGGTCAGCGGGCCGGCGGCCGAACGCACCCCCGCGAGGTTGACGAGGGTGACGACCGTGATCCCGGTGGCCACCACGAGCACGAGGACCGGGACGACTCGACGGACGGCCGACCACGGCAGGAAGGAGAGCACGCCCAATCCGAGCAGGACGACGCCGAGCACCAGCGTGAGCCGCCCGTCGCCGTCGATGCCGGCCTTGTAGACCGGGTCGAGGAAGGACGCCGACACGGTGGTCCACGGCAGGATGGAGCCCCCGATCGCCACCGCTGCGGACACCACGTAGACCGCGGAGTCCCAGCGGCGGTTGGCCCGGCGGGGCTGAGCAGCCAGGGTCATCCACAGCCACGCTAGGCCCCACTCGCGCTGGCGTCCGAGCGGGATGGCCGGCCGGGACGGCCCGCCCACTCCAGTGTGCCGGGGCCCCGAGCTGGCTGCTCAGTAGCCTGCCGCCGGTGGATCGACCCATCGGCATGTTCGACTCCGGCTTCGGCGGGCTCACCGTCGCGCGGGCCGTGTTCGACCTGCTGCCGGCCGAGGACCTCGTCTACATCGGTGACACCGGTCGATATCCCTACGGGCCGCGGCCCCAGACCGAGGTGCGGGTGTTCGCTCGCGAGCTGGCGTGGAGCCTGGTCAAGGACTTCGACGCGAAGGCTGTGGTCGTGGCCTGCAACACCGCGGCCGCGGCGGGCCTCGACGAGCTGGCGGCTGAGCTGCCGGTCCCGGTCTTCGAGGTGATCGGACCCGGTGCCCGGGCGCTCGTCCAGGCGACGCGAACCGGCCGCGTCGGCGTGATCGGCACCGTCGGCACCGTCTCGTCCGGCGCCTACGCCCGGGCCGTCGAGGCGACCGGAACGGACGTCGCACTCACGGCGGCCGCCTGCCCGGGCTTCGTCGAGTTCGTCGAGCGGGGCGAGACCGACGGCGAGCAGGTGACGATCCTGGCCGAGCGCTTGCTGGCGCCGCTGCGGGCCGCCGATGTCGACACGCTGCTGCTCGGCTGCACGCACTACCCCTACCTCGCCCGTGTCATCTCCGACGTGATGGGTCCGGAGGTGGTGCTCGTCAGCTCGGCCGACGAGACCGCGTTCGCGCTGAGGGGCGAGCTGGAGCGGCGACAGCTTCTGCGGATGCCCGAGCCTGATCGGCCGGCCGTTCATCGCTTCCTGTCGTCGGGAGACGTCGCCTGGTTCGCCGATCTCGGCCGTCGCCTGCTCGGCCCCGAGCTGGCCCACGCCCGCCGGTGGACTCCCCTCGACGCACCGCCCCTCGGCGCGCCCGTGGGCGACACACCCCGGGCCGGTGACCACCCCGCTCACGCCGGCGAGACCGGAGGAGCACCATGACCCGCCCGGACGGCCGCCAGCCCGACGAGCTGCGCCCCATCAGCTTCGAGCGGGACTTCACCACCGCGGCCGGTGGTTCCGTGCTGGTGGCCTTCGGCGCGACGCGGGTGCTCTGCACGGCGAGCGTCGACGACGACGTGCCCCGCTGGATGAAGGGCAAGGGCCGCGGCTGGGTGACCGCCGAGTACTCGATGCTCCCCGGGTCCTCGCCCGAGCGCGTCGACCGGGAGGCGGTCCGGGGCAAGCAGGGCGGCCGGACGATGGAGATCCAGCGCCTCATCGGGCGAGCGCTGCGGGCGTCGTGCGATCTCGTCCTCCTCGGCGAGCGGCAGGTCGTCGTGGACTGCGACGTCCTCCAGGCCGACGGCGGCACGCGCACGGCGTCGATCTGCGCCGGCTACCTGGCCCTCCACGACGCCCTCGCCCGGCTCCTCCAGGACGGGAAGCTGCGCGAGCACCCGTTGCACTCGCTGTGCGCGGCGGTGAGCGTCGGGATCGTGGACTCACTGCCCCTGCTCGATCTCCCGTACGTCGAGGACTCCCGGGCCGAGGTCGACATGAACGTCGTGATGCTGGCGAAGCCGAACGGTGACGACGCTCGCTTCGTCGAGGTCCAGGGCACGGCCGAGGGAGTGGCCTTCTCGCGAGGCGAGCTCGACGACCTGCTCGCCCTCGCCGAAGCCGGCCTGGGCGAGCTGTTCGCGCTCCAGGCCGAGTACGTCTCGGTACCGCCCGGACGGCGCCCGTGAGCAGCACCCGCCCATCTCCCGCGCGGCTGTCGTGAGCCCCCGGCTCCAGGTCGTCTGCTCGTCGGCCAACCCGGACAAGGTCGAGGAGATCGCGGCGATCGTGGGCGACGCCTTCGATCTGCTGCCCCGACCGACCGAGGTCGCTGAGGTCGTCGAAGACGCCGACACGCTGGAGGGCAACGCCCGCCTCAAGGCCGTGGCGCTCGTCGAGGCGACCGGGTTTCCGGCCGTCGCCGACGACACCGGCCTGTTCGTCGACGCGCTGGACGGCGCCCCGGGCGTCTGGTCAGCCCGGTACGCCGGGCCGCACGCCACCTACGCGGAGAACCGGGCCAAGCTGCTCGGCGCGCTGGCCGGCGTGCCCGACGAGGAGCGAACGGCGCAGTTCCGCACCGTCGCCTTGCTGCGCTGGCCCGACGGCCGGGAGCTCAGCGTGCAAGGCGTGAGCGAGGGCCGGATCGCGACCACCGAGCGGGGCGAGGTCGGCTTCGGGTTCGACCCGATCTTCGTTCCCGTCGACGGCGGCGGGCGGACCTTCGCGGAGATGGGGCCGGCTGAGAAACACGCGCGGTCGCACCGCGGTCGAGCGTTCCGTGCCCTGGTCGCCGCGCTCGAGGGCTGACGACGTCGGCGGCAGTCCGTCACCAACCGCGCAGGTCGATGGGCCAGCTGTCGACAACCTCGTCGCCGTCGACGACGTGCAGCCGCTCGTGCAGCGCCATCGTCGGGTCGATGTGGGCCGGCCAGACGCGGACCCGGTCGCCCGGACGCGGGCGCTCGCCACCGTCCGGCGCGTAGGTGAGGTGCTCGTCCGAGCAGAACCACACCGTGGCCCCGTCGACGCTCGGGTTGCCGTGGTCCATGCCGAGGGACTTCAGCCCGACGTCGAGCACCGCCCACTGCGGGCTGACGGAGATCACGGTGCCCAGGACGCTGAGGGCGAGGGCGAAGGGCTTCCCCTTGTCGTCGAAGTCGAGGGTGGCGTACTGGGTGTCCATGAGCGCGTAGCTGCCGGCCTGCACCTCCGTCACCCGGTGGTGCAGGTCGAAGGTGCCCGTGCCACCCGACGAGACGACCTCGCCGCCGACGTCGGCGTGGGCGGCGAGCAGCAGGTCCACCGCGGCGGCGACCTGCTCCCGCTTCTTCGCCCGGTCCGCGACCATCATCAGGTGGCCCTCGTAGCCCATGACGCCCCGGACGGTCAGGCCCTTCGCGCGAGCCAGCTCGGCCAGGCCGCCGGCCTCCCCGGGCGGGCAGCCGCAGCGGGGCAGGCCGACGTTCACGTCGACGAGCACGTCGCGGATGCCCACGGCGGCGGCCGCGTCCACGGTCGCCGCGCTGTCGACGGCGACGGTCATCCGCACCTCGCCGTCGGGCGCCGCGGCCGCGGTGGCGGCCATCGCGCCGAGACGCTCCGGGTCGAGCACCTCGTTGGCCAGCAGGAGGTCGCGACCGAACCCGGCCCGGGCCATCCCGACCATCTCCCGCGGCGTCGCGCAGGTGAAGGTCGTGTGCCCGTGCCGTGCCTGGGCGGCGGCGATCCCCGTGCACTTGTGGGCCTTGACATGGGGGCGCAGCCGCGGGCCGGGCAGGAAGCCGGCCATCGCCGCGAGGTTGGCCTCGAACGCAGCGTGGTCGAGCACGAGGGCCGGGGTGGGCAGGTCATGGACCCTCATCGCGGCTCCTCCCCATCTTCCGAGTCCTGTGGCTCGGCGGGCTCGGCGGGCCGGAGCTCGAAGGCGAGGAAGCCGCGGGACGCCAGCGTCACCGGGTAGGGATCGCCGCCGACGGTCGGAAAGGGCACGTCGCCGAGGAGCTCGAGCGGCCGGGCGCCGACGTGGTCGGGCAGCGG
>JBKPRL010000083.1:0-6523 GCA_046734535.1 bacterium | reverse complement strand
GTGCCCTCCGGGAAGATCCCGAACAGCTCGCCGCGAGCGAGCACCGCGGCCGCCGCCTCGAGCGCGGCCTTGGAGCGGTCGCCCCCGCCGCGGTCGATCGGGATCATCCCGAGCGCCGGGAAGATGTGCTTGGTCTTCCAGGAGTCCATGTACTCGGCCTTGCCGACGAAGCTGATCCGACGGGGCACGGTGGCCATCAGGAACGCCGAGTCGAGGAAGCTGATGTGGTTCGGGCAGAGGATGGCCGGGCCCTCCACAGGGATGCGGTCGTAGCCCTCCAGGTGCATGCGCCACAGGCGCTTGACCATCGGGCCCGCCACGGTCCGCCAGTGGTCCTGCAGCGCGTTCGCGCCCGGATGCCCGTCCGACGTGGCCGACCTCACTCGACGATCCTACGCGGCCCCGGTTGCCGCCGCGTGAGGTTCTGGTGACCTCTGGCTGTCCTCTTGCTGTCAGCTGACCGGGGCTCGACCGACGTCGACCCCCAGCAGGGCTGCGGCCTCGAGCACGCCCTCGCCGCGAGCGACCGCGTCGTCGACCGCGGCCACCGCGCCCGGCGTGTCGAGGTCGTCGTCCAGCGCCTCGCGGACCTCGGCCAGGCCCTTCCCGTCGGGGCCGGCCGAACCCGCGCCCCCCAGCCACCGGTCCAGCCGGGCCGCGGCACGAGGCATCATCTCCTCGTCCCACTCCCAGCGGTGGCGGTAGTGGTGCTCCAGCACGGCCAAGCGGATGGCGCGCGGGTCCCTCGTCTCCCGCAGCTGGTCCACGAAGACCAGGTTGCCCAAGCTCTTCGACATCTTCTCGCCGTCCTTGTAGACCATGCCGACGTGCATCCAGTGGCGCACGAAGGGCTCACCGGTCGCGGCCTCGGACTGCGCCCGCTCGCACTCGTGGTGGGGGAAGATCAGGTCGGTGCCGCCACCGTGCAGGTCGATGGTGCTCCCGAGCTCCCTGAGCGCCAGCGCCGAGCACTCGATGTGCCAGCCCGGGCGACCCGGGCCCCACATCGTCTCCCACGACGGCTCATCATCAGCTGACGGCTGCCACAGCACGAAGTCCAAGGGGTGGCGCTTGTGCTCGTCGTCGGGACGGCCACCCCGCTCCGCCGCGTAGGCCAACATCGTGGCTTCGTCGTAGTGGCTGACCGCGCCGAACGTAGCGAAGCGTGAGACGTCGAAGTACACCGACCCGCCCGACTCGTACGCGAAGCCCCGGTCGAGCACCATGCCGATGAAGCCGCGGATGTCGGGGATGGCCGATGAGGCCCGCGGCGTGCTGTAGCAGGGCAGGACGTCGAGCGCGTCCATGTCCCGGTCGAACCGGGCCTCCTCGGTGGCCGCCAGGTCCAGGTAGTGCACGCCGAGCTCGCGGGCCTTGGCGAACAGCGGGTCGTCGACGTCGGTGACGTTCCGCACGCACTTGGTGACGTGGCCCAGGTCGCGCAGGCGCCGCTGCAGCACGTCGTAGAACAGGTAGACGGTCGCGTGGCCGACGTGGGTGGCGTCGTAGGGCGTGATGCCGCAGGTGTAGATGGTGACGACCGGACCGGGCTCGAACGGCACGACCTCACGGCGGGCGGTGTCGTAGAGGCGGATCGGCATCCCCCGCCGCCTCAGGCCTTGATGCCCGTCAGTTTCGGCGCCACCCGGGTGCGGTAGCGGATGTTGAGCTGGAGCAGCACGGCCGTGAAGGCCTCGATGGCGGTCGCGTTGGACAGCTCGCCTGCGTCCAAGGGCCGGCAGCCGGGGATGGCGCTCACGATCTCCGACACCACCTTGATGGCGTTCGGTTCGTCCGAGCAGATGAGCACGTCGGAGTCGATGGGCTCGTCCAGGTGGCCGAGCTCGGTTGCCGGCAGGTGGTGGAACGCGGCAACGACCCGGCAGTGGGGCACGGCGGCCTGCACGTGCGCGGCCACCGAGCCGCGGGGCGGGACGAGCGGCTGGAACTCCGAGCCCACCCGTACGAGCGCGTTGGCCATGCTGATGACGACCTTGCCCTCGAGGCTCGGAGCGTGCTCGTGCGCCGTCGTGGCCGCCGAGTCCCACGGCGTGGCGATGACGACCAGCTCGGCCTCGCTGGCATCGTCGTTGGAGCCGGCGTCGATCGCCAGCTCCCGGTCCGTCCAGCGCGCCTGGATGACGTCGCGGGCCTCCATGGCCCGGTAGCGGGACCGCGAGCCCAACACCACGTCGTAGCCCACGGAGGCCAGCCGCGCGCCGAGTGCGGTGCCAGCAGGACCTGTGCCGCCCAGGATGCCGATGCGCATGGCCGGAGCCTTGCACACACGAGCCGGGCCGTCCTACGAGAGGACGCTCCCCAGGAGGCCCGGCGGCCCGCGCCTACGCTCCGCCGGATGGGTCTCCTCGACGGCAAGCGCATCGTGATCACCGGCGTCCTGACGGACGCCTCCATCGCCTTCGGCGTAGCCCGGCTGGCCCAGGAGCAGGGTGCGGAGATCGTGCTCACCGGCGCCGGGCGAGGTCTGTCGCTGACGGAGCGCACCGCTCGCAAGCTGCCGTCGCCGCCGCCCGTCCTCGAGCTCGACGTGACCGAGCCGGACCACCTCGTCTCGGTCCGCGAGGACCTGACCGCGCGCTGGGGGCGGGTCGACGGCGTCCTCCACGCCATCGGCTTCGCACCGGCCGTGTGCCTCGGCGGGAGCTTCATGGAGGCCACCTGGGACGACGTCAGCGTGGCCCTTCATGTGTCCACCTACTCGCTGAAGGCCCTGGTCGACGCCTTTGGACCACTCATGGGCTCGGGCAGCGCGCTGGTGGGCCTCGACTTCGATGCCACCGTGGCGTGGCCCGCGTACGACTGGATGGGGGTCGCCAAGGCCGCGCTGGAGTCGACCTCCCGTTACCTGGCCCGCGAGCTCGGGTCCCGAGGCATCCGGGTCAACCTCGTCGCCGCCGGCCCGCTACGGACCATGGCCGCCAAGTCGATCCCCGGCTTCTCGGCCTTCGAGGACTCGTGGCAGGCCCGCGCCCCGCTCGGCTGGGACATCACCGACACCGTGCCGGCCGCCCGGGCGTGTGTCGCCTTGCTGTCCGACTGGTTCCCCGCCACGACCGGCGAGATGGTCCACGTCGACGGCGGCTACCACGCCATCGGCGCCTGACCCGCCGGCCAGTCCGGCGCGGGCGGACACGGCGCGCTCCGGCGCGGAGCGGTCGGGAGGTTCCGGCGGACCGCGCTCCGATCCTGCGGCAGCCGTTCGTTGCCACTGCCCCGTCGCGGTCGTCACGCTCGTCGCCCCCTGAGTGAGCAGCCCCTCGCTCGTGGGTCGCGCTGGCACGACGGCTTGGGTGGGTCGGGCCGGCACGGCCGACGACCGCACGGCTGCGAAGTAGCGCTCGGCCGCCTCTCCCCTTCAACTCCGAAGTGCGCCGAAAACGCGCCATCCATGGCGCGTTCGCGTCACAGTTGGCGGCGCGATCTCTCGATCGAATCGACATCGAATCGGTGGATGTCAACCGAAGTTGACGATGTCGCGGAAGGGGATGCTGCCGGTGGTTTCCTGCGGCCGCGGACGCGGCCGCAGGCTCGGCCCCTCCGCCCCGACCGCTCAGCCCACCATCGACGTGCTGCCGGACCAGTACGGGGCGCGGAGGTCGCGCTTCAGGACCTTTCCGGAGCCGGTCTTCGGCAGCTCGTCCGTGAAGGCCACCGAACGGGGGATCTTGTACGAGGCCAGATGCTGGCGAGCGTGGGCGGCGACGTCGTCGGCACTGAGAGACGAGCTCGGACGGATCACCACGGTGGCGTGCACCGCCTCGCCCCACTCCTCGTTCGGGATGCCGAAGACCGCCACCTCGTAGATGTCCGGGTGCAGCTCGAGCGCAGCCTCGATCTCGGCCGGGTAGATGTTCATGCCGCCGGAGATGATCATGTCCTTCTTGCGGTCGCAGATGTAGAGGAAGCCCTCGTCGTCCCGGTAGGCGATGTCCCCGACCGTCTGCCAGCCGTCGCGGTTGTCGGCCATGAACCGGTCGTGCTGCTTGTAGTAGTCGGCGAACACGGAGGGACCCCGGACGAAGAGCTCGCCGGGGTGGCTCGGGCCGATGCCGTCGACCACGTTGCCGTCGTCATCGAAGAGCGAGATCTCCACAGCGGGCGCCGGACGTCCGCACGAGCCGGGCTTGCGCAGCTGGTCCTGCGGCTCGAGGATGCAGTTCACGCCGAGCTCGGTCGAGCCGTACACCTCCCAGAGCGAGTCGGCCGGGAAGTCGGCCAGGTACAGCTGCTTCAGGGCGAAGGACCAGGGCGCGGCGTTGGCGACCATGCGCTTCATCGATGAGCGGTCGTAACGGGCCTTCACCTCGTCGGGCAGCGTGCAGACCATCCGGATCGGCGTCGGGGCCGAGAACGTCGAGGTGATGCGGTAACGGTCGACGAGGCGCAGCCAGTCCTCCGGTTCGAACCGCCGCTGGATGACGACCGTCTGGCCGAGGACGAGCGCGATGCCCATGAACCCGCCCGGTCCCGAGTGGTAGAGCGGCCCGGTCGGGATGTAGATGTCGTCGGGCGTGTAGCCGATGAGGGCGATCATGGCCGCGACCTGGGTGGGGTCGCCGGCGCCGCTGCGGAGGGCCCCCTTGGGCTTGCCCGTCGTGCCCGACGTGTAGATCATCGTGGCCCCGGGCTCGACCGGTGCGGGCTCCGACGGCGAGGCCGCGGCCGTCAGGGCCTCGACATCGGCCATGCCCTCCGGCACCTCGCCCCCGTAGACGAGCACCGTCGAGATCTTGGGCGTGTCCGCCTTGATCCGGCCGAACATCGGGGCCATGTCGGCGTCGACGAAGGCGACCGTGGCGTCGCAGTGGTCGACGACGTAGGCGGCCTCCTCGTCGGAGAGCCGGTAGTTGAGCGGCACCGCGGTCGTGCCGGCCTTGCGGGCGGCGTTCACCATCACGACGACGGGGATCGAGTTCTGGCCGCACCAGACGACCTTCGAGCCCGGACCGGCGCCGTGGGCCAGGAGCACGTTCGCGAGCCGGTTGGACTGGATCTCGAGCTCGGCCCAGGTCAGCGACGTCACCGTGCCGTCCGGTCGGTCGTCGACGACGGCCAGCTTGTCAGGCTGGGACTGCGCGTAGAGGGACAGGAAGTCCGGCATGGCGGGGTTGTCTACCAGTCCCGATGAGCGCGCGCCTGCCGCGGCTGGCACACTGGTGCGATGCCCTTCGACACGCGCCGCTGGGTGGATCCTTCGCAGCCCCAGACACTGCAGTTCGCGTGCTGGCTGCTGTACGCGAACGCGGTCATCGGGCTGCTGTTCGGGGGCTCTGTCCTCGGGATCCTCGGGCTGGCGGCGAGCGTGCTCGCCGGCTTCGGCATCGCCAACGAGAAGCGCTGGGGGTATTTCCTGGCCGTGGCGCTCACCGGGCTCGAGGTGCTGCTGTACGTCGCCTTCGCCGGCGGGATCATCGGGGCCATCTCGTCGCCGGTGCTGGTGCCGCTGGCCTTCACGGTCGCCCTCTTCGCCCTGCTCCTCCACCCGCAGAGCCGGGACTACCAGCGCATCTGGTTCAAGTAGCGGCGGACGTCGGTCAGCCGCTCCAGGCGGAAGAACGGCGCGAAGCCGACCAGGAACAGCGGGTAGGGGAACACGACGAACATCAGCGCGGCGACGCCGGCGTGGAGGAGCCAGGCGGCCACGACCCAGGCGTTGCGCAGCCGTCCGCCGAGCAGCGCGACGGGCGCAGCCAGCTCGACCAGCACGGAAGCGACGGCGAGCGGCGGGAAGAGCCAGGCTCGGGCCACGAGGTGCCGGCCCAGCGGAGACGGTGTGCCGCCGAGCAGGTCGAGTCGGGCGGCCGAATAGGCGACGTGGTTGCGGAGCGTGTCACCGACCACCCACTCGAGCCCACCGAGACGCAGCTTCGCCACGCCGGCCAGGACGTAGGTGAGGACCGTCACCAGCGCCGCCAGGCGGACCGGTCCGCCATAGGCGGCGTCGACCGCCGGCCGCACACGGCGAGGCCGCGCCGCGCCGAGGGCGAGGACGTCGGCGCTCGGCGCGAAGCCCACGATCAGCACCTGGAGCACCATGAGGTTCTCGAAGTGGAGCAGCTGCCCCCACGAGCTGCGGTAGG
The DNA here is from genome assembly GCA_046734535.1 of bacterium. Classification (GTDB taxonomy): domain Bacteria; phylum Actinomycetota; class Acidimicrobiia; order Acidimicrobiales; family Ilumatobacteraceae; genus DASTFY01. Next base: position 422 of record JBKPRL010000083.1, on the reverse strand, counting down.
TGCAGAGGACGAGCAGCGCGATGGCGAAGGCGGGCCCGACGACGCGGAACCAGGAGCCGGCCGTGAAGGCCGCTCCGAGCGCGATCGTGCCGACCACGAGGACGCGCACCGTCGTCGCCGACCATGGGCCGCCCAGGGGTGTCAGCAGACCCACGGGCTGGAACGAGCGGCCCGGCGCGTCGGCGAGGGCCAGGAAGGCCGGGAGGCGCACCAACAGGTAGGCGACCGCGAACGAGCCGGAGAGGAGACGGAGGACCGCCAGCCGCTCAGCCGGGGCCGGGGCGAACAGCCACGCCTCCGCCCGACGCAGCACCGCCGTCGGCCCCGTCTCGGAGCTCACCGCACCCCGCAGCTGGCCCGCACCGAGCGGTCGAGCAACGAGGGTCGTCCGGCCGCTCGTGCCACCACGTCGTGCCGCTCGG
>JBKPRL010000082.1:0-8649 GCA_046734535.1 bacterium | reverse complement strand
ACGTCGTTGTCTCGGCAACCTTCGCCGACGGCACGGTCAGTGGCACCAGCGGCTGCAACACCTACAACGGTCCGTACAAGGTGGACGGCGACAAGCTGACCATCGGGCCCAACCTGATCAGCACGCAGATGGCCTGCGGTCCGGCCGAGACCGCAGTGGAGAAGGTCGTCCTGGCGCGCCTGCCCAAGGTGGCGTCGTACAGCATCGCCGGCTCCACACTGACGCTGGCCGACTCCGGTGGGGAGCCGCTCCTCGTGTTCGAGGCCTCGGTCGGCGCCGACGCCATCCTCGGCAGCTGGAAGGTCCTCAGCTACTACACCGGGGACGCCATCGTCTCGGTGGTGTCCGGCTCGACCGTGACGGCCGAGTTCAAGGACGGTCAGATCACCGGCAATTCGGGGTGCAACAACTACATGGGGCCCTACAAGGTGGACGGCGACGCCATCACCATCGGACCGTTGGCGTCGACAAGGAAGGCCTGCAGCTCCGATGAGCTGAGCAAGCAGGAGGCCAGCTATCTCGCGGCGCTGGAGGTGGCGAAGACGTTCGCCGTCACCGGCAACCGGCTGGACCTGTTCCGCGAGGGTGGCACCTTCGCCGCGACCATGGAGAAGGCCTGATCTCGCCGGCTGAGGTCGGCCTGAGCGGGCCCGCCGCCCGCCCGCGGCGGCAACTACCCGCGCCCGGTCAGATCACGGCGGGTCAGCAGATCCGACACCCGGACCTCGGAGTCTGCTGACACGAACGATCGGGCATCATGGGTCCATGTCCACATCGAGATCGCCGGCCGCGGGATCGGTCGTGGTCGCCGGCCGCCCGACGCCGCTCGGCGCGTACCCGCACCTGAGGGTCGTCGGTGACCTGGTGTTCGTGTCCGGGACGAGCGCGCGTCAGCCCGACGGCACCGTGGAAGGTGCGACCGTCGGCGCGGACGACGCGGTCACCTTCGACATCCGGGTCCAGACCCGAGCCGTGCTGGCCGGCATCGCGGCGGCGCTCGCGGCCGTCGACCTGACCCTGGACGACGTGGTCGACGTGACCTCCTTCCTCCTGACGATGGACGACTTCGAGGGCTACAACGAGGTCTACGCCGAGCACTTCACGGCCGAGACCGGACCGGCCCGCACGACCGTCGCCGTCCACCAGCTGCCCCACCCGCACCTGGCCATCGAGATCAAGGCCATCGCCCGAGCCCGAGGAGGCGTGACGTGATCCCCGTCGACCTCGCGGGCTGGATCGAGGAGCACCGCGAGCAGCTGCAGCCGCCGGTCGGCAACGCGCAGATCTGGGATCAGGGCGACTTCATCGTGACCGTGGTCGGCGGGCCGAACCAGCGGACCGACTTCCACGACGACCCCTGCGACGAGTTCTTCTACCAGCTGCGTGGCGACATGGTCCTCCGGGTGTGGGAGGACAGCGGCGCGCGCGACATCGCCATCCGCGAGGGTCAGGTCTTCCTCCTGCCTGCCCACGTCCGGCACTCACCGCAACGGCCTGTGCCCGGCTCGGTCGGCCTCGTCATCGAGCGGCCTCGGCCGCCCGGGGAGGTCGATGGCTTCGAGTGGTACTGCCCGCGGTGCCACGCGCTCGTCCACCGCGGCGAGGTCGAGCTCCAGAGCCTGGTGGACGACCTGCCCAAGGCCTTCGCCGCGTTCTACGACGACGAGGACGCACGCACCTGCCCGAGCTGCGGCTGGGTCCATCCGGGCCGGGGTGCGCTGCCCGACCCGCCGCTGGCCGAGGAGGCGCTGCCGCGCCAGGAGACCGTGTGACGGTCGTCGACCTGCACTCCCACTTCTTCCCCGAGACGTGGCCGGACCTGGCCGAGCGCTTCGGCACGCCCGACTGGCCCTGGATGCGCCGGGACGACGCCGACCACGCGATGGTCATGATGGGCAACCGGGAGTTCCGGCCCATCACCTCGGCCTGCTGGGACCCGGCGGTGCGCGTGGCCGACATGGACCGTGACGGCGTCGATCTCCAGGTCGTCTCCGCCACCCCCGTCCTGTTCGCCTACGGCCGTCCAGCCGAGCACGCCATGGAGTGCGCCCGCATCTTCAACGACGCGCTGCTCGAGCTCTGCGCCGGCGGCGGTGGGCGGCTCGTCCCGATCGGCCAGGTGCCCCTCCAGGACACCGACATGGCCTGCCGCGAGCTGGAGCGCTGCCTGGCCGCGGGCATGAGGGGCATCCAGATCGGCAACCACGTCGGTGACCGCGATCTCGACGACGCGGGCCTGGTCACGTTCCTCGCCCACTGCGCCTCGCTCGACGCGCCGGTCTTCGTCCACCCGTGGGACATGTTCGGGGGGTGCCGCCTCGACGACTGGATGCTCGGGTGGACCGTCGCCATGCCGGCCGAGACGCAGCTGTCGCTCAACCGGATGATCCTCGGCGGCGCGTTCGACCGGCTGCCCCGCGACCTGCGCATCTGCTTCGCCCACGGCGGGGGCTCGTTCACCTTCCTGCTCGGCCGGCTGGAGAACGCGTGGCACCGCCGGGACATCGTCCGTGGGCTCTCGACGGCGCCGCCGAGCACTTACCTCGACCGCTTCGAAGTGGACTCCGCGGTGTACGACCAGCGGGCCCTGCGCTACCTGGTCGACGTCATGGGGGACGACTCCGTGCTGCTCGGGTCCGACTACCCGTTCCCGTTGGGCGAGGAGCACGTCGGCCGGGTGATCCGGTCGTGCGCGTTCCCCCACGATGTCGAGCAGCGGCTGCTCGGCGGGAACGCCGTGCGGTTCCTCAGGCTCGCCGATGGCTGACGTCGGCATCGCCGGGGCCGGCCTGGCCGGCCCGCTGCTCGCCGTCTACCTGTCCCGGCGCGGTCACGACGTCACGCTCTACGAGCGCCGGCCCGATCCCCGCCTGGCCGGCGCGGCGGGCCGCTCGATCAACCTCGCGCTCTCGGCGCGCGGCATCGACGCCCTCGAGCGGGCCGGCCTCGCCGAGGCCGTGATGGGCCACGGGCTGGCCATGCGGGGACGGATGGTGCACGACCGCTCGGGCCAGTTGGCCTACCAGGCGTACAGCGCGGACGGCTCGAAGGCCATCAACTCCATCTCCCGCCACGGCCTCAACGGGCTGCTGCTGGACGCCGCGGCCAAGGAGCCCGGCGTCGTGCTGCACTTCGAGGAGCGGGCGACGGCGGTCGTCGCCGAGACTGGCGAGCTGACGCTCGACGGTCCGACCGGCCGCCACGCCGTCACCCATGAGGTGGTCATCGGGGCCGACGGCGCATACAGCGCACTACGGGAGGCGGTGGTGCGAGGTGAGCGGGCCGACTACCGCCAGGAGCACCTGCCGTGGGGCTACAAGGAGCTGACGATCGCGCCGGACCCCTCGGGCGGGTTCGCGCTCGATCCCGGCGCCCTCCACATCTGGCCCCGGGGCGACTCGATGATGATCGCCCTGCCCAACCCCGACCACAGCTTCACCGCCACGTTGTTCTGGCCCTTCGAGGGTGACGCAGGGTTCGCCGGGCTGGACGCACCCGACGCCGTCCGAGCGCGGTTCGACCGCGATTACCCCGACGCCACCGCACTGTTCGAGGATCTCGCGGGGGAGTTCGCCCGCCACCCGGTGGGGTCGCTGGTCACCGTGCGCGTCTGGCCGTGGGTGCGCGGTCGCCTCGGTCTGCTCGGGGACGCGGCCCATGCGATCGTCCCCTTCTTCGGCCAGGGCATGAACTGCGCGTTCGAGGACGTCGTCGAGCTCGATCGCTGCCTCGGTGAGACCGACGACGACTGGCCGGCCGCGCTGGCCCTGTACGCCGAGCGACGCAAGCCCAACGCCGACGCCATCGCCGAGCTCGCGCTCGACAACTTCGTCGAGATGCGGGACAAGGTGGCCTCGCCGGCCTTCCGGCTGGCCAAGCGGGTCGAGCACGCCATCGAGCGCTGGGCGCCCGACCGCTACGACTCCCTCTACGAGCTGGTGAGCTTCACCACCGTCCCCTATGCGGAGGCCCGCCGCCGGGCGGCCGCGCAGCGGCGCTTCCCGGCCAACGTCGTCGCGCTCGGGGCCGCCGGCGCGGCCCGCACCGCCGACCTCGTGCGCAAGGTGGTGCCGTGAGCCAGCGGTCCGAGGACGACGCGCCGGGGCGCTACGCGGGCGCGGCGGAAGCCCACCTCGACCTGCGCCACCATCTCAGCTACGCGGAGTACCTCGGGCTGGACGACGTCCTCACGGCGCAGCGGCCGAGGACGGATGCCCACGACGAGATGCTGTTCATCGTCCAGCACCAGGCCACCGAGCTGTGGCTGAAGCTGGTGCTCCACGAGCTCCACACCGTCGCCGCGCTCGTCGACGCCGACGACCTGGGGCCGGCCTTCAAGAGCTTCGCCCGCGTCGAGCGCGTGATGCAGGGACTGATCTCGTCCTGGGACGTCCTCAGCACCATGACGCCGGCGGACTACATGGCCTTCCGCTCCGCGCTCGACACCTCGAGCGGCTTCCAGTCGTTCCAGTTCCGGGAGCTGGAGTTCGTCCTCGGCAACCGCAACGCCGTGTACCTCGAGCCCTTCCGCCACGAGCCCGAGCGCTTCGCCCGGCTGGACACCGTGCTCCACCAGCCGTCGCTGTACGACCGGGTCGTACGGCTCCTCGCCCGCCGCGGCCTACCCGTCGCCCCCTCGCTCGTCGAGCGGGACTGGTCGGAGAGCTACACCGCCGACTCCTCGGTGGTCGAGGCGTGGCTCGTCGTGTACCGGGAGCCGGAGACGCACTGGGACCTCTACGAGCTGGGTGAAGACCTGCTGGACCTGGAGGACGCCATGCGGCAGTGGCGGCTGCGCCATGTCACGACCGTCGAGCGCATCATCGGTCTCAAGGTCGGCACAGGAGGGACGGCCGGCGTGCCGTACCTGCGCGAGCGACTGCAGCTCGTCCTGTTCCCCGAGCTGTGGGACGTCAGGACGCAGCTCTAGTGGCACGGGCGGACGAGCGGGACCTGCTCGGCCCGGCCGGCGCAGACGAAGCCGCGGTGCTCGAGGCCGCGGATCCCGTGGCCAGCTGCCGCGACCGGTTCCTGGTCCCCGAGGGCGTCGCCTACCTGGCCGGGAACTCGCTCGGCCTGCAGCCGCGCGCCGCCCGGGAGGCGGTCGAGGACGTGCTCGGTGCGTGGTCCTCGCAGGCCGTCGACGCCCACCTCGAAGGGGACTACCCCTGGGCGCCGTACCACGAGACCATGCGGGAGACGGTGGCGGGGCTGGTCGGCGCGTTGCCCGGCGAAGCCGTGGTCATGAACAGCCTCACGGTCAACCTGCACCTGATGCTGCGCAGCTTCTACCGGCCGACGGCCGAGCGGTACCGCATCGTCATCGAGGCCGATGTGTTCCCGTCCGACCGTTACGCGGTGTTCGGTGTCGCCCGCGCGCACGGGCTCGACCCCGCCGACGCCGTCGTCATCCTCACGCCGCGCCCGGGCGAGCGCCACCTGCGCACCGAGGACGTGGCTGGCCACCTCGAGCGCGAGGGCGCGTCGATCGCGGTCGTGGTCCTCAGTGCGGTCGACTTCCGCACGGGTGCCTTCCTGGACCTGCCCGCCATCACCGCAGCGGCGCACCGGGCCGGCGCGTTCGTGGGATGGGACCTGGCCCACGCCGCGGGCAACGTCCCCGTCCGCCTGCACGACTGGGACGTCGACTTCGCCGTCTGGTGCCACTACAAGTACGTCAACTCGGGTCCGGGGGCGGTCGGCGGCTGCTTCGTGCACGAACGCCACGGCACCGATCCGTCCCTCGTCCGCCCGGGCGGCTGGTGGGGCCATGACCCGGTCTCCCGCTTCTCCATGCCGTTCGGCTTCGAGCCGGTCGAGGGCGCAGAGGGCTGGCAGATCTCCAACCCGCCCATCCTCGCCATGGCGCCGGTCCGCGTCTCCCTGGCGCTGTTCGCGGAGGTCGGGCTCGACCGGCTGCGGGACCGCAGCGTGCGCCTCACGGCGTTCCTGGAACGCCTGCTCGACGCGGTCGCCGCCCGCCGGCCGATCGAGGTCATCACCCCTCGCCAGCCCGAGCGAAGGGGCGCGCAGCTGAGCGTGATGGTCGAGGACGCCGCCGCCGTGACCGAGGAGCTCTTCGCCCGCCATCGGGTGCGGGCGGACGACCGGCCGCCCAACATCATCCGGCTCGCGCCCACTCCGCTCTACAACACCTACCAGGACTGCTGGCGGGCCGCGGTCGCCCTGGACGACGTGCTGGCCTGAGCGACGCCCGCCCCACGGTCGCGGACATCACCGTGACGAGCGGGAGGTGTGCCATCCCGGCGATGACCGGGACGGGTGCGGGAGGCGGTACCGTCCGCCCGGCTGGATCGACGAAGCCGATCCCGGGCTGCGGCACCGGATGCGACGCCGGCCCGCGAACGAGCGAGGGGGCGACATGGCTGAGGGTGCGATGACGGCGGAGGAGCGGGAGGCGTTCCTCGCCGACGTGCACGTCGGCGTGCTGGCCATCGAGGAGCCCGGTCGGGGTCCGCTGGCCCTGCCGATCTGGTACCTCTACCGCGACGGCGAGGTCCGACTCGGCATGGACGGCTCATCGGTCAAGGCTCGCCTGCTGGCCGCGGCCGGCCGAGCCACGCTGACGGTGCAGAACGAGGCGCCGCCGTACCAGTACGTGAGCGTCGAGGGCCCGGTGGTCGTCGACGAGGCCCCTCGCGACGATCTGGAGATGGCCACCCGGTACCTCGGGCCGGAGCTGGGCCGGTGGTACGCCGAGAACAGCCCGAGCGGCGACGGCGCGGTCCTCGTCCGGTTGATGCCGGAGCGGTGGCGGACCAAGGACTACGGGAAGCTCTACTCAGGAGGAACCGACGCATCGTGACCCGCTACGGACTGCAGCTCCCCGACTTCTCCTGGATCGTCGACGCCGATCCGGCCACCACGATGGACCGCCTCCGCGATGTCGCCGGCGCGGCCGAGGAGGCTGGCTTCTCGTCGGTCTGGGTGATGGACCACCTGCTCCAGCTGCCGCCGCTCGGTGGTCCGACGGCGCCGATCCTGGAGGGCTACACGACGCTCGGCGCGCTGGCCGCCCTGACACGCACGGTGGAGCTGGGGACGCTGGTCACCGGGGTGACCTACCGCAATCCGTCGCTCCTGGCCAAGCAGATCGCCACGCTCGACTCGCTCAGCGGCGGCCGGGCCATCCTGGGGATCGGCGCGGCGTGGTACGAGGAGGAACACGAGGCGTACGGCTGGGAGTTCCCGCCCGTGCGCGAGCGCTTCGCCATGCTGCGCGAGGCCGTCGCCATCTGCCGCGGCATGTTCGACGAGGAGACCTTCACCTACACCGGCGAGCACTTCCACGTCGTCGGGGCCCGTGTCGTGCCCCGCCCCCTGCGGCGCATCCCGATCATGATCGGCGGCTCTGGGGAGAAGGTGACCCTGCGCCTGGTCGCCGAGCTCGCGGACATGTGCAACATTGGCGGCACCGCGGCCGTGGTCGGCCGGAAGCTGGCCGCCCTCGACGCGCACTGCGAGGCCGTCGGGCGGGATCCGGCGTCGGTGACCCGGACGGCGATGGTCAGCCTGTTCGTCTGCGCGAACGAGGCCGATCGTGACGGCCTGCGGCAGCTGGTCGGCTACGACAACCCGGAGGTGTCCGATCGGATGATCATCGCGACGGCGGACGAGGCCACCGAGCAGCTCGGCGCGGTCGTCACCGCTGGCGTCGACGAGATCATCGTCAACCTCCCGCTGGCCAAGGACATCGACGCCGTCCACACCGCCGCGTCGGTCCTGCGCGACGCCACCGGCTGAGCCCACACCATCCACGAGGGCCGTGGGGGGCGCCCGTCAGCCCACGAGCGGCTACTGGCGCGGCCTCGTCTCGCCGCTGCGACGATCTCGCGCCAGAACGGCGAAGCCCACCCCTGACCTGACGGTTCACGCGCGGGGGGTGCGGGGCTCCCAACGGAAGTGGCGGATGGCGACGACCGCGCCGATGAGCCCCCAGACCGCCATCACGGCGAGATCGGACCACGACCAGCCGTGCGCGACGCCCCTCGCCTCCCGCGGGTCGAAGGCCGCGAACACGGCGTTCACGAAGTGGCGGATCGGGAAGATGTCCCCCACGCGGGCCAGCCACGAGTCGTTGCTCAGCGGGAAGAACACCCCCGAGACGAAGAGGATGGGGAAGAGGATCCCGTTGACGACCGCGGGTGCGGCGTCGGCGTTGGGTACCAGCGTCGACATGGCCACCCCGAGCGACGCGAACGTGAGCGCGCCGACGAGCAGCGAGACGATGAGGGCGGGCCAATGGCCGGGGAACTCCAGGCTGTAGAAGACGAAGCCCATCGCGCCGATGAGCGTGCACAGGATGGCGGCCACGACGACGGCGTTGAGGAGCAGGCCGCCGAGCATGGCGCTGGTCGGCAGCGGTGTGCCCCGGAGCCGCTTGAGGATGCCGGAGTCCCGCCGGATGCAAAGGGTCATCGCGAGGTTGGTGAACGTGGCGCTGATGACCCCGAAGCACATGATCCCGGGGATGTAGTACTGGTTGTAGTCGATGCCCCCGAGGAAGTCGACGGTGCTGCTGGTGTTGAGCGAGGCGAAGATGATGAGGAAGAGGACCGGGAAGATGAAGGTGAACCCGGCGCTGGCCGGGTTGCGCCAGTAGCTCTTCTGCTCGTAGCGGAGCTGGTG
>JBKPRL010000081.1:0-6512 GCA_046734535.1 bacterium | reverse complement strand
GCGCATCGCCGATCTGGCGGGCCTCCGCGTAGCGGTGGTGCACCGCGTGCACCACCTCGTCGTGCGAGCAGGCGCACACCGAATCGTGCGCGGCGTTGCGCACCATGGCCTTCCAGGCCAGGTCCAGCGCCCGTGCGGGCCAGAGCGCGGATGGTGCGAATGCGGCCCACATCGGCTCGACCTCCTGCTCGAGCACCCGCTCGGCTCGCGCCGCGACCTGGCGGACGTCGACCCGGTTGGAGGCGACGCCGGGCAGGAGGTTGGCGCGGGCACTGCTGCGCAGCTCGCCCCGCCAGCGAGGGAGGCCGTCCGTCGGGGCCCCGGCGAGGTGCTCCTGCAGGGAGGTTAGGCGCACGTCGAAGCGCCCCCCGCTCGCCGCGGTCACTGCCTCGAGCAGCCCCGGCATCCCCGACTGGTGGGGGAGGTGGTCGGTGCCGTTCATCAGCAGGATCGGGTCGTCGCGCACGAGGTCCTCGGCGCTCTCGATCCACGCATCGAGCCGAGCGAGGAAGGCGCTCGGGTCCACCGGCATGCGAGCGCCGTTCCCGTAACCCGTCGGCAGGTACTCGGCGCGCACGGCCGTGCCGTCAGGCGCCTCCCACCAGAAACCCGTCCGGTCGATCGCGGCCGGCACCCCTCGCCACACGACCGCGTGGTGCAGCCCGGCCCGAGCGAGCACCTGCGGCATCTGGGCGATGTGACCGAACGTGTCGGGCAGGTAGCCCACCGCCATCGCCGCGTCCTCCCGTCCGACCAGCTCGTCGGCCCGGTCCATCCCGAGCTCCAGGTCGCGCGCCAGGGTCTCGCCCGAGACGAGGAACTCGTCGGGCAACGTGTACCAAGGGCCCGTCGCGAGCCGCCCGGACCGGAGGTGGGCCTGCAGCTCGGCCTTCCGGTCGGGCCGCAGCTCCAGGTAGTCGTCGATGGCGGCCACCTGCCCGTCGAGCAGGAAATGGGTCAGCGCGGGGTCGGCGGCGAGCTCGTCGAGGAGGTCGTCGAGCACCTCGACGAGCGCCAGACGGAGGTCTTGGAACGTCCGGTACCACTCGCGATCCCAGTGGGTGTGGGGCACGACGTTCACCCGCCGCGGTCGGGTCACGGCAGTCGGTGGTGAGGAGCCCGCATCTGGCCATGGTGGCATGCGGATCGTGAGGATCCGGCGCCGTCGCGTGCCATCCTGGTGGGCGCGTTCGACGGAGGCGGGGCGGCCCGGCGCACGTGACCACCATTCTCACGAACGGAGCACCAAATGCGCAGAGCAGTCCTCGCGGGTGTCGGGGCCGCGGTCGGGCTCGCCGTCGCCGCCTGTGGACCACCGGCTCCTCCGCCGGTCGTCATCGGCCCGCCTCCGCCGCCGCCGGCTGCGGTGCAGGCGAGATGGAGCATGAACGAGACCAGCGGCCGCGTCATGAAGGACTCGGTCAAGCCGGCCCACGACGGAACGATCGGGCCGACCGTCGCCATCGGCGGCGGCGTGTACGACTTCCCCGGTTGGGCGGGCGTCGTCGACGGCAACGGCAACTTCACCGGGGCGCCCATCGCCCCTGCTGACAGCGTGGTCTCGGTGCCCGACACCGGCCACCAGCTCGAGCCGCTCAACGCCGCGTTCTCCGTCGACGGCAGGATGCGCACCCGCCTGACGGCCGCGGGCGCGCTGCCCAACGGCGCGCAGGGCACCGGCTACAACGTCGTGCAGAAGGCCCGAGCGTCCAACCTGGGTGGCTTCTGGAAGGTCGAGATCCGCGGCTTCGGCAACGGCCTCGGCCACCTGTTGTGCACCCTCGGCGACGGCCGCAACGTAGTGACCGCCGAGTCCGCCGCCCGCGTCGACGACGGCAACTGGCACGGCTTCGCCTGCCGCCTCAACGGCAACGTCTGGTCGGCCGTGGTCGATGGGGTCGGCGCGAACGTCGACGCCACCGTCCTCGGTGCGGTCAACCCGGTCGAGCGCTTCAGCACGGCCGTGACGATCGGCAAGAAGCCCGGCTCGACCGACCCGGCCGACAGCTTCTCGGGCTGGATGGACGAGCTCAACATCTCGGCTGGGTAGTCGAGGTCGCCGCTCCGCGGTGAGGCTTCTGGCGCGAGATCGTCTCGTTGACGCGACGATCTCGCGCCAGGACGCGCGGGAGGGGCGTTGCTCGGCCGGGGGCGTCGGCGGGTCAGGTGGTGGCGCGGCCGCGCTTGGCCAGGCGGCGGGCGGCGCGGCCGGTGGGGACCAGGTGGCGCTCGTCGAGGTCCGGGAGCTCGGCGCCGTTCTTGAAGCGGACGCGGTAGCGCATCCAGTTGAAGCCGTTGGCCAGGATCACCTTGCCCGGGGTGCCCTCGGGGACCCCGGCCAGCTCGACCTTGGCGGTGACCTTGTCGCCCCGACGCAGGTCCAGCTGATCGGGGTGGGGCCGAGCCAGGCTGTGGGGCTTCCAGGTCGTCATGGCGCGATCATGCCCGACGTTGCGCCCCGCGGCGAAGCCTCTGCTGGTCCTCGATGGTCCCCCGGTACACTCGCCGCCCTGTGAAGAGCACGGTCGAGACCCTCGAGGGGAACAAGGTCAAGCTGTCGGTCGAGGTGGACGAAGCGGAGTTCGACCGCGACATCGACGTGGCCTTTCGCAAGATCGCCCACGAGGTCCGGCTCCCCGGCTTCCGTCCCGGGAAGGCGCCGCGGCGCATCCTCGAGGCTCGCATCGGCATCGCGCCGGCGCGCCAGCAGGCGCTGCAGGACGCCATCCCCCGCTACCTGGCCGACGCGGTCAAGGTGCACGACGTCGACATCATCGCCCCACCAGAGGTCGACATCACCTCCGGAGAGGAGGACGGGCCCGTGGCGTTCGACGCCACCGTGGAGGTGCGGCCCCACGTGGTGGTGCCCGGCTACGCGGGCCTTCGCGTCGAGCTGCCCTCGGTCACCGTCTCCGACGAGGACGTGGAGGGCGCAGTGGATGCGGAGCTGCGCCGCCACGGCGAGCTCGAGGACGTCGACCGCGCGGCCATCGCCGGCGACTTCGTCACCCTGGACATCGACGCCGAGCGAGACGGCGACCCCGTCCCCGGGCTCACCGCCGAGGACTGGCTCTACGAGGTGGGCCGGGGCTGGGTCGCGGCCGACTTCGACGACCATCTGACCGGCACCTCGGCGGGCGCCGCGCTCTCGTTCACGGCCGTCCCGAGCGGCACCGAGGAGCCGGCCGACTTCACGGTCGCCGTCAAGAAGGTCCAGACCCTCATCCCGCCCGAGCTGACCGACGAGTGGGTCGGTGACAACCTCGGCGAGTTCGAGACCGCTGACGAGTGGCGCGCCTCCATCCGTGAGCGCATGGAGGGCGGCCGGCTGAACAACGCCCGCCAGCTCCTGCTCGATCAGGCCACCTCCGCGCTGGCGCAGCTGGTGGAGGAGGACCCGCCGGAGGCGCTCGTCAACAGCGAGCTGCGCAACCGGGCGGAGAGCCTTGTGAACAACCTGCAGGCCCAGGGCGTCACCATGGAGCAGTACATGGCGATGACCGGCCAGGAGCCGGCCACCCTGACCGAGGGTCTGACAGGCGCCGCGACCACCGCGGTCAAAGTCGATCTCGCGCTCCGTTCCGTGGCGGACGCCGAGGGCATCGAGGTCACGGACGACGACCTGGAGGCCGAGTACCAGCGCATCGCGGTCCGGGTGAACCAGAAGGTCAACCAGGTCCGCAAGGCCTACGAGCGCAACGATGCGGTGTCGGGCCTGCGGGGCGAGATCCGCAAGGCCAAGGCGCTCGAGTGGCTGCTGCGCCACGTGGAGATCGTCGACGCCGACGGCCAGCCGATCGACCGGGAGCTGCTGCTGCCGCCCGACGAGGAGCTGGTGGTGCCGGGCGAGGTCGATCCCGCCGGCCACGCGCACGACCACGATCACGATCACGCCGGCCACGACCACGAGCACAGTGGCCACGGCCACGATCACGACCACCCCCCGACCAACGAAGCGGAGAACCCCTGATGGAGCCCGCCTACAGCTACCTCGTCCCCACGGTCGTCGAGCAGACGAACCGGGGCGAGCGGGCCTACGACCTCTACTCGAGGCTGCTGAAGGACAACATCATCTTCCTCGGCACGCCGATCGACGACACCATCGCCAACCTGGTGTGCGCCCAGATGCTGCACCTGGAGTCCGAGAACCCTGACAAGGACATCAACATCTATATCAACAGCCCGGGCGGGGACATCACCGCGCTGTTCGCCATCTACGACACGATGCAGTTCATCCGCAACGACATCGCCACGATCTGCTACGGGCAGGCGGCGTCGGCGGCGGCGGTGCTGCTGGCGGCCGGGACCAAGGGCAAGCGCCTGGCCCTTCCCCACGCCCGGGTCCTGCTGCACCAGCCGTACGGGGCCATGGGCTACGCACAGGTCACCGATCTGGAGCTCGCCGCCAAGGAGATCCTGCGCATGCGGGACCTGATGGAGGAGATGTTGTCCCACCACACCGGCCAGCCGCTCGAGCGGATCCACGTGGACACCGACCGGGACTTCGTTCTGGAGGCCGAGGCCGCGCTGGAGTATGGCATCATCGACGAGGTGATCACCGCTCGCACTGCGGCCGATCGCTCCGGTCCGATCAAGTAGCGCAGGGCAGCAGGGGAGGCCCGTGGTGGCGAAGTTCGGGGACAGCGGCGAGCTGTTGAAGTGCTCGTTCTGCAGCAAGTCGCAGAAGCAGGTCAAGAAGCTCATCGCCGGGCCGGGCGTGTACATCTGCGACGAGTGCATCGAGCTCTGCAACGAGATCATCGAGGAGGAGCTGGCCGAGACCGCTGAGCTCCGGTTCGACGAGCTGCCCACGCCTCGGGAGATCTACGACTTCCTGGATGACTACGTGGTCGGGCAGGAGCCGGCGAAGAAGATCCTGTCCGTCGCCGTCTACAACCACTACAAGCGCATCCAGTACCAGAACGCGCAGGGCCCCTCGCACCACAGCGAGGTCGAGCTGGCGAAGTCGAACATCCTCCTCCTCGGACCGACCGGGTGCGGCAAGACGTTGCTGGCCCAGACGCTGGCCCGCATGCTCAACGTGCCCTTCGCCATCGCCGATGCCACGGCGCTCACCGAGGCGGGCTACGTCGGCGAGGACGTCGAGAACATCCTCCTCAAGCTGATCCAGGCCGCCGACTACGACGTCAAGAAGGCCGAGACCGGGATCATCTACATCGACGAGATCGACAAGATCGCCCGGAAGAGCGAGAACCCGTCGATCACCAGGGACGTCTCCGGCGAGGGCGTCCAGCAGGCCCTGCTCAAGATCCTCGAGGGCACGGTGGCCTCGGTGCCACCCCAAGGGGGGCGCAAGCACCCCCACCAGGAGTTCATCCAGATCGACACCACGAACATCCTCTTCATCTGCGGCGGCGCCTTCGCCGGGCTGGAGCGGATCATCGAGCAGCGCATCGGTCAGAAGGGCGTCGGCTTCCACGCCACGGTGCGCGGCCACGACGACTTCGACGCGGGCGAGCTCTTCGGCCAGGTCCTGCCCGAGGACCTCCTCAAGTTCGGCCTCATCCCGGAGTTCGTCGGCCGTCTCCCGGTCGTCGGGGCCGTCCAGAGCCTGGACCAGGAGGCGCTGGTCCAGATCCTCGTCGAGCCGAAGAACGCGCTCGTGCGGCAGTACCGCAAGTTCTTCGAGTTCGAGGACGTCGAGCTGGAGTTCACCGAGGACGCGTTGCTCGCCATCGCCGACCAGGCGTTGAAGCGGGGGACCGGAGCGCGCGGACTGCGGGCGATCCTCGAGGAAGTGCTGCTCAACACCATGTACGACCTGCCCGGGCGCAGCGACATCGGCAAGTGCGTCATCGACGGCGACACCGTGCGCGAGAAGGTCAACCCGACGCTGGTACCCCGCAGCGCCACCCGGGTCAGCCGGCCCAAGCGGGCGGCGTCGTGACCTTTCGCCTCGCAACCAGACGTTGCTCGGCGAGTCGCCATCGTCGTCGCTGATCCCGTTCCTACCGTGATGGATGCCGACGCCGCGCACGCCTACCTCGTCGCGCACAGCAACTACGACGCCACCGGCCGCATCATCTCGCCGACGACGGCCCGCATCGAGCGGCTCATGGAGCTGATGGGCGAGCCGCAGCGCGCCGCGCCCGCCATCCACATCACCGGCACGAACGGCAAGGGCTCGACGGCGCAGATCGTCACCCGCTTGCTCGTGGCCCAGGGCCTGACCGTGGGCACGTTCACCAGCCCCCACCTGGAGCGGGTGAACGAGCGGATCAACCGCAACGGTGAGCCCATCAGCGACGAGGAGCTGGCCGAGCAGATCTCGGCTGTCGCCGATCTCGAGGTGCTGGGCGGCGTGGAGCCGAGCTACTTCGAGATCGTCACCGCGGCCGCGTTCCGCTGGTTCGCGGACGTCGCGGTCGACGTGATGGTGATCGAGGTCGGGTTGCTGGGGCGGTGGGACGCCACCAACGTCGTGGACGGCCAGGTCGCGGTGGTGACCAACGTCGGCGCCGACCACCTCGACTACGCCGGCCCGACGCTGG
>JBKPRL010000080.1:0-23365 GCA_046734535.1 bacterium | reverse complement strand
GTCAAGGACGACGTGCACGGCACGCTGCTGCTCGGGTTGCTCGTCTTCCTCGTCGTGCTGGCGGTCGGGGGCATGATCCTCGGCGGTCGGCGAGACCTGCCCATGTCGGTGTTCGCCCTCAGCCTGTCCCTCGTCTACATGGAGCTGCCCTACCGGGAGGGCCGGTACCTGCTCGGCGTCCTGCCCTTCCTGCTTTACTTTGCGACGCAGGGGCTGCGGGGGCTCGACATCGGCCGGTGGAGCGTCCAGCCCCGCCACGTGCTGCTGCTGCTGCTCGTGGCCCGCCACGGCCTCGGCATGGCCAACGCGGCCGACTACTGGCGCACCTACCCCAAGGCCATCGAGGGTCCGGCGTCCACCAGCTCGCAGCAGATGTTCGCCGCCGTCGACTCCTACGTGCCGCCCGGCCAGATCGTCGTCTTCTTCCGTCCTCGCGCCCTCAACCTGTTCACGCACCGCACCGCGATCACCGCGGGCTCCTCTCTCCAGGTCCTGCTGGAGCGGGGTGACTGGTACGCGATGGCCAAGGGGAGCGACTACGCGCAGTGCGCGCTCACCGACGACGAAGCGGCGGCGACCGGGCGCATCAGCAAGGTCTGGGAGAACGACGCGTGGGTGCTGTGGCACATCGACCGCGAGGCCGGGACGCTTCCTCCGGGCCTCGCGACCGACGTGTCAACATGCCGCCTGTGACCTCCCGACGCCGCAGCCGGTCGCGACCCCTCGACGATCTGATCGCACTGCTCGACCTCGAGGTGATCGAGGTGAACATCTTCCGCGGCGTCTCCCCCGACGAGAACCGCCAGCGGGTCTTCGGCGGGCAGGTGGCCGGCCAGGCGCTGGTGGCGGCGGCGCGGACGATCGACGACCCGGGGCGCCTCGTCCACTCGCTGCACGCCTACTTCCTGCGACCGGGCGACCCGACGGTGCCGATCCTCTACGAGGTCGACCGCATCCGTGACGGCAGGAGCTTCACCACCCGCCGGGTCGTCGCCATCCAGCACGGCAAGGCCATCTTCAACCTCCAGGCCAGCTTCCACCGCGCCGAGCCCGGCCTCGACTTCCAGGAGCCGATGGCGGACGTTCCCGACCCGGCGACGCTGCCCGACTTCGCCACCCGCATGGCCCCTCACCGCGAGCGCCTCGGGGAGTGGTACGACCGGCCGCGCCCGATCGACACCCGGTACGTGGACAGCGCGCCGACGGACCGCGAGGGACCCCAGCCGCCGACGCAGAAGGTCTGGCTCCGCGCCGACGGACCCCTCCCCGACGATCCTGTCCTGCACGCCTGCGTGCTCACGTACGCGTCCGACATGACGCTGCTCGACACCACGATCCGGCCCCACGGGATCTCGGCCTGGGGGTGGGAGGGTCTCCAGATGGCCAGCCTGGACCACGCCATGTGGTTCCACCGCCCCTTCCGGGTCGACGAGTGGCTGCTCTACGACCAGTGGACGCCCTCGACCTCTGATGCCCGCGGCCTGGCCATGGGCCAGATCTACACCCAGGACGGCCGCCTCGT
This sequence comes from bacterium, assembly GCA_046734535.1. Lineage (GTDB taxonomy): Bacteria > Actinomycetota > Acidimicrobiia > Acidimicrobiales > Ilumatobacteraceae > DASTFY01. The sequence continues at coordinate 21,843 of JBKPRL010000080.1, read as the reverse complement.
CGTGACGGTCGTGCAGGAGGGGCTCATCCGGGTCGTCCCCTGAGCGATGCCCGTCGTCGACGCGCCTGGGGCAGGCTGGAGCATGGCCCGGGCCCTCCCCGCCACCGCCGTCGCGCTCCTGCTGCTCGCGGCGTGCTCCAGTTCGGACACCTCCCGAGGCGCCGCCACGTTCCCGCCCACGGTTCCGAGCACCGGCGCCCCAGCCGGCTCGGCGGCGCCCGGCGACGCTGCCGCGACGACCGCACCGGCGGCCACCGGCACGCCAACCTCGGGGACCTCAGGGACGCCGGCGGCGCCCGACCTCAGCAAGGTGGCGGTGAAGCTGACCGAGATCGGCCGGTTCGACCAGCCGATCGCCATCGTCGAGCGCGACGGGGTCTTCTACGTGGCCGAGCAGGACGGCCGGATCCTCGCGACGGATGGCGACGGCAGCGCGGCGCACGAGGTCCTGGACATGACGGACCGGACGAAGGCGTCAGGCGAACAGGGGCTGCTCGACCTGGCCTTCTCGCCCGAGGGCAGCCACCTCTACGTCAGCTACACCAACAACGACGGCGACTCCCGCATCGACGAGTATGCGACCACCGGCGATGGCGTCGACCCGTCCACCAGGCGCGAGGTGCTGGCCATCGACCAGCCCTACGCCAACCACAACGGGGGGGGCATCCTCTTCGGCCCGGACGGCCTGCTCTACGCCGGCTACGGCGACGGCGGCTCGGCCGGGGACCCGAAGCGCAACGGCCAGAACCCGGACACGCTGCTGGCGAAGCTGCTCCGCATCGACCCGACACCCAACGACGACGCCGCCTACACGATCCCCCCGGACAACCCCTACGCGTCGGGCGGCGGGGCGCGGCCGGAGATCTGGAGCTCCGGGCTGCGCAACCCGTGGCGGTTCTCGTTCGACGCCGCGACCGGCGACCTGTGGATCGGCGACGTCGGCCAGAACGCCATCGAGGAGATCGACCACGTGCCCGCGGCCGACGGCGCCGGCAGGGGCACCAACTTCGGCTGGAGCGCCTACGAGGGATCTGCTCGCTACAACAAGGACCAGGACGCCCCTGGCTCCTGGATGCCGGTCTACGAGTACCACCACGGCAACGACGGCTGCTCGGTCACCGGCGGCTCCGTCTACCGGGGCGAGGCCGTCCCGGACCTGCAGGGTGCCTACCTCTACAGCGACTACTGCGCGGGCGGCGTGCGGGCGCTCGTGGCCGTGGGCGACCAGGTCACCGACCGGGCGGTGCTCTCCGACGAGCCCGGGGCCGTGGTGAGCTTCGGGACCGACGCGAAGGGCGAGCTCTACGTCGTCTCCCAACGCGGCAGCATCTACCGTCTCGACCCGGCCTGACCGTCCGGGCCAGGGTGTCCCCGCCTGACGACGTCCAGCTCGACGCGGCGGGCCTCGGGGTCGGCGGTGCGCACCCGCAGCACCAGCCGCTCCCCCGGCTCTGCGCCCGCCAGGTCCACCTTGGTCCGAACGACCGGGTCCACGAGCTGGACGCGGGCGCCGGCGCGGTCGGCGTCCGTGACGACGGCCGGCAGCTCGTCGCCGATGCGGTCCGCCAGGATCACGGCCTCGACCAGGTCGATGGCGGCCCGCTCGACGGCGGCCGCGCGGTCCTCGGCCCGGTCCATCACCTCGGGTAGGCGCTCCAACCGGTCTCGGAGCTTCGCGTCCGGGTCCTGGCCGCTGGTCAGCGCCAGCACGACGTCGAGCACGGATCGATCGGCCAGGCGGCGCATTGGCGCGGTCGCGTGGGCGTAGCACGCGGCCAACGCGGCGTGCCATGGCCGTGGGTCGGCCGACCAGGTGGTGTACCCCGCGCCGGGGCCGGCTCTGCGGGCCGCGAACAGGAAGGCAGCCTGGCTCGGATCGCGCTGATCGAGTGACCGCGCGAACGTCCGGAGGCTCTGCTCCTCCGGCCAGACGACGCCCATCGCGACCGCCGTGCGGCGCAGGGCGGCGAGGTGACGGTCATCCGGCTCGGGCATCGTGCGGAACAGGCCGCAGCGCGCAATGTCCATCGTGGCCGCGACGGCCAGGTTGGCGGCGAGGCTGGCGGCCGCGTTCTCGTCCTCGCTGCGGTCACGGGGCCGGAGGCGGAGTCCGACCCCGCTCGGCGCGGTCGGGTCGCTCACGATCTCCTGCTCGGGTGCGTCGAGGCGCCACGCCCCACGAGCCTCGTCGGCCGTCTCGATGCGCCGAGCGAGCTCCGGCAGCAGCGGTGGGAGTCCTGCCACCGGACCCGGGCCGTACGCCAGCTGAGCTCGGCTGCGCACGAGCGCCCGCCGCGCCGAACGCAGCGTCGCCTGGCCGCGGCCGTCGACGGCCACCGTGAGCAGCACCGCGGGCCGGTCGCCGTCGGGCAGCAGGCTGGCGGCGTGTTCGGAGAGCGCCGGCGGGTAGAGGCGCGCCGGGCCGTCCGGTGCGTAGACGGTCACGCCTCGGCGCCACGCCTCGACGTCGACCACATCGCCCGGAGCGACGAACGCCCCGACGTCCGCGATCGCGTACGAGAGCACGATGGTGTCACCGTCCGCCGATAGCGCCATCGCCTGGTCGAGGTCGGTCGAGCCGGCAGGGTCGAGCGTGACCAACGGCAGCCCGCGGGCGTCGTCACGATCCTCGGGCAAGGGCCGGTGGCTGGCCTCCTCGGCTGCGGCCTCCACCTCGGGCGGGAAGCCGTCAGGGAGGTGGTGCTCCTCGCGGATGCGGCGGAACCCGTCGGCCAGCACGGTCGCGGCGTCGCGGTCGGTGCGCACGACGGCCGGTCACCGCCCGGAGAACCGGGGCGGCCGCTTCTCCAGGAAGGCCCGCACACCCTCCCGATGGTCCTCGGTGGCGAAGAGCTCGGTCAGCGACGACGAGACCCACGCACCGAGCTCGACCCAGTCTGGATCGAGGGCCCGGCGCAGCCCGGCCTTGAGCCGCTGGACCGCGAGCGGCGGGTTGGCGGCGATGCGCCCGGCCAGCTCCATCGCCACCGGGAGGAGCTGCTCGTGGGGGACGACCCGGCCGACGAGACCGATGCGCTCGGCCTCGGGGGCGTCGATGACCGCGCCGGTGAACAGCAGCTCGGCGGCGCGCTCCCGGCCGACCAGCCCGGCCAGCCGGCCGAGGCCGGCGACGTCGGACACCAGGCCGCGCAGGACGAAGAGCTCGCCGAAGCGGGCCCGCTCGCTGGCCACCCGAAGGTCGGCGAGCAGCGCCAGCTCCATCCCCCAGCCGACCGCAGGACCGTTGACCGCGGCGATGACGGGAACGTCGGTGTGCAGCAGCGCGTCCGCCGCCGGTGTGAGGCGGGGAACGCCGTGCCCGGTGGTCGCGGCCGGTGGCGGACGGTCACCCCCTCCCATCACCTGTCGGACGTCGTCGCCGGAGCAGAACGCGGGATCGGCGCCGGTGATGACCAGGCAGCGCGCCGTGGTCGACCGCACCACCCGCTCGAGCTCGGCGTACATCGGCCAGGTGAGGGCGTTGCGGGCCTCGGGCCGGTCCAGGGTGATGAGCCCGACGTCCCCCTCGACGGCGTAGTTCAGAACGGCGGTCGGGGATCCCGGACCGCCGTCCGTCACCGGCGCGCCCCCATGAAGATCCCCTTGAGCGCGTCGTAGTGCTCGATGCAGTGGCCCGCGCCGAGCACGACGCACTCCAGGGGGGCGTCGACCAGCTCGACGGGCACCTTCGTCTGGCGAGAGAGCCGCTGCGCCAGTCCGCGGAGCATGCCGCCGCCGCCGACGAGGTTCACGCCACGGACGAGGAAGTCCTGCGAGAGCTCGGGCGGCGCCTTGGCCAGGCAGCGGATCACGCTCTCGATGATCGAGCTGACGACCTCCTCGATGGAGTTGCGGACCTCCTCGGGGCTGAGCACGATGACCCGCGGGAGCCCACTGACCAGGTCCCGGCCACGGACCTCGGCGTGGCTCTCGTCGGCCGTCGGGTCGGCCGACCCCACGGCCACCTTGATCTCCTCCGCCGTACGCTCGCCGATGGCGATCCCGTACTCGCGCCGGATGTAGGTCTGCAGCGCGGCGTCGATGTCGAAGCTGCCGATGCGCACCGCCTCCAGGGCCACGATGCCACCGAGTGAGATCACCGCCGTCTCGGTCGTGCCACCACCGATGTCGATGACCATGTTGCCCACCGGCGCGTCGATGGGGAGGCCGGCGCCGATGGCCGCGGCCATGGGCTGCTCGATGAGTTGCGCGTCGATGGCGCCGGCCCGCCGAGCCGCTTCGGTCACCGCTCGCCGCTCGACCTCGGTGATGGCCGAGGGCACGCAGATGACCACCCGCGGTCGGTTGAAGCGCGTGACCCCGACCCGGTGGAGGAGCAGCCGGATCATCCGCTCCGTGATCTCGAAGTCGGTGATGGCACCGCCCCGAAGGGGCCGGACCGCGACGATGTAACCGGGTGTCCGGCCGATCATCTTCCACGCGTCGTAGCCGGTGGCCAGCACCTCTCCCGTCTGGCGGTTGAGCGCGATGACGGACGGCTCGTTCAGCACGATGCCCCGGCCCTTGGCGTAGACCAGCGTGTTGGCGGTGCCGAGATCGATAGCGAGATCGCGTGCCAGGGTCAGTCCTCCGTGCCCTGCGGGCCGGGGGGTGCCTCGTCGTCGTCCGGGGGTGGTCCGGCGAGCGGGTCGATCCGCCGCACCGGCTGGATGCGGTCGATGCCGATGGAGTCCTTGCGGGACTCGGTGGACAGCGCGTCCATGTGCCGCTGGTGGGCCTTGATGCCGGAGTCGAAGCCCTTGGGCTCGCGGGCGCGCAGCGCGAGGACGAGCGTGCCGAGGGCGATGACCCCGAAGGCGACCAGCAGGTAGACCAGGTTCCGCATCAGGGCTCGGGGTCGGGCCCGGGAGCGACCACCGGCACGGCCTCGTCCACCGGGCGCACCTCCTGCGCGCCGAGCGCCCATCCCTGATCGGCGCCCTCGCCCCAGGACTCCTTCTTCCAGATCGGCGCCGACGCCTTGAGCGCGTCGATGCCGAAGCGGGCCGCCTCGAACGCCTCGGCCCGATGGGGCGCGGACACGGCGACCACCACCGAGGACTCGCCGAGGCCGAGCTCACCGACGCGGTGCCACAACACCACCCGACCGGCCTCCGGCCAGCGCCGGCGCAGCTCGGCGGTGATCCGCTCCAGCCGCTCCAGCACGTGCTCCTCGTACGCCTCATAGGTCAGCGACGTCACCCCGGTGCGGCCCTCGGCGTGGTCGCGCACGGTGCCGGAGAACAGCACGACGGCACCACACTCCGGCCGGACGGCCCAGTCGTAGGCCGCGCCGACGGTCAGCTCGTCGGCCGTGAGCTCCAGCCAGTCGTGACCTGCTTCGGGCACGCGCACGGTCGACGATGCTAGTCGGACCGGCAGAGATCACCCCGGCCGCGTCCCGGGCCGGAGCACCCCTCAGTAGTGTGCGCCGCCGTGGAGGCGAGCGACTGGGACGACGGGGACGAACCACGTCCCGACCCCTACCTGCCGCCGGACCAGCGGTGGTGGCGCCACCCGTCCGAGATGGGCGGCCCAGCCCACCCACTGCCCGTCGCCCGCCCGGCCCTGCTCGGCGCGCCCGGCGGTGGGCGAGTGGCCCTGGCCCTGGCTGTCGCCATCGGGGCCGCCGGCGCCGTGCTCGCGGCGTACGTCGCCCACCTCGCCCAGCCGGCCACCGACGAGGTCGCCACCACGGTCGTCCGGGTCACCGCGGCGACCACCGCGCCCGTGGTCACGGTGGCCTCGACCGTGCCCCCCTCGGCCGTGCCCGGCGTCGTCCAGCTGGTGATGCCGTCCGGGAGCTCCAAGCGCTCGGGCACGGCGGCGGCCGTCACCAACGGCCAGCTCGTGACCTCGGCCCAGATGGTCGCCGGCATGACACAGGTCACCGCCGTCATGCCCGACGGCACCGAGCAGCAGGCCACTGTCGTCATGGTCGATCCGGCGTCCGGCACGGCCGTGCTGGAGATCGCGCAGCCGACGCCGACGCTGGCCAGCGGCCAGGCCGCCACGCTCGGGCCAGGCGACCCGGTCACCGCGGCCGGGACGAACACGGCCGGAGAGGTCGTGGCCGTCGGGGTCGAGGTCACGGCGAGCGACGGCACCGAGATGCAGCACCTGCTCAAGATGCGGATGGACGAGCCCGTGGCCGACGGCACCATCCTGCTCGACGACGACGGGCGCGCGGTCGGCATCTGCATCGGCGCCGTCGAGGACGACGCCAAGGCCCTCCTCGCCGCCCCGATCGAGCTGGCCAAGGCCGCCACCAGCGACCGCGGTCCCGACGGCGTTCGCCGGCTGTCGTGGCTGGGCCTGACCGGGCGCACGGCTGCTCCCGCCGATGCCGTGGCCCCGCCGGACACGTCGATGCCCCCGGACACGACCGACACCACGGACGCGACCACGACCACGGCCGCGCCGTCGTCCTCGACGGCGACCAGCGGTCCCACCACCGAGGACGCCACCACCTCGTCCGAGGCTCCCCCGACCGCACAGCCCGTTACCTCGACCTCGACGCCGAGCGGCCCGACACAGGGGGCCTACGTGGTGGACGTCGACGCCGGTGGCGCCGCGGCCGAGGCCGGCGTCCTGGAGGGCGACATCGTCGTGGCCGTCGATGACGTGCCCGTCCACGACATGAACGCCCTGATCCTGCTCATCCGCGAGCGCAAGATCGGCCACACCGTCCACCTCACCCTCATCCGCGACGGCCAGACCATCCGGGTGGACGCTGTGTTGCGGGGCCGCCCCGCCGACTGAGGTAGTTGCAGCTGCAAGCATGCACCGCCAGCTCCGATTTCCGGAGCTCCCGGTGCATCGTTCGGTCCCGAACGACCGGCGCGCCCCCCTGGCCGGTCCGGTCAGCGGGGCTCGCGGGCCTCGAGCGCGGCCCGAGCGGCGCGTCCGGCCCGCACGGCGCGCCGGATGAGGAGCACGGCAGTCGTCACGGCGACCGCTGCCAGCACCCCGGCCAACCCGAGCGCCAGCTCCTGGCGGCGCTTGGGCGTCAGCAGCTGCCACCAGCGGGTCTCGGTGCCGGCCACGAAGGCCTGCTCGTTGGTGACCCTCGGCTGCCAGCCCTCGGCCTTCAGGCGGTCGTTGGCCACCAGCCAGGCGTGCGTCGTGTACGGCCGCAGGCCGGGCGGGATGGGGCCACGCTGGAAGCGCCAGCGCAGGCTCCCCACCCAGTGGATGACCCATGCCGGCAGCCGCACCCTGGGCTTGGAGCCGGCCAGGGCTCGCAGCCGGGGTCCGGCGATCCAGCCGTCGGGACTGACGTTGTAGGTACCGTCGAGGCACTTGCGTCGCACCAGGTCGATCGCGGCCGCCAGGTCGTCCAGGTGGACGAACTGGGCCGGAGGGTCCTCCTCGGGCGCCAGCACGCCGGCGCCGCCGGCCAGCGCTCGAGCCAGCCAGGACGAGCCGTCCTCGGCCAGACCGGTCACCGGGCGGAGCACGGCCACGGTGCGCTCGGGGTCATCCTCGGCCCAGTCCACGACGAGCTGCTCGACCTCGGCGTGGCCCACCGCGTAGGCGAAGTCCGGTACAGGGCGGAGGGGCGCGTCCTCGGTGATCGGGACGGGGTTGTTGGGCCACGCTCCGTACACGGTCGCGGTCGACAGCACGACGAGGTGGCGGACGCGCGCGGCCGAGACCGCGGCCAGCAGGTGGCGGGTGACGTCCATCTCGAGCACACCCGGACGACGGCGGACGGCGCTCGCCGCGAACGGCAGGTGGACAACGGTGTCGACGCCGGCCAGCACGGCGGGATCGGCCAGCGCGTCGGCGCGCCGGAGATCGACGAACCGGTGCTCGACCTTGGGGTCCTGACCGTTGGCTGGTCGCCGGTCGAGGGCGAGGACGGAGTCCACGTCGGGCGCCTGTGCCAGCAGGCGCACGACCCGCCGGCCGATGGCTCCCGCCGCCCCGGTCACGACCACACGCTCCACGCCCTCACTCTCGCGCGCCCGGGTGGGATCCCCTCCCCTCCCTGCCTACGATGAACAGGTGAGCGAGCCGGAGAACCCGTTCGGGAACATCCCGTTCCTGGGCGATCTGGCGCGGATGCTGCAGGGTCAGGGTTCGATCCAGTGGGAGGCGGCCCGCCAGCTCGCGTACAGCAACGCGACCGAGGGTCAGGTCGAGCCGAACGTCGATCCTGCCGTCCGCTTCCGCCTCGCCGAGCTCGGGCGCGTTGCCGAGCTGCACGTGCAGCAGGCGACCGGGCTCGACACCGCCGTCGGCGGTCGGTCGATCGAGATCGTGCCCGTCAACCGCACCGCCTTCACGTCTCACACCCTCGACGCCTACCGTCCGCTGTTCGAGACCCTGGCCGGCTCGCTCGGCTCGTCGCCGCCGACGATCACGAGCGTCGACGTCGAGCCGCTGTCGTCCGACGACATCGACGACGACCAGGGCCTGGCCATGCTCGGTCAGCTCCTCGGGCTCGTGGCCCCCACCATGCTGGGAATGGCCATCGGGTCGATGGTCGGCCGGCTGGCCCGCCGCTCCTTCGGCCAGTACGACCTGCCCCTTCCCCGCCCGCCGAGCGGCGAGATCCAGATCCTTCCGGCCACGGTCGAGGCCTTCGCCAAGGACTGGAGCCTGCCCGAGGACGAGCTGCTGCTCTGGGTCTGCCTGCACCAGATCACCTCCCACGCTGCGCTCGGTGTGCCCCATGTCCGGGCCGAGCTCGAGCGGCTCCTGCGGGAGCACGCCGGCGGCTTCCGTCCGGATCCCGGCGCGGTGACCGACCGCCTCGGTCACCTCGATCCCGGCAGCAGCAGCGCCATGGAGGAGCTGCAGCAGCTGTTCGGCGATCCCGAGGTCCTGCTCGGTGCCGTCCGGTCCCCTGAACAGGAGCGTCTGCGCCCGCGGCTCGACGCCCTCGTGGCCGTGATCGTCGGCTTCGTCGACCACACCGTCGATCAGGCGGCCGGGCACGTGATGTCGAGCGGCGGCCGCATCGCCGAGGCCGTTCGACGGCGCCGCCTCGAGGCCGGGAGCGAGGACGTCTTCCTCGAGCGCCTGCTCGGGCTCTCCCTGACCCGGGCGCAGGTCGACCGCGGCGTGACCTTCGTCGAAGGCGTGATCGAGCGCGAGGGCGAGGCGGGGCTGGCCCACTTGTGGACGTCTGCTCACGCCCTGCCGACCCCAGCCGAGGTCGACGCGCCCGGGCTGTGGCTGGCGCGCCTCGAGATGGACTGAGTCTTCGTCGCCGCTCTCTTCGATCGGCTCCTACTCGCTTCGCTCGGCAATGCGTCACGTCGCGCTGCGGTGCGCCGGCCGAGCCGGACGCACCGGGGCTATCTACCTACGGGCGGAGGGGTCGGGCGGGGGCAGGTCGTCCCAGTTCGTCCCGGCCCGGCGCCGGCGCTTGATCTCGGCCCGCATGCGGGCGGCCACCGTGGGCGGGAGCGGCTGCCCGGCCCGGATGCGCTTCCAGCCGATGATGTACGAGCCCAGCGCGAAGGCGGCGAGCACGGACACGATCAGGAAGCCCACCGTGCGGGGGATCGGGATGACCACCGGGACGAAGGCCGCGGCAACCCACGCGATCTGGAACCGGGTCTCGAACTGCGCGAACGCCCGGCCCCGGTTGGCGTCGGGCGCGTCCCGTTGCACGATGGCGTCGAAGGCCAGGCGGGCGAACGAGGCCGCCACGCCCACCGCGCCGGCGAGGAGCGCCGCGCTGACCTGGCCGCCGCCGAAGGCCGCCAGCAGGCCGCCGAAGGTGATGAGGACGAAGGCCAGCGCCAGCATGCGCTCCTCGTGCTGGCTGCGCCGGATGATCGGACCGAGCGCGTTCCCGGCCATCGTCCCGATCGCGCTGAACAGCAGCACGAGGCCGAACCACACCACCGACGCCTTCTGGCTGCGGAGCAGGAAGGCCAGCTGGAAGGTGAGGAAGCCGACGATCGCCCGCACGAGGGCCATCCCCGAGGCCGCCAGCACCACCCCGGCCGACCGCAGCTCTTCCTTCTCCCGCGGTCCGGCGGGGGTGGCGGCGACGACCTCCCGGCGCAACCGCGTCGCCAGGCCGGTGGCGATGAGGTACAGCAGCACGGCGAGGCACAGCGTGATGCGCACGTCGATCAGCTTGAGCAGCACTGCGGGCAGCACGATCACGAAGCCGGCGATGCCGGCCAACAGGCCGAGCTTGGAGTTGGCCTCCACCAGCTCGGCGTCGTCCGCGACCACCGTGGGCACGAGCGCGGCCTTGGAGATGGCGTAGGCCTTCGCCAGCACGAGGAACAGGAACGCCAGGGGGAACAGCCACAGGCTGGTGATGTTCATCACCAGGAACACCGTGACGATGGCGCGGCCGGCGCACGAGATGACGACCATGAGGCGCCGTCCGCCGTGCATCCGGTCGAGCGCCGGGCCGAGCAGCGGGGCGACCACGGCGAAGGGCGCCATGGTCAGCAGCAGGTAGAGGGCGATCTTGCCGCGTGCGGCCTGGGGGCTGATGTCGAAGAACAGTGAGCCGGCCAGCGAGATGGCGACGGCGGCGTCGCCGGCGGCGGCCGCCGCGTGGGTGCGGGCGAGCCAGGTGAAGGGCGGGATGACGAGCCGCCGGGAGAAGTCCTGGGGCGGCCCGGCCGAGCGGTTGGGAGCGCCCGCCCGGTCCGAGGACCGGAACGGCTCCCACGCGGCTGGCGAGCTCACCAGATGATCCTATGGTCGGGTGGTCAGCTCCGGGGGGGTTCGTAGCGGTAGCCGAGTCCCCGGATCGTGACGATGCGCGTGGGGTTGCCCGGGTCGGTCTCGATCTTGCCTCGGAGGCGTTTGACGTGGACGTCCAGGGTCTTCGTGTCGCCCACGTAGTCCGAGCCCCACACCCGGTCGATGAGGGTGTCGCGGGTCAGGACCCGGCCGGCGTTGGCCAGCAGCAACGAGAGCAGCTCGAACTCCTTGAGGGGCATGGGAACGATCTCCGAGCGGATCTCGACCTCGTGGCGGTCGGGGTCGAGGCGGACGTCGCCGACCTCGAGGACGCCCTCGGCCTGGTCGTCGAAGCGGTCACGGGGCGCCCTCCGCAGCACGGCCCGCATGCGGGCCACCAGCTCGCGCAGCCGGTACGGCTTCGTCACGTAGTCGTCGGCGCCGACCTCGAGGCCGACGACGGTGTCGATCTCCGCGCCCTTGGCCGTCACCATGATGATCGGCACCTGGCTGCGCTTGCGGAGCTGGCGGCAGACGTCGATCCCGCTGATCCGGGGCAACATCACGTCGAGCAGGACGAGGTCGGGGTTCACGGCGTCGAACAGGTCGAGCGCCTGCGCGCCGTCCCGGGCCACCTGCACCCGGAATCCCTCCCGTCGGAGACCCACGGTCAAGGCGTCGATGAAGGACTCCTCGTCCTCCACCACCAACACGGTCGTCTGCTCTGTCATGTCACCCTGCCTGCGCGATGTCGGGGGCGGCACCGGCCGTGGTGCTGGCGAGCGGGACGCGGAGGGTGAAGGTCGAGCCCTCTCCCTCCACGGACGCCACCGCGACCTGTCCGCCATGGTTGGCCATCACGTGCCGCACGATCGACAGCCCGAGGCCGCTGCCGCCCGTCTCCCGGCTGCGGGCCTTGTCGACCCGGTAGAAGCGCTCGAACACGCGGTCCAGGTCCCGACCGGGGATGCCGATGCCGTGGTCGTGCACGGCCAACACCACCTGGTCGCCCTCGGCGTGCACGTCGATGTCGACGGCCGCGTCCGGATCGGAGTACTTGATGGCGTTCTCGACCAGGTTCCCGACGGCCGAGAGCAGCTGGCGGCGGTTGCCCAGCACGCTCGGCCGGATCGAAGCCTCGAGGCGGACCGGAATGCCCCGAGCAGCGGCCAGCGGCGCGTGCAGCGCGACCGCCTCCCGGGCCACGGCCGCGAGGTCGACCACCTCGTTGAGCGCCTGCCCGCCGAGCTCGATGCGGGAGAGCTCCAGCAGCTCGTCGATGATGCGCGACAGGCGGTGGGCTTCGGCGATCAGCTTCGGCGCGAGGCGGGCGATGACCTCCGGCTCGTCCTCGTCGGCCAACGTCTCGGCCAGGAGTGCGATGGCGCCGACCGGCGTCTTGAGCTCGTGGCTGATGTTGGCGACGAGGTCCGTGCGGACGGAGTCCAGGCGGACCCGCTCGCTGGCGTCCTCGATGGTGCTCATGGCCCCCACCTGACGCCCGCCCACGGTGACCACCGATCCCCGCACCACGAGCGTCCGGCGGGGCGGCCCGTAGACCTCGAGGGTGTCGATCCGCTCGTGCCCGGCCAACGCGTCCTCGAGGTGCGACTCGACGGCTTCGTCCACCAGGGCATCGAGGTAGGTGATGCCGAGGAAGTGCTCGGCCTGCCGGTTGCGGGCCAGCAGCCGGCCCTCGGCGTCGACCAGCACGACGCCGGCCGGCAGGACGTCGAGCGCGGCGGTCAGCTCCTGCTGCGCCTGCTCCATGGCCGCCACGCGCTGCTGTGCCGCGGCGAGCTGCTCGCGCTGCGGCTGGCCGGTGGTGGCGATGCGCCGACGCCACCAGAGGTGCGTCGCGATCGCTCCGACGCCCGCCCCCACGACGAGGGCGACGAGCGTCCAGGCCATCGGCTCAGCCCTCGACCCCGGCGGCCTCGCTCTCGGGTGCGTCGCCACGCTGCGCCCGGTAGCGGGCCGCGCCGTCGTGCTCGGGCAGCCAGCCGGTGACCATGTACCGCACGCGCTCGCCGATGTTCACGGCGTGGTCGCCGATGCGCTCGTAGAACCGCGCCACGACGGCCAGCTGCACGGCGACCTGGAGGTCGATGCGACCGGCAGCATGGCTCTCGAAGATGACTTGGATGAACTCCCTCTGCAGGCCGTCGAGCAGGGTGTCCATGTCGTCGATGGCCGCCGCCTTGGCCGCGTCGTTCTCGACGTAGGAGTCGATCGCGGCCACGTAGAGCGCCTGCGCCTGCTCGGCCATGCGGGAGATCAGCCCGCGGAGGCGCGGGTCCAACCCGTGTCCGTACAGCCGGCGGGCCGCCTTGCAGATGTTGACGGCCAGATCGGCCGAGCGCTCCACTTCGGCCACGATCTTCACGGCGGAGACCAAGGTGCGGAAGTCGCCCGCCACCGGAGCCTGCAGGGCCATGACCCGGTAGCACTCCTCCTCGAGGTCGAGGGAGCGGGCGTCGATCTCGTCGTCGGACGAGATGAGGTAGTCGGCGCCCTCGAGGTCCCCGTCGAGCAGGATGCCGGTGGCCCGGGGGATGGCCTCGATCACCGAACCGGCCAGGCGGACGATCCGTTGACGGACGTCCTCGATGCTCTCGTGGTACGAGGTCCGAAGCTCGCTCATCGAACCCCGCTCTCGGCCGCTCGGGCCATGCGCTCGCTCATCCGAACCGTCCCGTCACGTAGTTCTCCGTTCGCTCGTCGGACGGGTTGGAGAACATCTTCTCCGTGCGGTCGTACTCGACGAGCACGCCGGTGCGACGGTCCCCCTCGGTGCTGACCTCCGTGGTGAAGAAGGCCGTCCGGTCGCTGACGCGGGCGGCCTGCTGCATGTTGTGGGTCACGATCACGATCGTGTAGCGCTGCTTGATCTCCTGCATCAGCTCCTCGATGCGGGCTGTGGCGATCGGATCCAGGGCGGAGCAGGGCTCGTCCATCAGGATCACCTCCGGCTCGATCGCGATGGCCCGTGCGATGCACAGCCGCTGCTGCTGACCGCCGGACATCCCGAGAGCCGACGCCTTGAGGCGGTCCTTGACCTCGTCCCAGAGGGCCGCGCTGCGCAGCGAGCGCTCCACGATCTCGTCCAGCTCGCTCTTCTTCCTCGTCCCGTTGACCTTGGGCCCGAAGGCCACGTTCTCGTAGACGCTCTTCGGGAACGGGTTGGGCTTCTGGAACACCATCCCGATCCGGCGGCGGACCTCCGTGGCCGAGACGTCGGAGGCGTAGAGGTCGAGGCCGTGGTACAGCAAGGTGCCGTGGACCCGGGCCGACGGGATCAGGTCGTTCATCCGGTTGAAGCAGCGGAGCACCGTCGTCTTGCCACATCCCGACGGGCCGATGAAGGCCGTGATCTGGTGGCGGTGCACGTTCAGCTCGACGTCGCGCACGGCCCGGAACGACCCGTAGAAGACCGCGAGGTCCTTCGTCTCGAAGACCGCCGGGCCGTCCTCGGCGATCGGGGCCCGCTCGGGAACGTCCAACGGAACGACCTCCGTGGGCTCGCTGGTCTCGTTCACGTTCTGGCTCGCCTTCTGCTGGCTGAGGTCTGTCATCATCACTCTCTCATCGCTTGAGGGCGAACCGGGACGAGATCGCGCGGGCGGCGACGGTGAACGCGAACGCGATCAGGATGAGCACCAGGGCGGCGCCCCAGGCCCGCTGCTGAGCACCCGGGAACGGCGAGATCGCGTTCTTGAAGATCTGCGTCGACAGCGCCGTGTTCGCCCCCGAGAACACGCTGGTGTTCTTCGACGTCACGAAGCCGATGGTGAAGAGGAGGGGCGCCGTCTCTCCAGCAGCGCGGGCCACGGCCAGCAGGCAACCGCTCATCACGCCGGGGAGCGCCGAGGGGAGCACCACGGTCAGGACGGTGCGGCTCTTGCGGGCGCCGAGGGCGTAGCTGGCCTCCCGCAGGTTGGTGGGGACGAGCTTGAGCATCTCCTCGACGCTGCGGATGACGATCGGCAGCATCAGGCAGGCCAGCGCCACCGCACCACCGAAGGCCGAGAAACCGAAGCGGAGCGTCCAGACGACGTAGACGAACAGGCCCATGACGATCGAGGGGACGCCCGACATCACGTACGACATGAACCGCACGAATCGGGCGAACGGGCGCTGACCGCCGTACTCGTGCAGGTAGACCGCACCGAGGATGCCGAGCGGGACGGCCATCGCGGTGGCCGCGCCGGTGATGATCAGCGTGCCGACGATGGCCGGCCCCATGCCCGGCCCCTTCGAACGGCTGGTGATCGGGATGTCCTCGGTGAAGAACTTGGGAAAGCCGGTGATGACGACGCTGAAGCCCTTCGCCAGCACGGTCGCCAGCACGAAGACGAGGGGGATCAGGACGAGCACGAAGCACAGCGCCATCAAAATCGTGGCGATCCCGCTCTTGATCTGCCGCCAACCTCGCTTGGGGCTCAGGTCGATCTCGGGCGGCGGCAGCTCGGCCTGGCGGACCTCGGTGGTGAGCGTCATCTCAGAGCCCCTGGTTCCGGCGCAGGTTGCGCTGCACGATGGCGTTGGCGATCAGGTTGACGGCCAAGGTGATGATGAAGAGGGTGACGGCCAACCCGATCAGCGCCGACTTCTGGATCTCGTTGGCCTCCCCCCATTGGTTGGCGATGACCGCCGGCAGGGAGTCGCCCGACGCGAGCACGTTCGCGGTGATCTGGGCGTTGCTGCCGATGACGAGGGCGACGGCGATCGTCTCACCCATGGCCCGGCCGAGGCCCAGCATCACCGCACCGACCAGGCCGCCGGTCGAGTACGGCAGGACCGCGCCGCGGATCATCTCCCACCGGGTGGCGCCGAGGGCCAGCGCGCCCTCCCGATCGGCGATCGGGACGGTGTCGATCACCTCCCGGGACAGCGAGGTGACGATGGGGATGATCATGATGGCGAGGATGATCCCGGCGGTCAGGAACGCCCGGCCCGACGCCGACGGTGGTCCGAAGACCTTGCCGAGGACCGGGATGCCGCCGAAGGTGTCGTGGAGCCAGCCGTAGAAGCCCTTGATGGCACCCGAGAACACGAGCACGCCCCAGAGCCCGAAGACCACGGACGGCACCACGGCTAGCAGGTCGGTGACGTAGACGATCGGGCGGCGCATCCACCGGGGCGCCACCTGGGTCACGAAGAGGGCGATCCCGATGCTCACGGGCACCGCGATCAGGACCGCGACCGCCGAGCTGAGGAGCGTGCCGAAGATGAAGGCGGCGGCGCCGAAGTACTTGTCCGGGGGCGACCACTTCGAGGAGCTGAAGAAGTGCACCCCCATCAGGTCCAGCGCGCTCCACGAGCGCTTGGTCATCGTGATCGCGATGAGGCTGAGCACGACCAGCACGAGGGCGGCCGCGGCGACGGCCACCCACGAGAAGAGCCGGTCGGCCCAACCCCCGCGCGCTCTCAGGCTGGTCTTGACGATGGCCATCGAGGCGTCACCTCCTCCGCGGCACGGTAGCGAACGCTGCGGTGAGGGCCCACAGGGCCCTCACCGTCAGCGCCCGGGGGGGAATTGCTCAGGAGGGGATCACGATCTGGTCGAGCTGATCGATCGCCTTCTGCTTGAGCTCGTCGGGCAGCTTGGCGAAGTCGATGTCGCCGGCCGCATCCTGACCCTCCGTGAGGACGTAGTTGATGAACGCCTTCGTGGCCTCGCCCTTCGCCTTGTCGGCCTGGTTCTTGTAGACGATGATCCACGTCTGGGCGGCGATCGGGTAGGACTCGTCACCATCGGCCCAGCCGGTGAAGAACGTCAGGTTCGGCTTGACCTCGATGTTCGCGGCCGCGGCCGAGACGGCGTCGAGCGTCGGCTCGATGAACTTGCCGGCCTTGTTCTTCACGCTGGCGAGCTGGAGGTTGGCGGCCTTGGCGTCGGACAGGTCGACGTAGCCGATGGCGCCCGGGGTCGAGCCGACGATCTGGGCCACGCCCGAGTTGCCCTGCGCGGCCTGCACGTCAGCGGGCCACTGCACGGTCGATCCGCTCTTCAACGTCCACGTGCCGTCGCCGCCCGTCCCGACGGACGCGTCCAGGAACTTCGTGAAGTTGTCCGTCGTCCCCGAGCCGTCGGCGCGGACGGCGACCGTGATGGCCTGGTCCGGCAAGGTGGCGTCGGGGTTGTCGGCCTTGATGGCGGGATCGTTCCAGTTGGTGATCTGGCGCTGGAAGATCTTGGCCACCGTGGCCGGCGAGAGCTGGAGCTTGTCGACGCCGTCGAGCTTGTAGGACAGCGTGATCGGGGCGAGCACGGTCGGGAAGTAGAGGATGTCGCCACCCTTGAACTTGGGCAGGTCTGCGTCGGCCACCGGGGCGTCCGACCCGGCCCAGTCCGTCACCTGGTCGGCGAGGTCTTGGCGGCCCTTGCCCGAACCACCACCGCCGTAGTTGATGGTGACGTCGGGTGCGTCGTCCTTGAACGCGGCGATCTGGTCCTCGTAGAAGGCCTGCGGAAAGGTCGCGCCCGATGCGTTGAGCGTGGCGCTGAGCTTCGAGAGGTCCGGGGCGGCCGCCCCGGTCGTCGTCGGCTCGCCCGCGGTGGTCGCCGCGCCGGCGGCGGTCGTCTCGGCCGCCGCGGTGGTCTCCGCGGCGGCCGCGGTGGTGTCCGAGCTGCTCTTGCTGTCACTTCCGCAGGCAGCCATGAGCAGCGAGAGGGCGACAGCTCCGCCCAGCAGGCTGCGACGCGCAGTTGCGTTCACGTGCCGGTCTCCTTCGTCTGTTCGGGGTACGAGGCCGAAGGTACGAAGGCCGGGTGACCGGTCCAGTGAGCTTGGGTGGACGGGAGGTGAACGGAGGGCGAAGGGTCGGCCAACAGGCCGTCCGGCCAGGCCTCAGACCCAGGTGGCCAGGAAGCGGTCGACCACCTCGACGTCGTGGGCGTAGACGAGCCGGCCGCGAGCAGCCTCCGGTGTCATCCACTCGGCTTCGTCGACCTCGTGGTTGGCCGCGAAGGCGCCCTCCCCGGCCTGCATGGACCAGTAGTGCACCACCTTGGGCCGCCCCTTCGCCGTGTAGCCGACCTCACCCAGGTCCGCACCCAAGTCGCAGCGCAGCCCGGTCTCCTCCCACACCTCTCGGCGGGCGGTGGCCGCCAAGTCGGCGTCGCCGGCTTCGACCTTGCCCTTCGGCAGGGTCCAGTCGTCGTAGCGGGGACGGTGGATCACGAGCACCTCGAGGCCGCCGCCGTCCTCGCCCTCGGGAACCGCGCGCCACACGACCCCACCCGCCGCCCAGACGGTCTCGTCGTCCTCCGCTCCGCCGCTCACGGAGTCAGCCAGGCCTTCAGCTTCTTGCGGTCGGCGGCGGCCCAGACGTCCGGCCACGCGCGGCGGTACTTGCGGGCCAGCTCCTCCTCGTCCCGCACGAGCAGGCCGGCCACGAAGGCTTCCGGCGGCGACGCGTCCGACGCGATCGAGTCCCGCAGCCACTGCTCGGCCACGACGGCGTCCTGGTGGTCGCCGAGCACGCTCTGCAGGTCGGCGATGGCCTCGGCGTGGCGCCCCGCGGCCGGGATGACCGCCGACGCGGCCTCGGCCGCGTACCGCGCCCGCTTGGCCAGGATGCGGACACGGTGCAGCTCGGCGTCCGTCGGGTGCTTGCCCAGCTCTCCGACGCGCTTGCGCAGGTGCTCCCACGGGCGGCTGGCCAGCTCGGGGTACGCCTGGCGGGCCGGCTGCTCGGCTCCGTCGAGCAGCGGGGGCGTCAGTGCGAGGTCGACCAACGCCTGGGTGAGGTCGAGGTAGCGGCGGCTGTCGAGCGCCTCGTGGAGCGCGGTGAGGTGCGGCTTGCGGCCGTCATCCACCCGGTCGAGCAGCAGGCGACCCGCCTCCTGGTCGGAGTCCGCGTCGAGGCCATCGACCGCCTCGCCCAGCCGCTGGCGCAGCACGTCGGCGTCCCGTACCGACCCGAGCAGGCCGCCGAGCCAGCGCAGCTCCTCGATCAGCGGCGCCATGGCCTCCTCGTCGAGGAGCGTCCGGAACGTGCGCAGGTCGCTCCGGAGGCGTCGGGTCGCCACGCGGGCCTGGTGCACGCCCTCCTCACCGGCATCCAGACGGATGACGGGGTCGTGCAGCAGGAGGCGCCGGACGGACGACGCGATGGCGTCCTGGAACGCGGCCCGGGTCGTGGCCTGCTTGTCCACGGGCGGGACATCGGGGTCGGCCGGTGCCAGCGCTCGCGGGCCGAGGGCACGAGCCAGCTTCGGCACGTTGTCCGGCTCGCCCGCGCCGGCCGCCCGGAGGACGTCGACCACCGTGTCGATCACGTTCGCCGGGGCACCGGGCGCGGCCTCGACCTCGACCTCCCGGAACCGCCAGCCGACCTCGTCGCCGTGGAACGCCGACACGAGGTCGTCGCTGAGCTCGCCGAGCGGCCGGTCGGCTTGATCCCGGATGGCGACCACGGTGCGGTTGGTCTGGAGGTGTGCCACCTCTCCCAGGTCGGCGCCCCGCAAGGCCCCCCGCACCGCGGACGCGAGGTGATCCGGCGGCTGCCCCGGCGGCCCGTCGACTTCGATCTCCAACCGGTCGAGGGCGACACCCTCGGCCGGCACCGGCACCTTCAGCGTCCACCGCCCGTCCGCACCGCCCTCGCCGGTCCGGTGGCGGAACGTGATCCCCATGCGGAGCAACCGCAGGTCCGGCGCGTCGAGGAAGCGGGCGTCGAGCAGCTGCTCCTCGGGCTCCGCGGCGACCATCCAGGGCACGGCCTCGTGCAGGTCGGGCAGCCGGAACCCCGGCCACACCGACACCTTCGCCTCCCGCTCGTGAGGGACCCCGTCGGTCACGGCAGGACGACGCGCCGGCTGCGCTGGCGGGCCATCTCGTACAGGTAGGCCTGGGAGTCGCCGCCGCCGTCCCAGCCCACTGGGCGCCAGTGGGCGTCCGGACCGAGCTCCCAGCCCCTGGTCTCCTCGGCCAGCTCGGTCGCCAGCACCCCGTCGAGCTGCCGTTGGTGATCGCTGACCGAGACCGGCACCAGCACCTCGACCCGCTTGTCGAGGTTGCGGGGCATCATGTCCGCAGAGCCGATGTAGTGCACCGGCCGGCCCGGCCCGTTGCCGTTGGCGAAGACGTAGATGCGGGCGTGCTCCAGGTAACGGCCGAGGATGGACCGGACCCGGATGTTGTCGCTGACACCAGGGACCCCCGGCAGCAGGCAGCAGATGCCGCGGATGACGAGCTCGATCTGCACCCCGGCCTGGCTGGCCGCGTAGAGCGCCTCGATCAGCTCCGGGTCGACCAGGGCGTTCATCTTCATGGTGATCCGCCCGGCCGAGCCGAACGACGACTCGCGCGCGATCAGGTCGAGGAACCGGGCGCGCAGGGACCGCGGAGCGACCACGAGCCGCCGGTACGGGTCCTCGCGTGAGAAGCCGGTGAGGTTGTTGAACAGCTGGCTGAGGTCGGAGCCGATCTGCGGGTCGCAGGTGAGCAGGCCGAAGTCCTCGTAGAGGCGGGCGGTCGAGGAGTTGTAGTTGCCGGTGCCGATGTGGGCGTAGCGCCGTAGCCCCTCCGGCTCGTCGCGCACGATGAGCGTGCACTTCGAGTGGGTCTTGAGCCCGACCACGCCGTGGACGACGTGGACGCCGGCCTCCTCCAGCCGCTTGGCCCAGGTGATGTTGCGCTGTTCGTCGAAGCGGGCCTTCAGCTCGACCAGGACGGCGACCTGCACGCCCCGCTCGGCCGCCCGGATCAGGTCCTGGGCGATGATCGAGTCACCGGACGTGCGGTACAGGGTCATCTTGATCGAGAGGACGTGGGGATCGTCGGCCGCCTGCCGGATGAGCGCCTCGACCGAGGACACGAACGAGTCGTACGGGTGGTGGACGAGCACGTCCTGACCGCGGATGACCGCGAACATGCTGCGCTCCTCCTCCAGCGCGTCGGCCAGCCGGGTCTGCGTCACGGGCACCCACGGCTCGTCCTTCAGCTCCGGCCGGTCGAGCCGGTGGAGGGCCCACAGCCCGGTGAGGTCGAGCGGCGCACGGTGGAACGAGATGTCGTCCTCGGTGAGGTCGAGCTCGGACACCAGCAGCTCGAGCACGCGGTCCGACGCGCCGGCCTCGATCTCCAGACGCACCGCGCGGCCGAAGCGGCGCCGGCGCAGCTCCATCTCGAGGGCCGCCAGCAGGTCGTCGGCCTCCTCCTCCTCGACGGTGAGGTCGGCGTTGCGGGTCACCCGGAACATCCAGTGGTCGACCACGGTCATGCCGGGGAACAGCGCGTCGAGGTGGGCCGCGATCAGGTCTTCGAGGAGGATGAACCGCTCGCCGTCGGGCAGGCCGATGAAGCGGGGCAGCGTGGGCGGCACCTTGACCCGGGCGAAGCGCTCGGCGCTGTTGAGGTCGTCGTAGACCGAGACGGCCAGGTTGAGCGAGAGGTTGGAGATGTAGGGGAACGGGTGCGCAGGGTCCACACCGAGGGGGGTCAGCACGGGGAAGACCCGTTCGTCGAACACCTCGTCGAGGTGCTTGCGATCGTCGAGGTCGAGCTCAGACCAGCGGCACAGCACGATGCCGTTGGACTTGATGGCCGGGACGAGCTCACCCAGGTACAGGTCCTCCTGCTGGCGGATCAGGTCCTCGACCCGGTCACCGATCTCCAGCAGCTGCTGGCCCGGCGCCCGCCCGTCCGGCGAGAGCCGCGCCAACCCGGCGGCCACCTGGTCCTTCAGGGCGGCCACCCGGACCTGGAAGAACTCGTCCAGGTTGGACGAGAAGATGGCGCAGAACTTCAGGCGCTCCAGGAGCGGCGTGCCGGGATCCGCGGCCAGCGCCAGGACCCGCTCGTTGAAGTCGAGCCAGGAGAGCTCCCGGTTCAGGAGCCGCGGTGGCGGGCCGTCGGCGGGATCCACCAGGGACGACACCCGTTTCAGCGTAGTGCAGCAGGGCAACGACCGCCGAAGGCCCCGGTGCCCTCTCCCGCGCTAGATGTCCTCGCCCTCGGGCAGGCCCAGGTCCCAGTCGAGCACGATGCGCTCACGCTCGGCGTCGCGCACGATCCGCTCCCGGTTGCGTCGGAACTGCGGATCGTCGCGGGGGAGGAGGACCAGGCGGGCCAGCGCCCGGGCCTTGAACTCCTCGACCACCTTGCGGTCCCCGAAGTCGCTGTCGATCTCCCAGTGCGGCGACACCGGGCCCAGGAAGATCAC
>JBKPRL010000079.1:0-20226 GCA_046734535.1 bacterium | reverse complement strand
GACGGCCGTAGCGAGGGCGGTGCCGTCGACACCCCACGACGCGATGGGGTCGCTGCCATCCGGGCCGGCCTTGGCCGAGCTCGGCGCCGCGCATCCGGTCGAGCCGGGCGCCGTGGTGGGCGGCGGCGGCGGGGGCGGCGGGGGCGGCGGCGGGGCGCACGCCGACCCGATGATGGCTGCAGCCAGCACTCCGGCCGGCAGCAGCGTGAGGGACTTTCGCATGGTGGGGAGATCCTCCGGGTCAGATGCGGGCCCGGTACCTCCGGTGCGCCGCGAGTGGTGAGCGTGTTCGTGGTGAAGGGTTGGCGATCGACCGAGCCGAGCTCCCGGTGCTCCCGCCATTCCTGCCGAGCCGGGAGCAGGACCTGCTCCGTCGATACGCCAAGTCCTAACGCCCGCGTTGTGGACCGATTTCACTCTGCCACTCGATGTTCACCGAGAGGGGTCGGGGAGCCCCCGGATCACACGCTCGGTGACGGATCGGCCACGCAGTTCGGCGAACCGGCGGTGCATCGAGGGGTTTGGTGCGGATTCGACCGGCCACCGGATGCCGGCCACGGAGCGTGGTGCAGGATGGCCGCCGTGCTCGTCTCCGTCGCAGGTCTCATCGTCGGCTTCATCGTCGGCCTCACCGGAATGGGCGGAGGCGCGCTCATGACGCCGATCATGGTGCTGGTCTTCGGTGTCCAGCCCCTCGCCGCGGTCTCGAGCGACCTCATGGCCTCGCTCGTCATGAAGCCGGTCGGCGCCGGCGTCCACATGCGCCACGGCGCCGTCAACCGGCGCCTGGTCCTCTTCCTCTGCATCGGCTCGGTCCCGGCCGCCTTCTCCGGCGTGCTCATCCTCAACGCCCTCGACACCGGCGAGCAGTTCCAGGCCCGGCTCAAGACGATGCTCGGCGTCGCCCTCCTCCTGGCCGCCGCCTCGATGATCGCCAAGAACATCGTCGATCAGCGCCGGGGACGGCTGACGGTGACGCCGGTCGACGAGATCCGGGTGCGCCCGGTGGTCACCGTCGCCATCGGCCTCATCGGCGGCCTCGTCGTCGGGCTGACGTCGGTCGGCTCCGGCTCGCTCATCATCGTCCTGCTGCTGCTGCTCTACCCGATGCTGTCGGCCAAGGCCCTGGTCGGCACCGACCTCGTCCAGGCCATCCCGCTCGTCGGGGCCGCCACCCTTGGCCATCTCCTCTTCGGCGACTTCCAGCTCGGGCTCACGCTCACCCTGCTGGTCGGCGCCATCCCCGGCGTCTACGTCGGGGCCAAGGTCTCCACCCGGGCTCCCGACCAGATCATCCGGCCCGTGCTGATCCTGGTGCTCTTGATCTCCGCACTCAAGCTCCTCGGAGCCAGCACCGGCTACCTCGGCCTGGCCTTCGCGGGCGGCCTCGTGCTGCTCGGCCTCTTCCTCGTCCGTCGCTACGTGGCCAACCGCGCCGCGGCGCCGGCGATCGAGAGCATCCCCGACCCCTCATCCGCCACCGAGCCGGCCTGAGTGCCGGAATCGACCCCCCGAGGCGCCATCATGACCATGACCCACGACCCCATCGACGACATGAGGATGCCGATGCCCACGGCCTACCGGAGCCATCTCAACGCGCTCGAGGACGAGTCCATCCACATCATGCGCGAGGTGGCGGCCGAGTTCGAGAAGCCCTGCCTGCTCTTCAGCGGCGGCAAGGACTCCATCGTGATGGCCCGCCTCGCGGAGAAGGCGTTCTGGCCCGGCCGCATTCCGTTTCCCCTGATGCACGTCGACACCGGCCACAACTTCCCCGAGGTCATCGCCTACCGCGACAAGCGGGTGGCCGAGCTCGGTGTCCGCCTCGTCGTCGGCTCGGTCCAGGAGTCGATCGACGCCGGCCGGGTCACCGAGGAGAAGGGTCCGAAGGCGAGCCGCAACCGCCTGCAGAGCGTCACCTTGCTCGACACCATCGAGCAGCACGAGTTCGACGCCGTCTTCGGCGGCGGGCGTCGGGACGAGGACAAGGCCCGCGCCAAGGAGCGCGTCTACTCCTTCCGCGACGAGTTCGGTCAGTGGGACCCCAAGAACCAGCGGCCCGAGCTGTGGAACCTCTACAACGGCCGGCACCGCAAGGGTGAGCACATCCGCGTGTTCCCCATCAGCAACTGGACCGAGCTCGACGTCTGGCAGTACATCAAGCTCGAGGAGATCGAGCTCCCGTCGATCTACTACTCGCACCGGCGCGAGGTGTTCCGGCGCGACGGCATGTTCCTCGCCGTGAGCCCGTTCGTCACCGTGCTGGAGGGCGAGGTCGTCGAGACCCGGACCGTGCGCTTCCGCACCGTCGGGGATGCCAGCTGCACGGGCGCCGTCGAGTCGACGGCCGCCAACGTCGACGACGTGATCATGGAGGTGGCCGCCAGCCGCATCACCGAGCGCGGCGCCACCCGGGCGGACGACAAGTTCGCGGAAGCCGCCATGGAAGACCGCAAGAAGGAGGGCTACTTCTAAGCCATGGAGATGTTGCGATTCGCCACGGCGGGCTCCGTCGACGACGGCAAGTCGACCCTGATCGGGCGCCTGCTGCTCGACTCGAAGCAGATCTTCGAGGACCAGCTGGAGGCCGTCGAGCGCACGAGCCGGGACAAGGGCTTCGACTACACCAACCTCGCACTGCTGACCGACGGCCTGCGGGCCGAGCGGGAGCAGGGCATCACGATCGATGTGGCGTACCGCTACTTCGCCACGCCCAAGCGCAAGTTCATCATCGCCGACACCCCGGGCCACGTGCAGTACACGCGCAACATGGTGACCGGCGCCTCGACCGCCGACCTCGCGCTCGTGCTCGTCGACGCCCGCAAGGGCATGACCGAGCAGAGCCGGCGCCACGCCGTCATCGCCTCGTTGCTCCAGGTCAAGCACCTCGCGGTGTGCGTCAACAAGATGGACCTGGTCGAGTTCGACGAGAAGGTCTTCGAGGAGATCCGGGCCGAGTTCACCGAGTTCGCCGGCAAGCTCGAGTTCGCCGACCTGACGTTCATCCCGATCTCGGCGCTGCTCGGCGACAACGTCATCGACCACTCGCCCAACACCCCCTGGTACGGCGGGCCGACACTGCTGTGGCACCTCGAGAACCTCTACATCGGGTCGGACCGCAACCTCATCGACCCGCGGTTCCCCGTGCAGTACGTCATCCGGCCGATGTCCAACGACCACCACGACTACCGCGGCTACGCCGGACAGGTGGCAGGCGGTCAGTTCCGCGCCGGCGACGAGGTCCTCGTCCTGCCGTCGGGCTTCAGCACCGCCGTGGCGTCGGTCGACCAGTTCGGCGGCCCGATCGACGAGGCCTCCTCACCGATGAGCGTCACGATCCGCCTCGCCGATGAGATCGACATCAGCCGCGGCGACATGATCTGCCGTCCGCACAACGCGCCGACCGTCAGCCAGGACATCGACGCCATGGTGTGCTGGTTCAGCGACAAGCCGCTCACGCCGCGGTCGACCTACGTCATCAAGCACACCACCCGCAGCGCCCGGGCCATGGTGCGCGAGCTGCCCTACCGCCTGGACATCAACACCCTCCACCGCGACGAGGAGACCGGCCGTCTCGGCATGAACGACATCGGCCGCGTCACGCTCCGTACGACGGCGCCGCTGTTCTTCGACGAGTACCGCCGCAACCGCCACACGGGCAGCTTCATCCTCATCGACGAGGCGACCAACGAGACCGTGGCCGGCGGCATGATCCTCGGCGAGGCGTCGTCCATCCCGTGACCTCGACCTCGCCAGGGGCCGACGTCCGGCACATCGTCTGGCATCCGACCACCATCGCCCGCGAGCAGCGGTGGGCGGCCGGGCGCCTGGGCGGCGTGACCGTCTGGTTCACCGGCCTCTCGGGCTCCGGCAAGTCGACCATCTCCAACGAGGTGGCCCGGCTCCTGGTGAACGCCGGCCGCGCGACCTACGTGCTGGACGGCGACAACCTGCGCTTCGGCCTCAACGGCGACCTCGGCTTCGACCGCGCCGGCCGCGAGGAGAACGTCCGCCGGGTGGGCGAGGTCGCCCGCCTCATGGCCGACGCCGGGCTCGCCGCGCTCGTCCCCGTGATCTCGCCCTACCGCGACGGCCGCGACCGGGTCCGGGAGATCCACGAGGCCGCAGGCCTCCGGTTCGTCGAGGTGTTCGTCGACACGCCGATCGAGGAGTGCGAGCAGCGCGACCCGAAGGGGCTCTACGCCAAGGCGCGCGCCGGCGAGCTGCGGGGCTTCACCGGCATCGACGACCCCTACGAGCCACCCCTCCATCCCGACCTCGTGCTCCACACCACGACGGCCCGGCCGGCGGCGCTGGCGGCCCAGGTGGTCGCCCAGCTCACCACCTAGCGTCACACTTAGGGCGCCGGCGGCGATCGCCCGGCTGGCAGACTGGCGCCGTGGCGAGTGAGGGCCCCGAGGCGCGGACGGGCGCCCAGGCCGTCGAGCGGGCCATGGCCATCATCTCCTGCTTCGACGCCGATGTGGACGATCTCGGTCTCGGCGAGATCGCCGAGCGGTCCGGCCTCCGCGCCAGCACCGCGCATCGCATCGTCAGAGCGCTGGTGCGTGGTGGCTTGCTGGCCCAGGACAGCCGGACCGAGCGCTATCACCTCGGGGCGCGGCTGGCCGTCCTCGGCCAGTCGGCGATGGCACGCTACGGCCTCGACTTGGCCCAGCCCGACCTCGACCAACTGGCCCGCTCGACCGGCGAGGCGGCCAGCCTCGGCGTGCGCAGTGGCGGCGACGTCGTCGTGGTGCTCCGCGCCGAGTCGGACCAGCCGCTGCGCTTCGATCGGCCCCACGGCGCTCGCGTGCCGCTCCACGCCTCGGCCATGGGCAAGGCGCTGCTCGCCTTCGGTCCGGAAGACCCGGCGCAGGCGGTGGCCGAGCTGGAGCCCCTCGAGCGCTTCACCCGCCACACGCTGACCGCCGGCGCGCTCGTCACGGACCTGGAAGCCACCCGGGCCCGCGGCTACGCGGTGAACCATGAGGAGCGTCACGACGGCGTGGGTGGGGTCGGTGCTCCCGTGCTGGACCGCCACGGCGTGGCGCGAGCCGGCGTGGCCGTGCAGGGACCGATCCACGGCTTCGGGGAGGATCGGATCCCCATCCTCGGTCGCCATGTGGTCGCCGCGGCGAGCGCGCTGGCGGGCGAGCTCCCACTCCACCGCCTCTGACCGGCAAGGCCCTGCGGCAGGCGGGGCGGTCAGGCCCCGGAGGCGGCCGGCATCGGTCGGCGGGCCGGCGCTCCACCGGTCTCGGGAGCCCAGCCGTTGGCGTAGGCGACGACGTACACCCCGGCCACGGCCAGGGCCATCGCGACCGCGCCCCACCCCAGCGCGACCTGCGCCCAGCCGGGCCCGGTCGCGGTGGCCGAGCCGTCGATCGTCCCGGCGTGGTAGGTCGGCAGCGGCGACACGAGGCTGCCCTGGCTGTCCTGGAGCCCGACGGCGACCGCGACCGCGGTCGCGGCGATGGTCTCGGCCCGGCCCGGGTTTCGTGCCGACGAACGCAGCTCGATCGTGGAACCGTCACCCACGACGGCCGCGCTGATCGGTCGCACCCGCGCGACGGGCACGCCCAACACGCGGGCCACCCCACCCCGGACCTGCCCCGACTCGATCATGTCGACCACCGCCTGGGCCCCCGTCTGGCGCTCGGCCGTCGATCCGGCGGTCGAGTCCAGGACGACCGAGGCCCGGGCGACGTACCGGTGGTCGCGGTGCACCACGAGCAGCAGCCCGAGCGCGGCCCCGAGCGCCGTCACCAGCGCGACGGTCCACGCCGATCGGCGCAGCGGTCCGGTCCAGCTCGCCAGGCCGGCCCGTCCTGCCGTGCTCGGCCTCGGTGACGTCCCCACTGCCGCTGCTGCCATGGCCTCATCCCCTTCGCGGTGTGCGTCCGCCCATCGTAGCCGCGTCATTCCGTATTATGGAATCTGATTCCGCACTTTCTTCCGGATGGTGGGCCTGAACTCCACGGAGAGTGGCGGGTCTACCGGCCGCGGGGTCAGACTTGCCCGATGACGGCCACCGACGAGCTGCTCCGCAACGCCGCTGCCTATGCGGCCGCCTTCGAAGACGTCGACCTTCCCCAGAAGCCGGAGCGCAAGGTCGCGGTCCTCGCCTGCATGGACGGGAGGCTGGACGTCCATCGGTTGCTCGGCCTGGCGGAGGGCGACGCCCACGTCATCCGCAACGCCGGTGGCGTCGTGACCGAGCACGAGATCCGTGCACTCTCCATCTCGCAGCACGTCCTCGGCACCGAGGAGGTCATCCTCATCCACCACACCGGGTGCGGGATGCTGGGGTTCGACGACGCCGGGTTCAAGGCGCGGTTGCTCGAGGCGACCGGCGTCGACCCGGCGTGGACTGATGAAGGGTTCGGAGACCTCGACGAGGACGTCAGGCAGTCGGTCGGCCGCGTCAAGGCCAGCCCGTTCATCCTCCACAAGCACTCGGTGCGCGGGTTCGTCTACGACGTCCACACCGGAGGGCTCCGGGAGGTCGTCTAGGAGGTCGTGTCCTCCCGGCTGCGCCGGACCTCCGGGTGGAGGACCGTGTAGAGGATGAGGGCCAGCGCGGCGACCCCGAGGGGGACGAAGGCGTCACCCTCGCCCGTGTAGGTCGGGTAGAGCACGAGCCCGGAGAGGAGCGCCGTCCAGAGCCACAGGATCAGGACGCTGCGGCGCTGGCCGTGTCCGAGGCGCATCAGCCGGTGGTGCAGGTGGTTCTTGTCGGCGACGGTCAGGCCGGAGCGCCCGGCGGCGCGTCGGATCACCGCGAAGACGGCGTCGAGGATGGGCACGCCGAGGATGACGATGGGGATGGCGAGCGGGGCGAGGAAGAAGTAAGTCTGTCCGCTGAAGCCCTGGTTGGGGTCCGAGCGCCCTCCGACCACGCTCGTCGACGCGGCCATCATCAGCCCGAGGAGCAGCGCCCCACCGTCGCCCATGAAGATCCGGGCGGGGTTGAAGTTGTGGGGCAGGAAGCCCACGCACATGCCGAGGGTGATGATGGCCAGCAACGGGCCGATGTTCGGCGCCTCGAGCCGTCCGGCGTCGTTCAGCTGCTGGCTGTAGAGGAAGAAGGTGCCCGAGGCGATGGCGACGATCCCCGCGGCGAGGCCGTCCAGGCCGTCGATGAGGTTGACGGCGTTGGCCATCAGGAGGAGCCAGATCACCGTCACGAGGGGCACCCAGTCGGCCCCGACGGAGTAGACGTCCGAGAACGGCACCCGGAAGTAGAACATCGTGACGCCGAACCAGGCGAGGATGGCGCCGGCGATGACGATGCCCGTGACCTTGGCTGGTGCCGAGATCGGCCGGAGGTCGTCGATCAGGCCGACCGCGAAGATGACCGCGGCGGCCAGCAGCACGCCGAGCGGCTCCGAGTTGTTCCGGAAGAGTGTCGAGAACCGGTCCATCTGCCACGCCGCGCCCATCGCCGCGCCGAGCCCGAGGAACATCGCCACCCCGCCGATGGCCGGCGTGGGCTGCGCGTGCACACGGCGATCGTCCGGCGGCACGACCCATCCGAAGTGGAGGGCGACGCGGCGGACCACGGGCGTGGTGACCATCGTGACGAAGGCCGCGATGAAGCCGACGAACGCGTAGCCGGCGAGATCGGGCACGCGGCGGTGGTCCTCAGGCGGCGTAGGGGGTGAACTTGCCGCAGAGCACGGCGACGTCCTCCCGGACGGCGGCCAGCTCGGCCGGGTTGCCCCGATCGCGCAGGGCGCGGGCGATGAGCTCGGCGATGGCGACCATCTCCGGCTCCTTCATGCCCTGGGTGGTGACCGACGGCGTCCCGATCCGCACGCCGCTGGTGACGAAGGGCGAGCGGGGGTCGTCCGGGATGGTGTTCTTGTTCAGGGTGATGCCGGCCTGGTCGAGCACGGCCTGAGCCTCCTTGCCGGTGAGCTCGGCGTCGAAGGCGCGCAGGTCGACCAGCATCAGGTGGTTGTCGGTGCCGCCCGAGACCAGCCGGAAGCCGTGGCCGGACAGCGCTTCGGCCAGCGCGGCGGCGTTGGCCACGATCTGCGCGGCGTAGTCGCGGAACGACGGGTGCGTGGCCTCCCGGAAGGCCACCGCCTTGCCGGCGATCACGTGCTCCAGAGGTCCACCCTGGAGCCCCGGGAAGATGGCCTTGTCGATCCGCGGTCCGAGCTCGGCCGACGCGAGGATGGCACCACCGCGTGGGCCGCGGAGCGTCTTGTGCGTGGTCAGGGTGACGACGTCGGCGATGCCGATCGGGCTGGGGTGTACGCCACCGGCGATCAACCCGGCGATGTGGGCGATGTCGAACATGAGCAGCGCGCCGACCTCGTCGGCGATGGCGCGGAACGGCTCGGCCTCGATTCTGCGCGGGTAGGCGGTTGCGCCGGCAACGATCATCTTCGGCCGGTACTCCAGGGCCAGGTCCCGCACCTGGTCGAGGTCGATCCGCTCGTCGCTCGGCGAGAGCTTGTACGAGACGAAGTCGTACAGGATGCCGCTGGCGTTGACCGGCGACCCGTGGGTCAGGTGGCCGCCGTGGTCGAGCGACAGGCCGAGGATGGTGTCGCCCGGCTGCAGGAGACCGAGATAGACCGCCATGTTGGCGTTGGCGCCGCTGTGGGGCTGGACGTTGGCGTGCTCGGCGCCGAACAACCGCTTCGCCCGGTCGATGGCCAGGGCCTCCGACTCGTCGATGAACTGGTTGCCCCCGTAGTAGCGCTTGCCCGGGTAGCCCTCGGAGTACTTGTTGGTGAGGACCGACCCCACCGCCCGCAGCACCGCCGGCGACGTGAAGTTCTCGCTGGCGATGAGCTGGACCGTGGTGTTCTGCCGCTCCTCCTCGCGGCCGATGACCGCCGCGACCTCGTCGTCGGGATCGATGTCGGACGGCCAGGGCATCAGAACTCGTCCTCCAGCGCGGCGATCTCCGCCAGCCGCTTCACGTGGCGCCCGCCTTCGAACGGCGTCGTCAGGAACGTCTCCAGGATCAGCTCGGCCAGCCCGAAGCCGACGACACGCGCGCCGATCGAGAGCACGTTGGCGTCGTTGTGGGCGCGGGCGAAGCGGGCCGTGAACAGGTCGTTGCACAGCGCGGCCCTGACTCCCCGCACCTTGTTGGCCGAGAGCTGCTCGCCTTGGCCGCTGCCGCCGAGCACGATGCCGACCTCGGCCTCGCCGTCGCGCACCGCCCGACCGACGGCCGAGCAGTAGATGGGGTAGTCGACCGGCTCCTCGCTGTTCGTCCCGAGGTCCGCCACCTCGTGACCGTCCTTCGTGAGGATCGGGATGAAGTGCTCCTTGAGCAGGAAGCCGGCGTGGTCGGAACCGATGGCGATCCTGGTCACCGGTCCAGTGTAGTGACGGGCCCCGGGACGGAGCCGGACGGCGGCGCCTGGACCCGCGCTCAGGAGTAGCGGGTCACGAAGCCACGGCGGCGGAACACCTTCAGGAGGTGCGTCGCCAGGAGCCCGCTGAGCACGATGAGCAGGAGCGACGTGAGGAACGCGACCCCGAAGCCCACCCACGAGAAGGGCAGACCGTCGAGCGCTCGGCGCAGTGCCGAGAAGGCCCAGGTCGTGGGCAGGATCGAGGCGATGCTGCGCAGGCCGGGTGGGAGCGCGTCCACCGGGAAGAACACGCCGGACAGGGCCATCACCACGTAGTTCAGGCCCCACGTGAGGATCTCCGCGCTCTGGCCGAAGCGGAGGATGAGGCCGATCACGAGGAGGGCGAGCGCCCAGCCGTTGAGCACCAGGATCCAGGCCACGGGGATGACGGCCCAGCCCACCTGGCTGAGGTCGAAGCCGAACAGGATGATGGTGGTGAAGGTCAGCGCGGCCATGGCCAGCAGTGTCTTCAACAGGCCGAACACGCCGACGGCGACCACGTATTCCAGCTCGGTGACCGGGGTGGTGAGCACGTTGAGGAGGTTGCGGGTCCAGGTCTCCTCCATGACGCCGGTCGTCGCGGTGATCTGGACCTGGAACAGGACATGGAAGAGCACGATGCCGGCGAGCAGGTACGCGGTGCCGGCGCGGCTGGCGTTGTCCTGGCGAGCCACGAACACGCCGAGCGAGCCCCACAGGATGACGTCCATCAGCGGCCAGAAGCCGACCTCGAACCAGCGGTGGGGCGAGCGCCACAGCACGAGCCAGTGGCGTCGCACCACGACAGCGATGCGATGCGCGCTCATGACGACCCCGTCGCCCGGAGCTCGGCCTCGGACACGGTCTGCCCGGCCACCTCGAGGAACGCGCCCTCCAGGTCCTCCGTCCCGAACTGCTGCGCGATCTCCGCCGGTGTGCCGTCGGCCGCGATGCGGCCGCGCGCCAGGATGACGACCCGCTCGCAGAGGATCTCCACCTCCCGCATGTTGTGGCTGGTCACCAGCAGGGCCGTGCCGTCCTCGCGATGCACGTCGAGCAGGGCGGCGCGGACGCGCAGCGCGACATCGGGGTCGAGCGAGGCCGTCGGCTCGTCGAGCACCAGGAGGCGAGGGCGGTGGAGCACGGCCTTGACGATGCCGACGAGCGTCCGCTGCCCGGACGACAGCTCCTGACCCCGCCGGTCGGCGAGGCGGCCGATGCCGAAGCGCTCGACCGCGGCGCGCACGACGGCACCGGGGCGGCGGATGCCGTAGAAGCCAGCGAAGATCTCGAGCGACTCGAAGACCGTCAGGTTCTCGGGCAGGGGCAGGTAGCCGGCGACGAAGCCGACCTCACCGAGCGCCTTCGAGCGGTGCCGCGGGAGCTCATGGCCGACCAGGGTCACCGAGCCGGCATCGGGCAGGATCACGCCGAGGAGCATCAGCAGCGTCGTCGTCTTGCCGGCGCCGTTGGGGCCGAGCAGCCCGACCCGGGCGCCGACCGGCACGAGCAGGTCCAGCCCATCGACCGCGGTCACGGACTTGAACCGCTTCGTGAGCCCGCGCAGCTCGAGCACGTCGCCCGTCATCCCAGCAGTCTCGCCGCCAGCGGGCCGGCGCCACAGCGAGATTCCCCGCCGGGTGGCACGCTGAGGCGATGGCCCGCGCCCGACCGCACGACCAGCTCTCGCTGGACGCCCGCAAGGTGCTGCTGGCGCAGGCGCTGCGGGCGGTCGTCTACGGCTTCGGTTCCGTCCACCTGGGGATCGTGCTGGAGGCCCGGGGCTGGTCGACGGCCCGCATCGGCCTGCTGCTGACCTGCACCGTGGCCGGGCTCGCGCTGATGACGGTCCTCATCGGCCGCTACGGCGATCGGATCGGGCGCCGCCGCTGCTACGTCGGGCTCTACGTGGCCCTGGCCGCGGTCGGCATCGCCCTGGCCTCGACCGGCCACCTCGCCATCCTGATCCCGGTCATGCTCACGGGTGCGCTGTCGACGGAGGTCGTGGAGAGCGGGCCGTTCACCAGCCTGGAGCAGTCGATGCTGGCCAGCGAGCTCCAGCACCACCGCCTCGCCGCAGGTTTCAGCATCTACAACGCGACCGCCACGCTGGCCGGCTCGGTCGGTGCGCTGCTCGCCGGCGGACCGAAGCTCCTCCGCTCCCTGCTGCCCGGACCGCCGAGCGATCCCCGGTTGTTCCTCGTCTTCGTCCCGGTCGCGCTGCTCGGCGCGCTCGTCGCCCGCTCGCTGAGCATCCACGTCGAGCCCGAGCACGGCCTCGGCCCGCCGCCCCGGTCGGCGCTCGGCCGGTCTCGCGCCGTCGTGACGCGGCTGTCCTTCCTGTTCGCCGTCGACGCCTTCGCGGGCGGGTTCGTCATCCAGACGCTGATCGTCGTGTTCCTCGGGCGGCAGTTCCACGCCTCGAGCGAGCAGCTCGGCCTGCTCTTCTTCGGCATCGGCCTGATCCAGACCGCGTCGTTCCTCGCCGCCCCGTTCATCGCCCGCCGCATCGGGCTGCTGGCCACGATGGTGGTCTCGCACATCCCGTCGAACCTGTGCCTGATCGCGCTGCCCTTCGCGCCCAACCTCGGCGTCGCCATCGCGCTGCTCCTGGTACGGGCCATGCTCGGCCAGATGGACGTCCCCACCCGTCAGGCCTACGTGATGGCCCTCGTCGACCCGGACGAGCGCACCGCCGCCGCGGCCTACACCGGCACCGCCCGGTACATCGCCCGCCCGTTCGCACCGCTCGTCAACGCACCCATCCAGGCCATCGCCCCGGGCGCCGGGTTCGTCGTCGCCGGCACGCTGAAGACGATCTACGACCTCGTCCTCTGGCGTTGGTTCCGTCGCGTGCCGCTGCCCGAGGAGGAGCGGCCGCGGGTGGCGGCGGGCTGACGTCACGTCAGCCGTGCGTTGACATCCCGGGCCGGGACCGGCACACTGGCCGGGATGTCCGCCGTCCGCCGTGCCCTGGAGCTCCTCCTTAGGTAACGGCGCACGCCCCATATCGCGTTCGCCGAGCCTCCTGCGCCCACCGGGCCAGGGGGTTCTTCCGTTTTCGAGAAAGGAACACTCCGATGCCTCCCGAGCCCGTGAGCCCGAAGCCCATGCCGTTCCAGCGGTACCAGCGGTTCGTCCCGCTCGCCCACGGGCTGCCCGATCGGACCTGGCCGGACCAGCGCATCGAGAAGGCGCCGTTGTGGTGCTCCGTCGATCTCCGCGACGGCAACCAGGCGCTGATCGACCCGATGGACATCGAGCGGAAGCGGCGCATGTTCGACGCCGTCGTGAAGATGGGCTTCAAGGAGATCGAGGTCGGCTTCCCCTCGGCCAGCCAGCCCGACTTCGACTTCGTACGGGTCCTGGTCGAGGAGGACCTGATCCCCGACGACGTCACGATCCAGGTGCTGACGCAGTGCCGGCAGGACCTCATCGAGCGGACCTACGAGTGCCTGGAGGGCGCGCCCCGAGCGATCGTCCACTTCTACAACTCGACGTCGATCCTCCAGCGACGGGTGGTCTTCGGATTGGACCGGGCCGGGATCGCCGACATCGCGATCAACGCGGCCAAGCTGTGCCGCAAGTTGGAGCAGGGGATGGGCGACACGACCATCCGCTACGAGTACTCGCCCGAGAGCTTCACCGGAACCGAGCCCGACTACGGGCTCGAGGTGTGCGAGGCGGTCATGGACGTCATCGAGCCCACCCCCGACCGGCCGATCGTCCTGAACCTGCCGGCGACGGTCGAGATGTACACGCCCAACGTGTACGCCGACGTGATCGAGTGGTTCCACCGGCACGTGTCACGGCGCGAGTCCGTCGTGCTGTCGCTGCACCCGCACAACGACCGGGGCTGCGGTGTCGCCGCGGCCGAGCTCGGCGTCATGGCCGGGGCCGACCGCGTCGAGGGGACCCTGTTCGGCAACGGTGAGCGCACCGGCAACGTCGACATCGTCAACTTGGCGATGAACCTCTTCGTGCAAGGCGTGG
The DNA here is from genome assembly GCA_046734535.1 of bacterium. Classification (GTDB taxonomy): domain Bacteria; phylum Actinomycetota; class Acidimicrobiia; order Acidimicrobiales; family Ilumatobacteraceae; genus DASTFY01. Next base: position 6,868 of record JBKPRL010000079.1, on the reverse strand, counting down.
ACCCCGAGCTCGACATCACCGACATCGACGCCCTGCGCCGGGTGGCCGAGTACTGCAACCGGCTGCCCGTCCCGCCCCGGCACCCGTATGTGGGCGACCTGGTCTACACGTCGTTCTCCGGCTCCCACCAAGACGCCATCAAGAAGGGCATGGAGGCGCTGCCCGTCGACTACGAGCAGTGGGAGGTCCCCTACCTGCCCATCGATCCCCGCCACGTCGGGCGCACCTACGAGGCCGTGATCCGGGTCAACAGCCAGTCCGGCAAGGGCGGCGTGGCGTACATCATGAAGGCCGAGCACGGCTTTGAGCTCCCCCGCCGGCTGCAGATCGAGTTCTCCAAGACCATCCAGGCCATCACCGAGGACAGCGGCACGGAGATCGCGCCCGGCGCCATGTGGGACGCCTTCCAGGACGAGTACCTGCCCCCGTCGCCCGACATCGTCCTCGAGAGCCACGAGCTGCGCTCCGACGCCGACGGAGCGACCACGATCACCGCCCAGCTCGTCATCGACGGCGCCCATCACACCTTGACCGGCGACGGCAACGGCCCCATCGACGCCTTCGTGCGCGCGGCGAGGGACGGACTCGGCGTGGAGATCGACGTCGTCGACTACGCCGAGCACGCGTTGGGCGCCGGCGCCGATGCCACCGCCGTCGCCTACGTGGAGACCATCGACGGCTCGGGCCAGACCCGCTGGGGCGTCGGCACCCACGTCAACAGCATGACCGCCTCGTTGCGGGCGGTGGCGTCCGCCATCAGCCGTCAACGGCGGGCCTAACCTGGCCGCATGGCACGGTTCATCCGCCGGCTCCTCGTCTTCGCCATCCTCGGTGCCGCCGCCGCGGCAGCGGTGCGGGCGCTCAGGGGCCGCCCAGCGCTGACGGCGCCGCCCGACACCGGCCCCACCTGGCCACCGGTCGACGGTGGCGGGACGACGCCGCCCCAGGCGGCCGAGCCGGCCAACGTGGCCACCGTCGCCACGGCCCCGGCGGTGACCGAGGCAGTGGCGGAGGCACGGAGCTGGGCTGATCCGGTGGACGGCGCCTGCCCCTCCGGCTACCCCGTCAAGGCCAACACCAGCTCGCGCATCTACCACGTTCCCGGAGGCCAGTTCTACGAGCGCACCGTGCCTGAGCGCTGCTACACCGATCCGCAGGCCGCCGAGGCGGACGGCTACCGTGCCGCCCGTCGCTGAGCGACGACGCCGAACGGGAGGTCTGCGGACATGAAGGTCACGGTCGACTACGACGTCTGCGCCAGCACCGGCGCGTGCATGCAGGTGTGCCCCGAGGTGTTCGAGGTGCGCAGCGACGGCTACCTGTACGTGCTCCAGGAGGAGCCCGACGAATCGCTGCGGGACGCCGTCATGCAGGCGGCTGATCTCTGCCCGACCGGGGCCATCACGATCGAGGGGTGACCTGACCCCTCGGCCCTCGATGCCTAGGCTGTCGAGGTATGGGACGTGAGCAGGTCAGGGGACAGCTCGAGCTGTTGATCCTCGCGGTGCTGGACGGCGCACCCCGCCACGGCTACGCGATCATCGGCGCGTTGCGGGACCGCAGTGGCGGCGACTTCGACCTCCCGGAGGGCACCGTGTACCCGGCGCTCCACCGGATGGAGGCGCGGGGCCTGGTGACGAGCGCGTGGGCCGACGTCGGCGGACGCCGGCGCCGCGTGTACTCGCTCAGCGCGAGTGGCGCCGCCGCCCTCGTGCGCCAGCGCGCCGAGTGGCGCTCGTTCGCGACCGGCGTCGACGCCGTGCTGGGTTGGTCGGCGTGACCGGCGATCGCGTCGAGGGGTACCTCGACCAGCTGCTGCTGGAGCTGCGCGGTCGCGCCACCGGCGTCCACCGACGAGGTGGAGACGTACCGGACCGCCGCCGGCGTGCTCGGCGCGGCCGTGATGGCCGGCTGGTGGCTGGTCCGCCGCCGCCATCGCGCCCGCGCGTCGGTGGCTTGGCTCCCGGACGAGATGGTTCCCCTCGTCGGGCTGCTCCTGTTCGGGATCGCCGCGCTCGGGTTGGGCGTGCAGGCTGTCAACGCGCTCGCACTCGACTCCGGCAACGGCGGGGCCGGTCAGTGGATCTCCGCCGCAGTGGTGTCGCTGGTGGTCGCGCTGGGGTTCGGCTGGTCGCTGCTGCGGGCGCTCAGCGTCCGCGCCGAGGTGCTGTCCGCCTAATCCCCCGAGAGGGGATGGATCGAGATGATGCCGGGCTCCCGGCGCAGCTCCTCGATCACCGGGGTCGGGACGGCCTCGGTCGTGGCCAGCACCATGAGGGCCGAGCCCGGCGTGGGCGTCCGCCCGACGTCCATGTCCGCGATGTTGACGCCGGCCCGCCCGAGCGCGGTGCCGACCACGCCGATCATCCCCGGGCGGTCGTCGTTGCGGACGACGAGCATGTTCGTGGCCGGGGGGACGTCCGTCATGTGCCCGTCGAGGCCGACGATGCGGGCGTCACCCCTGCGGCCTCCCAGGGTGCCGGCGATCTCGTGGCCACCGCCTCGGATCGTGATGAGGTTCACGTGGTCGACCGGCGTCGAGCACGTCACCTCGCGGATCTCGACGCCGTGCTCCCGAGCCAGGGTCGGCGCGTTCACCATGGTCACCGGATCCTCGCTGACCCCTCCGAACAGGCCCTTCAACGTGGCCAGGGTGAGGATCCGCGTGTCGTAGTCGGCGATGTGGCCCTCGTAGCAGACCTCGACCGACGAGGGCACACCCTCGGCCAGCGACGTGAACAGCCGGCCGAGACGCTCGGCGAGGGAGAGGAACGGCCGGACCGTCTCCGAGGCCTCGGCCGCGCTCACGTTCACGGCGAACGGCACGAACTCGCCGTCGAGGGCCAGCTGGACCATCTCGGCGATGGTCTCTCCGGCCTTGTCCTGCGCCTCCCTGGTGCTGGCCCCGAGGTGCGGCGTGACGACGACTCGCTCCAGCCCGAAGAGCGGTGACGCGGTCGTCGGCTCGACGGCGAAGACGTCCAGCGCGGCGCCGGCCACGATCCCCTCCCGGACCGCCCAGGCGAGCGCCTCCTCGTCGACGATGCCGCCGCGGGCCACGTTGATGACGCGCAGGTTGGGCTTGGCCTGGGCCAGCAGCTCCTTGCCGACCAGACCGATGGTCTCCTTGGTCCGGGGCAGGTGGATGGTCAGGAAGTCCGCCTCGGCCACGACCCGCTCGAGCGGGAGCAGCTCGACACCCATCGTGCGCGCCCGGTCGGAGCTGACGAAGGGGTCGAAGGCGATCAGGCGCATCCCGAAGGCCTGGGCCCGCTGGGCGACCAGCTTGCCGATGCGCCCGAGCCCGACGATGCCGAGCGTCTTGCCATCCAGCTCGACGCCTTCCCACTGCGAGCGCTCCCAGCGGCCTTGCTTGAGCGCGGCGTGGGCCTGGGGGACGTTGCGGGCCTGGGCCAGGACGAGGGCCATGGTGTGCTCGGCGGCCGAGACGATGTTGGACTGCGGCGCGTTGACGACCATGACGCCGCGCCGAGTGGCGGCATCGAGGTCGACGTTGTCGAGGCCGATGCCCGCTCGTCCCACCACCAGCAGGGCATCCGCCGCCTCCAGCACCTCGGCCGTCACCTGGGTGGCCGAGCGGATGACCAGCGCGTTGGCCCCCGGGATCGCCTCGAGGAGCCCTTCGGGCGTCAGGTGCAGCTGGACATCGACGTCGTGGCCGGCGGCCCGCAGCTCCTCCAGCGCCCCTTCGGCGATCTCCTCGGTCACGAGGACGCGTGCCATCAGGCGAAGAGCTCCTGCAGCCGTCCCACGCCGACGACGAGGTCTTCGTCGCCGAGCGCGAACGAGAGGCGCATGTAGCCGGGGCTGCCGAACGCCTCGCCCGGTACCAGCGCGACCTTGGCCTTGTCGAGGATCACGTCGGCCAGGGTCAGCGTCGAGTCGACGGGTCGTCCGTCGAAGTGCCGTCCGAGGAGTCCCTCGAAGGACGGGAAGCAGTAGAACGCGCCCTGGGGCTCGAGGCAGGTCACACCCGGGATGTCGTTGAGCATCCGGTGCATGGTCCGACCGCGGCGCTCGAACGCCGAGCGCATCATCGCCACCGCCTCCAGGTCGCCGCTCACCGCGGCGAGCGCGGCTCGCTGCGACACGTTCGCCACGTTCGAGGTGGCGTGGGACTGGAAGTTGGCCGCCGCTGTGGTGACGTCCTTCGGTCCGATCATCCAGCCCACGCGCCAACCGGTCATGGCGTAGGTCTTGGCGACGCCGTTCAGGATGAGGCAGGTGTCGGCCAGCTCGGGGACGAGGACCGGCATCGACGTGAACTCGTTGGGGGGGTACACGAGGTGCTCGTAGATCTCGTCCGTCACGACCCAGATGCCGCGGTCGACCGCCCACCGGCCGATGGCCTCGACCTCGTCGGGCGGGTAGACGGCGCCGCTCGGGTTGTCGGGGGAGACGAACAGGAGGACCTTGGTGCGAGGCGTGCGGGCGGCCTCGAGCTGCTCGACCGAGACGCGGAAGCCGCTGGCCTCGTCCGTCGGGATGACGACGGGCACGCCGCCGGCGAGGGTGATCGCCTCGGGGTAGGTCGTCCAGTACGGAGCCGGGCAGATCACCTCGTCGCCGGGATCGCAGAGCACGGCGAACGCGGTGAACACCGCGTGCTTGCCACCATTGGTGACCAGCACGTTGCCCGCGCCGCAGTCGAACCCCGAGTCCCGCTTGGTCTTGACCGCGATGGCCTCCCGCAGCTCCGGGAGCCCGGCGGCCGGGGTGTACCGGTGGTTCTTCTCGTCCCGGCAGGCGGCAACCGCCGCGTCCACGATGTGCGGTGGGGTCGGGAAGTCCGGCTCGCCGGCGCCGAAGCCGATGACGTTCTCGCCCGCCGCCTTGAGACCCTTGGCCTTTGCGTCGACGGCCAGGGTGGCCGACTCGGCGATCGACCCGATCCGTTGGGAGACGCGGGGCTTGGAGATGGGGGTCACGGTGCCTCATGCTGGCACAGTGACCTCCGCCCCGAGCTTGCAGATACCCGCCGCGCTGCTGCCGCGCGACGGCCGGTTCGGCTGCGGCCCGTCCAAGGTCCGACCCGAGGCCATGGATGCGCTGGCCGCCGCCGGGCGGAGCTGGATGGGGACCTCCCACCGGCAGGCACCGGTGCGTGACGTCGTCCGCGACGTGCGCTCCGGGCTACGCGAGCTGTTCTCTCTCCCCGACGGATGGGAGGTCGTGCTCGGCAACGGCGGCTCGACCGTGTTCTGGGACATCGCCACGTTCGGGCTCATCGAGTCCCGCAGCCAGCACCTCGTCTTCGGCGAGTTCTCCGGCAAGTTCGCCGACGCCGCCGCTCGGGCTCCCCACCTCGACGCGCCCGAGGTCGTCCGCAGCGAACCCGGCACCCACCCGGTGCCCGTGTCCACGGCCGGCGTTGACGTCTGCGCGCTCACCCACAACGAGACCTCGACCGGCGTCATGATGGATCTGTGCCGCCGACCGGAGGGCGAGGCACTCGTCGTCGTCGACGCCACGTCCGGTGCCGGTGGGCTGCCGTGGTCACCGGCCGAGGTCGACGTGTACTACTTCGCGCCCCAGAAGTGCTTCGGCTCCGACGGTGGCCTGTGGTTGGCCTGCTGCTCGCCCGCCGCGCTCGAGCGCATCGACCGCATCGCCACCTCCGGCCGCTGGGTACCGGCGTCGCTCGATCTGCGCATCGCCCTCGAGAACAGTCGCGCCGCGCAGACCTACAACACGCCTGCGCTCGGCACCCTCTTCCTGCTCGCCGACCAGCTGCGGTGGATGCTCAGCAGCGGCGGGCTGAGCTGGTGCATCGCCCGCTCCCGGCGCTCGGCCGAGGTCCTGTACCGCTGGGCCGAAGCGCGCGAGTGGGCACAGCCGTTCGTCGCCGCACCGGCCGAACGCTCGACGGTCGTGGGCACGATCGATCTGACCGGAGTGGATGCCACGATGGTGTCCGCCGTCCTTCGCACCAACGGCATCGTCGACACCGACTCCTACCGCAAGCTGGGGCGCAACCAGCTCCGGATCGGCCTGTTCCCCTCGATCGATCCCGAGGACGTCGAGGCGCTGACCCACTGCGTGGACCATGTCGTCGAGCGGCTGGCGTGATCGACGAGCTCATCTGGCACGACGAGCCCGAGCCGGGCCTGCACCGCCCGGTGCTCATCGCCGCGTTCACGGGTTGGTTCGACATCGCCGGCGGCGCGACCGCGGCCGTCCGCCACCTCGGCGGTGACGACGGCCGGCTCCTCGCCGCCATCGACCCGGACGGCTTCTTCGACTTCACGGCCAACCGGCCCACGGTCACCCTCGACGACGAGGGGCAGCGCGTGGTGGCATGGCCCCGCAACGAGATCCGCGCCGAGGACATCGGGGTCCCCGGAGCCGCCCACCGCGCCCACGACCTGGTGCTTCTGAAGGGCGAGGAGCCCAACGTCCGCTGGAACACCTTCGCCGGGCTGCTGCTCGAGGTCGCACAGCGGCTGAGCTGCGAGATGGTCGTCACCGTGGGCACGGTCGCCGACACGCAGCCCCACACTCGCACGCCGCTCGTGTTCGGCAGCTCGACCAACGAGGCACTGGCCGCGCGGCTCGGGCTGAGCCGACCGCGCTACGAGGGGCCGACGGGTGTCGTCGGTGTGCTCCACGACCGACTCGACCGCGCCGGTGTGCCCGCCATCGCACTGCGGGCGCCTGTCCCTCACTACCTCGCGGCCTCGCCGAACCCCAAGTCCACCGTCGCCCTCCTCCAGCACCTCGAGCACGTGCTCGGCGTCCCCACCGGACATGGAAGGCTCGGCCCCGAGGTGGAGGAGTGGGACCGCCGCCACGACGCCGCGGTCGCCAGCGACGACGAGGCTCCGGCGTACGTCCACCAGCTCGAGAT
>JBKPRL010000078.1:0-5023 GCA_046734535.1 bacterium | reverse complement strand
GCGCCTGGCAGCTCGTCGCCCTCGACGTCCACGGTCAGTCGGTGATCAGCTCGGGCACCTACACCCGGGCCGGCCACGTGGCGTCGTTCGACCTGGTCCGCCGGGACAGCACCCTCTGGCTCACCGACCCGGACGGCGTCGCCGCCACCAGAGCCAGCCGGCCAGCGGGACGAGGGTGGCGCCAGGAACGGCGAGCGCCGCCGTCGGGGTCGCGTCGTCGCCGACGGTGGGCAGGTCGGTCGGTGTGGGCTCGATCGGGGGCGGGCAGTCGGTGGGCGTGGGGCTGGCGCTCTCGGTGGGCGACGAGCAGTCGGTCGGCGCGGCCGACGGAGTCTGGCTCCCCGACGGGGTATGGCTGGGGCTGTCGGAGGGGCTGGGCGCCGCGCTCGACGTGGGTCCGGCAGAGGCCGACGCCGACGCGGCCACCGGTGTCGTGGCGGTTCCGGCCGGCGACGCCGTGGCGGAGGAGCCGGGCACGAACGTGGTGTTGCCGGCGTACGCCGGATCGCCCGGCGTCGGTGCCGGTGCCTCGACGGGATCCACGACGGTTCCGGCCTGCTCGCGTACCAGGACCGACACCGGGACCGGCACCTCCGCGTCGAGGTAGTCGGCCCGCACGGCCAGGACGCTCCTCGTGTAGTCGGCGCCGGCGTGGAACCGCTCGATCTCGCTGCGGCGGTGCGCGGCGTTGCCGAGGTCCCCGGGCCCCGCGCAGAGGAGGACGGCCGCGCCGAGTGCGGCATCGTGGACGTCCTGCGGGTTCCGCCGGACGTCGCCGTCACCATCGACGCTGACCACCGACCAGACCGCGGGGAGGAGCAAGATCGGGCCCACCGCCCGGTCCAGGCGGCGGTCCCGGTCGAGCTTGCCCGAGTCGGTGTCCGGAAACCGCTGGGTGCCGTGCCGGCCGGTCAGCCGTTCGCCGACCACCCACGGCCGCGGCACGCCGTTCTCGTCGAGCTCCGAGCCGCCGACCCGGCCGTGATCGGTGAGGACCTTGCCCAGTGCCGCCAGCAGCTGCCAGTCGAGGTGGCACCGGTCGTCGGCGCGGTCGATGACCGATGCCGCCCGCTGGTACGCCGCCAGTGCACGCGGCGGGATGTCGTCCAGCGTCAGCGCGCCGTCGACGAGCTCGTAGGCGACGTCGCCGCGGGACGCGATCGCCCCACGAGCGGCGACCGGGGCGAGGATGGCAGCGGGAGCCGGTTCGGCAACCGCCGCGGCCGGCGTCGGTGCGACGGTGGTGCGCGCGGCGAGGGCGACGTCCCCACTGGGCCGCAACCCCGCGATCGCTGCGACCGCCAGCACCGCCAACACGGCGGCCACGGACAGCCGAGGCCACCAGCGTGCTGCGTCCCCCATCGGTTCCCCCCGTCAACACTCCATCGACGCCGTGGAGATTGTGGACATACTAGATCAAACTAATTGACTTTGCGCCACCGGGCGCGGCCGTCCGCGACATTCGCGGCTGGCCGTGTACGTCGGGCGACCGCAGGGCGAACCGGAGTCGACGGTCGAGCGGACGTCAGCCGGGGAGGTCTAACCCAGGTAGGTCCGCACGGCGAGAGCCAGCGCCCGGGCGTAGCGCTCCTGGCCCGTGGCCGAGGTCATCACTGCGGCATCACCGCTGTCGCGCATGTTCCCGGCCTCGAGCATGACCACCGGTACGTCGGAGAGGTTGAGCGTTCCGAGGTCGGACCGCTCGTCGAGGCCGTCGCCGCCGGCGATGTAGTTGGCGACCGAGAACCCCTTCTTCAGCAGCGCGTCCTTGGTCACTCCCGCCAGCCGCTTCGACGGTTCGTAGATGTCGTCGGTCCACGGCGCGCGGTCAGGCGGGTAGATGACGTGGAAGCCGTGGGCACCCGAGGAGAGCGAGCCGTCCCCGTGGATGCTGATCTTGAGGTCGGCGTGCCGCTTGTTGCCCTTGCGACCGCGGTAGTCCACGCACGGCCCCCATCGGTCCTCGCGGTTGGACGTGCGGGTGAGCACGACGGTGGCGCCGGCCTTCTCGAGCTTGGCCTTCAGCTTCGTGGTGACGTTCCAGGCGAAGGTCGCCTCCGGGTAGCCACCGCTGGTCGACGTACCTGTGGTGTTGCAGGGCTTGCTGAAGCCGCCGGCCGGGACCGGCTGGTTGATCTGCGCGGGGAAGTTGTGGTTGCCGAGCTGGTGGCCGGCGTCGAGCACGATCACCTTCCCGGCCAACGGTTGCGCTGTCCTCACCGGCGGGGCAGGTTGTTCGAACCCATCGAGATCACCGCATCCCGCCGCCGGGCAGAGCGACAGCAGGGCGGCGAGCGCAGCACCGAGGAAGGGGATCACTCGTAGCCCAGGATCTCCTGGCGCTTCTCGCCCCACGCCAGCGCCGAGGCGATCGCGTCGTCGAGCGAGAGTTCGTGGTGCCAGCCGAGGAGCTCGTGCGCCTTGTCGACATTGGCGAAGGCGCCCACGGCGTCCCCGGGTCGGGGAGGCGCCTCCCGCAACGGGACGGGGTGGCCGTAGACGCGCTCGAACGCGGCCACGAGCTCGCGCACGGTGACGCCCGACCCGGTGCCGATGTTGAGGACGACGCTCGGCTCGTCCGCCGCGTCGATCACGTCGTCGAACTGCTCGACCGCCCGCACGTGCGCCCGAGCCAGGTCCCACACGTGGATGTAGTCGCGGATGCCCGTGCCGTCGCGCGTCGGGTGCTCGGTGCCGGTGATCGTGAAGGCGTCCTTCTGCCCCCGCGCGGCCATCACCAGCTGCCCGAGCACGTGGCTCGGCTCCTTGGCGTAGATGCCGGACTCGAGATCGGGGTCGGAGCCGATCGGGTTGAAGTAGCGCAGGATGATCGCCCGCAGGTCGGTGGCCACCGCCATGTCCTCGAGGACCTGCTCCATCATCCGCTTGGTCCGTGCGTACGGCGAGGTCGGGTGGAGCTCGTCGCTCTCCCGCACCTCGAACTCCGGCTTGAGGGCGTACAGGCTGGCCGAGCTGGAGAACAGCACCCGCGGCTTGCCGAGCTGCTGGAGCTGGTCGAACAGCTCCAGCGACTTGGCCACGTTGTCGCGGTAGTACTCGTAGGGCAGGGCCACCGACTCGGGCACCACGATCCGGGCCGCCATGTGGATGGTGGCGTCGAGGTCGGGATGCTCCTCCACGAGGCGGGCGACCAGCGCCCGGTCGGCGATGTCGCCCTCGTAGAAGATCCGGTCGCGGACGAAGACCTGCGGGCCGGTGAGCAGGGAGTCGAGGATGACCGGGACGTGGCCCGCCTCCTCCAGCGCCTTGGCCGTGACCGACCCGATGTAGCCGGCGCCGCCGGTGACGAGGACCTTCATGCCTCCAGCGTATGGAACTCCGGCGCGGGCGTCAGATCGGGGGAGAGTGCCATGCATCGGCCGACGAGGACCGCCAGCGGCAGCGGGAGAACCGTCCAGGCCGCCAGCGCGATGGCGACCACCAACGCAGTGGTCATGCCAGAAGGGTGCCGCCGGGGCGCGCCCGACAAACGGACATTCGCGATGTCCACAAGGTGGTCCAGACCAGCGCCAATCCTTCCTGACGATCGTCGCCCGCACCCTGTTCGCGGTGCCCCGCACCCGCGGGGCGTGCTGAGGAGCGATCGGACACACTGAGCCGCATGCCGACCGCTGTGATCACCGGGGCGAGCGGCCAGGACGGCAGCTACCTCGCCGAGCAGCTGCTGGCCGAGGGCGTCGAGGTGCACGCGCTCGCGCTGCCCCGGGACCAGCCGGTCGACGGCGTGCACACCCATGTCGGTGACGTGACCGACATCGATGCGACCCGGGGGCTGCTGCTCGAGGTCGCTCCGGACGAGGTCTACAACCTGGCCGCGATCAGCTCCGTCGCCCGCTCGTGGGCCGAGCCCGAGCTCACCGCCCGGGTGAACGGCCTGGCTGCGGTGGGGCTGCTCGAGTCGGCGTACCTCGTGCAGGAGCGCAGCGGCCGTCCGGTGCGGTTCGTGCAGGCCTCGAGTGCGGAGATCTTCGGGGTGCCGGATCGCTCGCCGCAGGACGAGGAGACGCCGATCCGCCCGGTGAACCCGTACGGCGCCGCCAAGGCCTTCGCGCACCTCACGGTCGAGGTCTACCGACGGCGTGGGATGCACGCGACCGCACTGGTGCTCTTCAACCACGAGTCGCCCCGCCGGCCGGTGCAGTTCGTGACCCGCAAGATCTCGTCGGGAGTGGCTGCCATCGCGGCCGGCCGCTCGGACCGGCTCACGCTCGGCGACCTCGCCGCCAGCCGGGACTGGGGTTGGGCCCCCGACTACGTGGCTGCGATGGTGCGCGCCGCCCGCGCCGAGACCCCACGCGACTACGTCGTGGCCACCGGCGAGTCCCACACGGTCGAGGAGTTCGCGGCGACGGCGTTCCGGTACGCCGGCATCGACGACTGGTCGTCGTACGTCGACGTCGACCCGGGCCTGTTCCGGCCGGCCGAGGCGCACGTGCTGACGGGCGACGCGTCCCGCATCAAGCACGACCTCGGCTGGTCGCCCACCGTGGGCTTCACCGAGGTCGTCCGCCGGATGGTCGACGCAGATCTGGCCCTGCTGGGGGAGCCGCCGACGGCGCATGCATGACCTGGGGCCGGGTGGACGTGCGTGCGGCAACCCGAAACCCCAGTGTCTGGCCCTCGTCGGGCCTGTCAATCGTGGTGCCCAGGCGTGCGTTGGGTGCCTAGGTTGACAGGCCCGACGAGGTCCAAAGGCAGGCTGGGTATCGGGTTGCCGCGGGCGGTTTGGCTGCGGTCCGGCGGTCGTTGGGACCGCACCTGCGCGCGGACTCGACCCCCGCTGGTCGAGCCTGTCGAGACCCCCGCAGCCTGACCCGAAAATTGGTCGGAAACCCTTGTGGAGAAAGGGTTTCCGGGGCCGTCGACTGTCGGTGGTCGATGGTTGGGTAGAGCCATGACAGCGATCGCGAACCACCCGCACCGGGTGACCACCGCCATCGCTTGCGTGCGTTCCGAACTGGCCGCTGTCGCGGACACTGCCGTGTGGTCGATGGACGCCGCC
>JBKPRL010000077.1:0-28661 GCA_046734535.1 bacterium | reverse complement strand
GGTGGACGCCGGACCCTCGATGGCCTTGGGGTAGGTGCGCCAGTAGTCGGCCGCGTTGGCCATGCCGAGGCCGTGGCGGGCCACGAGCACCAGCAGCAGCACGTGGCGGGGCTGGACGCTCCACCGGCCGATGTCGAGCCCCCGCAGCCCCTGCGTCGCGAAGTAGAGCAGGAAGGGCAGGACGCCGAGCAGGTACCGGCCCTCCCGGTAGGGCAGCTCCATGTACACGAGGGACAGGCTGAGGGCGAACACCGACATGGGCAGGTCTCGCCGACCGCCGAGGATCATGCCCCCGAGCGCCAGCACGACGAGGAAGACGAGCAACCCGAGCAGCAGCGTGCCGTGCACGTCGTCCTTGACCGACAGCAGCTCCGCCAACGTCGTGCGGTAGAAGCCGTCGTTGGGCTTGAAGTTGTGGCCGCCGAGACCCCCGGCCAGCGTGAGCGCCCGGCCGGAGTCGGTGGGGAGGAGGAGCCGCATGCCGGCTCCGACGAGGATCGCCGCCACCCACGGCACGGACAAGATGGCCAGCTGACCCATCCATCGACCCCGCCAGGTGCGACGGTGCTCGAAGATCACCACGAGCTGACGGGCGGCGAGGGCGAGCAGGAGGAGGAAGCCCTCGGTGCGGATGTTGGTGGTGAAGCCGAGCAGGACGCCCAGGCCGGTCAGGGGGAGGAGCGCCCGCAGGGCCGGCGGCCAACGGGGCAGCCGCCCCTCGCGGTGCAGCGCGTCGATGGCGAGCAGGCTCACCATGGCACTGCAGAGGAAGGGGAACTCGGTGAGGACGGTGTTGGTCCACGACGTGTACAGGGTGTCCAGGACGAGGGCGCTGATGATCAACAGGGCGGCGAGGCGGTCGATCCGGTCGCGGATGAGCGCGTAGAAGGCCGTGAGGAAGCCCAGGTAGAGGACGATCTCGAGGTTCTTGAACGCCGTGAAGCTGATGCCGAACAGGGCGTAGAGCGGCGCCAGCAGCAGCGGGAAGCCCCAGCCGTAGGTGTACGGGCTGAAGGTGTGCCAGGCCGACTGCTCCACCGTGACCTGGTTCTGGTGGTACACGGCCTGGACGTCGCCCTGCACCAAGGCCTTGGCCTGGTGGATGTAGAGCGCGAAGTCGTCCCCCCAGTCGTGACCGGGGCGGAGCAGGAAGAGGCAGAGGACGAGGGTGGCGCCGAGGAGCACCACGAACGGTCCGTCCGTCGCGAAGCGCTCCCGCCACGGCTCGCGACGGGCCGGGGAACCAGGGTCGGTCGCGAGGGTCCTCGCGCCGCGATCGCTCGCGGCGCCCCGCCGCTCCTGGCCCGCCACCACCGGCATGCCCGAGATTATGGTCACCCCGTGGCCCTGCCCGACCTCACCCCGGACCAGCTGCTCTCGACCCACTGGGACCGCTGCTAGCTGCCACGGTGGACCCCGACCTCCGGGCGGCCGCCCTCGGCGCCACCGGCTTCATGCCCCCAGACGAGGGCGACGCCCTCTTCGAGGCCGCGCTGCTCGCCGGAGCGGCGGTAGCGGGCGCGCCGTTCCTGGAGGTCGGCTCGTACTGCGGGCGCTCGACCATCTGGCTGGGCGCGGCTGCCCGCCAGCGGGGCACGGTCGTGTTCGCGGTCGACCACCACCGCGGCTCGGAGGAGAACCAGGCCGGCTGGGAGTGGCACGACGCCTCGCTCGTCGACCGGGACCTCGGACGCATGGACACCCTCCCGCGCTTCCGCCGCACCATCCACGGCGCCGGCCTGGAGGACGTGGTGGTCGCCGTCGTCGGTCCTTCGCCGACGGTCGCCCGCCACTGGACGACGCCGCTCGCCTTCCTCTTCATCGACGGTGGCCACGGCGTCGAGCCGGCTCGGGCGGACTACGCGGGCTGGACGCCCCACGTCGCGCCCGACGGTCTCCTCGCCATCCACGACGTCTTCCCCGACCCGGCCGACGGCGGGCGGCCGCCCTACGAGGAGATCTACCAGCCGGCGGTCGCCAGCGGCCGGTTCGTCCCCGTCTCGGCGACCGGCTCGCTCCGCCTCCTCCGCCGCACCCGCGTCCCCTGACCGGCCCGCGCAGGGGTTCTGGCGCGGGACCGTCGCACGGGCGAGACCGGGGCGCGCCAGATCCCACGGCGGCGTTCTACGCGCCGTCGATGGCGGCGAAGATGCCGCTGGCCGCGGTGGTGGCGCTGATGGTGTCCGCGGCCAGGATGACCGCCGCGCCCGTGTAGGCGGTGCGCTCCCCGGCCGGGAAGTGCACGCCATCGGGGTAGACGATGCCCGTCCAGTACGAGCCGTCGTCGTGCCGGTGGGCCCGCGTCCAGGTGAGCAGGTCGGTGGCGGTCGCCTTGTCCCCGGCGGCGGCGTGGGCGATGGCGCACTCGGCGGTCTCGGCCGCGGTGACCCAGGGCTCGTCGCTCACGCAGCGCACGCCCAGACCCGGCATCACGAAGGTGCTCCACGCCGAGGCGAGCCGGTGCTCGGCCTGGGCGCCGACGAGCACGTCGCACAGGACCGGGTAGTACCAGTCCATGGCCCAGCGCTCCTTGGGCTCGAAGACATCGGGCCGGGTGCGGATGACACGACCGAGCGCCCTGCGGGCCAGCTCCCACCGCGGGCGATCGACGTCGAGCACCTCCGCGAGGCGCAGCGCGCAGTCGAGCGCGTGGTGGATCGACGAGGAACCGGTGAGGAGCGCGTACGTCCACGGTCGGGAGTCGACCTCCCGGGCCCACACGATCTCCCCCCGCTCGGTTTGCAGCGAGAGCACCCAGTCGATGGCCCGCTGGACGGTCGACCAGAGGTGCTCGACGAACCCTCGGTCCTCCGTGATCAGCCAGTGGTGCCACACGCCGGTGGCGACGTACGCGCACACGTTGGTGTCGAGCTTCGCGTCCTCGACCGCGATGGCAGGGCTGCCAGGACGGTCACCGCCCCCTGCCGGACCCTCGACGTAGTAGTTGAACCAGCTGCCGTCCGGTCGTTGCATCTGCAACAACCACTCGTACGCCCGCTCGGCCTCGGTGACGAGCCCGGCCGTGGACAGGGCCATGGCCGTCTCGACGTGGTTCCACGGGTCGCAGTGGCCCTCCGGGTACCAGGGGATCATCCCGCACGGGAGCTGGAGCGCGACGATGGACGCCGCGGTCTCCGCGACCTCCTCGGCGGAGAGGACGCCGTCGATGTCGGGGATGGCCGAGCGGCCGATCACGCCGGGGGCTTCCTCGCGTACACGACGAGGCTCTTGCCGAGCACGGGGTTGAGCGCGGCCTCCGGCCAGCGCGTGACGCGGGGGGCCTTCATGATGTCCCACTCCAAGACCTTCCGGTAGGCGGCCACTGCCCGTTGCTCGTCGTTGGTCGGCCCCACCGCGCAGCGCAGCCACCAGTACGGCGAGTGCAGCGCGTGGGCGCGGTGCGAGCCACCGGGGGTCATGCCGGCCCGGCGCATGCGGTGCCGTACGTCGGCCGCCCGGTAGATGCGCACGTGCCCACCCGCCACGAACGGCGCGTGGTACTCGTCGGAGAGCCTCCAGCACACCTGCTCCGGCAGCCACGCCGGCACCGTCACCGCCATCGTCCCGCCCGGCCGGAGCACGCGGGCGAGCTCGTCCAGTGCGGCCTGGTCGTCAGGGATGTGCTCCAGCACCTCGGAGGCGATCACCCGATCGAAGGCGCCATCCGCGAACGGGAGGCGGGTGCCGTCGCCCTGGACGGCACCGGCCAGCGAGGCCGGTTCGACCTCCCCGGCCTCGGCCATCGCCCCGAAGGTGTTGCGCACCTCCTTCAGCTCCGCGTCGGCGTAGTCGAAGGCGACGACGCGGGCTCCCCGCTTGGCCGCCTCGTAGGCGTGGCGGCCGAAGCCGCAGCCCAGGTCGAGGAGGAGGTCACCCGTGCACAACCCCAGCTGCTCGTAGCGGACGGTGAGCATCAGCGGCGCGCCCCGGCCCCGGGTCGCCGCGCCGCCAGCTTGGCCTGGTTCCGGGGCATCGCCAGCACCTCGCGGTACTGGTCGACGGTGAGCTGGGCGCAGTGCCGCCAGCTCCAGCGCTCGATCACCCGCTCCCGACCCGCGGCGCCGATGCGGGCGCGGAGATCGGCGTCGGTGAGGCCGCGGGCGATCGTGTGGGCCAGCGCGCCGGCGTCGCCGGCAGGGCAGCTCAGCACCGTCTCGGCGTCCGGTCCGGTGACCTCGGGCAGGGCGCCGCCCGTGGTCGCGACCAGGCAGGTCCCCGTGGCCATGGCCTCGACGGCGGGCAGTGAGAAGCCCTCGTACAGGCTGGGTACGACGGCCAGGGTCGCCTCGGCGTACAGCTCCACGATCCGCTCGTCCGTCACCCCGGACACCCAGGTGATGGCGTCGGCCAGGCCGAGGCGCTCGATGGCCTCCGCGGCCCGTCCGCCCGGCTTGGGCCGCCCGATGACGGTGAGGGTGACGTCGTGCTCGGTCCGCAGCTTGGCCAGCGCCTCCAGGAGGAACGACAGGCCCTTGAGCGCCACGTCGGCCGACGCGGTGGTGATCAGCCGGCCGGGCACGCGGGCGATCTCGGGCCGGGGACGGAACAGCTCCGGGTCGACGCCTACCGGCACGAGGCGCATGCGCGCGGTGTCGACGCCCATGTCGTCGTGGATGTCCTTGATGGAGTTCTCGCTGACGACGACGATGCGGGGCATCTGCCTGGCGACGCGGGCCTGCATCCTGACGAAGGAGTACCAGCGGCCCACGCTGATCCGCTTCCGCCTGGTCGGCGCGTGCTCCATCTCGAGGCGCCGGTCGACGGTGATCGGGTGGTGGAGCGTGACGATGGTCGGCAGCAGCCGCTCGATGGCGAGGAGGCCGTAGCCGAGGCTCTGGTTGTCGTGCACGAGATCGAAGTCCTGCGACCGACGCTTGAGGTCCTGCCAGGCGCGAACGCTGAACGCGAGGGGCTCGCTGAAGGTCCCGGTCGAGAACTGGAGGATCTCGACCACGTCGCCCAGGTGCCGGATCTCCCAGTAGGCCGGGAAGCGGCCCGGGTAGTGGTCGTTGAAGATGTCGAGGCTGGGGAGCTGGGTGAGGTGCACCCGCTCGTCGAGCACGGGGTAGGGCTGGCCGCCGAGCACGTCGACCTGGTGCCCGAGGTCGACGAGTGCCTTCGTGAGATGCCTCGTGTACACGCCCTGGCCGCCGACGTGAGGCTTCCCCCGGTACGAGAGGTAGGCGATGCGCAGCGGATCGTCCGGCCCCGGGTACATGGGCGGGGAGCCTACCGTCGGGTAACTCGGCGCTCCGAGGCCGGTCAGGTCGTGGTCGACGTCGGGCAGGGCGTGACGACGAACGTGGTGCCCCCCGAGCCGGCGTTCCCGCGGGCGTCGGTCGCCGTGACGACGACCGTCCACGAGCCGGGGCCGACGAGCGGGCCGACGGGGGCGGACCACATGCCGGGCTCGCCGGCGGCCATCGGCGAGCTGCCACCGTGCCCGGGTCCGCTCCAGGTCATCACGACCGACGCCACGGAGGACTCGTCGATCACCGACGCCGAGACGGTGCCCTCCAGGTCCTTCGCCTTGGCCGGGCAGGTGGCAGCGTCGGCCAGTCCGGGCGGGTCCAGCGTCACGTGGACGACCGGTGCCCGGTCCACGCGCCAGCGCACGGCGATCGGGATGGCCTTGCCGGCCCCCAGCACCGACACCGTCGCCTCGTAGTCGCCCTCGATGAGCCCGTTGCGGCTGACGCTGATCGTGACCTCCGTCTGCTGGCTGGGGCCGAGGGTCCCGCCCGCCGTGGCCGTGACGAGGCCGTTGTCGCTGGAAGCCACCCAGTCCAGCGGCTGCCCACCGCTGTTGCCGATCACGATGCTCCCCGCGGTCCCCTCGATCCCCAGGTCCAGCTCGGAGCCGGCGGCGGCGAGCTGCGCCGGCGGCGGGGCCGGGAGCGCGACCACGGTGGGTGCCGGAGCCGGTGTGGTCGTGGTCTCGAGCGTGGCGACGGTCGTCGCGACCGCAGCCGTGGTCGGCGGCGCCAGCGTCGAGGCGATGGTGACGCGCACGGGGTCGAGCGGGGGCGCGATCGGGGCGCCGAGGCTGGTGTCGTTGACGGCGTTGACGCGGCTGGTGTCGTCGTCTCCGGAGGAGAGGACGACGGCGGCGATGCTCGTGGCCGCCACCAGGCCGACGCCGGCGGCGATGAGCCCCCACCCGCCCTCGCCCCTCATGCCGCCCAGTCCGCGCCGAGCCCTGTAGCCATCGAACCCCTTCGTCCACCACCCAGGCGCGACGGTAGACGGTCCCGCGCATCGCGCGGGGTTCGCGTCGATCGGAAGCGCGCGCGGGCGTCAGGTCGGGCGGGAGCCGGCAGTAGGGTGCCCGACTCGTGCGAGGGCTGGTGCAGCGGGTGACGCGGGCGAGCGTCACCGTCGAGGGCGAGCTGGTGGGCTCGATCGGGCCGGGGTTGTGCGTGCTGGTCGGCGTCACCCACAGCGACACCGACGAGCACGCTCGCAAGCTCGCGGGCAAGCTCTGGAACCTGCGGATCATGGACGACCAGGCCGGCGTGATGAACCGCTCGGTCGCCGACACCACCCGCGAGGTCCTCGTCGTGAGCCAGTTCACGCTCTACGGCGACACCTCCGGCGGCCGGCGGCCCTCGTGGATCAAGGCGGCTGGCCCCGACGAGGCCGAGCCGCTCGTCCAGGCCGTGGCCGACGAGCTGCAGGCCCTCGGGGCCACCGTCGCCACCGGCCGGTTCCGCACCGAGATGCTGGTCGAGCTGGTCAACGACGGCCCGGTCACCGTCCTGCTCGAGGTGGATTGACGCTTCGTCGCCGCTGGTCCCACCCGGCGAGGATCAGGCCGGCGACGAGGACGACGACGGCCGCACCGACGATCGGCTTCTCCCCGAGGCGGCTGTAGATGGTCCGGCCGTCGCGCAGCGTCACCGTGCGGTAGCGCACCGCCTGCTCGCTGATCCCCGTCCGGTCGAGGACGTGGCCGGACGGTGTCACGAAGGCCGAGAAGCCGGTCGGCGCCACCTGGGCGACCCAGCGGCCGTTCTCCAGCGCCCGCAGCCGGGACGAGGCGATCTGCTGGGTCTGGAGGATCGTGCCCGTGTAGCTCGAGCCGTTCGTGGGGTTGAGGAGCAGCGTGCCGCCGTGGGAGACGCCGTCCCGGGCCCGGCCGCCGAAGAAGACCTCCCACGAGATCATCACCCCGAGCCGGTCGCCCGAGGGCAGGTCCAGCACAGCGGGCCCGGTGCCCGGAAGCGCGTCGCGAGGCACCTGGTCGGTCGGCGCCCCGAGCGCCTTCAGCAGGCCCCGCAATGGCATGTACTCGCCGAAGGGCACTCGGCGGACCTTGTCGTAACGACTCGTCAGCTGTCCGTCGGGCGTGATCAGGATCTGGGCGTTCGTGAAGTGCGTGCCCTCGTCCTCGGTGACGCCGACCGCGACCGGCGCCTGCAGGCGGCCCGCCTCCGCCGCTACGGCGACGCGCTCCGGGCTGTCGGCGAACGGCACGCCGTCCACGTCGATGACGTTCTCGGGCCAGACCACGAGATCGACCGGCCGGTCGATGGCGCGGGTCGCCGACAGGTGCCGGTCGAAGACGACCTTCGGGTCCGTGTCCTCGGCGTGCGTGCCCTGCGGACCGCCTCCCTGGACGAGCGCCAGCGTGAGGGTCCGCCCGTTGTCGTGACCGGACGGGGCGACCGTGCCGAGCGCGATGAGGGCCACCGGGATCGCGGCGAGGGCGATGGCCTGGCGCCATGACCGCTCCCACGCCGCCGAGAGTGCGCTGCCCGCCATGAACGTGAGCCATGTGATGAGGATCACGCCACCGAGACGGGCGGTCTGGCTGAGCGGCGAGAAGGCCTGGCTGATCCCGAGCGACGCCAGGGGCACGCCGCCGAAGGGGAAGGCGAAGCGGATGGACTCGGCGATCGTCAGCGCCGCCGGCAGGGCCACGCGACGCCAGCGCCCGCCGGGCGCGATGGCCGCGGCGAGGCCCAGGTAGCCCGCGTAGGCCGCCACCGCGACGACGTAGCCGAGCGGGGTGAGGAACCACATCCACCCCATGCCCGGCGCGAGCCACGCCACGCCGAACAGCCACGTCCGGAAGAAGCGGGACCGAGCCGGGCGGTCGGCGACGACTCGGTCGAGGATGGCGATGCCGACGAAGGCCAGCGGCCACCATCCCCAGGGGGGCAGCGACGCCGCCACGAGTGCGCCGGCGCCGACCGCCGCTGCGGCCGCGGCCGGGTCGCGCCGGCGTCGCGGCGCGGTGGGAGCGGAGGGGGGGAGCCGCAGGTGGACGGCCATCGGACGCGGCTGGCTCAGGTGCCGGCGAGCTTGGCGAAGACGACGTAGCGGAACTTCGTAGAGCCCGGCGGGTGGCAGGCGAAGAGCGTCGCGGTGTGCTCAGGCGTCTGGTTGATGACCCACGTGTCGTTCGGTGTGACGACCTGCGCGCCCGTGACGAGATAGGTGCTCGGCACGCCGTTGAACGTCATGAGGATCTGGTCGCCGGGCACCAGCTGATCGATGTGGCGGAACGGCTTGTCGTGGCTCACGCGGTGTCCGCCGATGACGACGTTGCCGGCCTCGCCGGGCATCGCAGTGCCGGGCCAGTGGCCCGGACCCCGGTTGAGGGTGGCGAGGGTCACGCCCTCCCAGAGCGGCCGGTCGAGACCGAGCTTCGGGATCTGGATCGTGCCCAGCTCCATGGCTGGATCGGGGCCGTTGGGGTTGGGAGCCGGCAGCGGCTGCGGCAACGTCGCCGCGCTGGTCGTCGTGGCGATCGTCACCGGGGCGGCGGTCGTGGTCGGTGCGTCAGTGACCGGAAGCGTGACCGCGACGGTCGTCGTGGCCGCGGCAGTGGTGGCGGCGGTCGCCGCGGTCGCGGTGTCCGTCGGCGCGGCGACCGTGGTCTTGGCACTCGAGCCGCACGCCGCCAGCCCCAGCAGCCCCACGAGCGCTGCGGTGGCCGTGATCGCACGGGCCCGTCCGAGCTGGCGCATGGAGGGAGAGCCTAGAAGGTGGCAGCCGGCGTTCGGAGATCGCGGTCCGGTGGCTCGGCGGCTCCGTGACGCGCGGTGGTCACCGCTGACCGACCGTGGCCAAGGCGGCACGCGCTGCAGCCCGACCCTGTGCGATGCACGCCGGCAGGCCCAACCCCCGGTACGACGCGCCCGCCAACCACAGCCCCGGCGCGTCTCGGGCCAGCGTGGCCGTGAGCGCGTCCACCCGCTCGACGTGGCCCGGGGCGTACTGCGGCATCGCCTGCCACCAGCGTGTGATCCGAGCGGCGGTCGGCGGGCCCCGCAGGCCGACGTGGTGATCGAGATCGGACAGGACGGCGTCCAACAGCTCCTTGTCGCCGAGGTCGAGTGCCCGCTCGTCCCCGTCGCGGCCGGCGGAGATGCGCAGGACCACCTGGCCGGGGATCCGCCACTCGGGCCATTTGGAGGATCCCCACGAACAGGCGGTGATCGTGCGTTGCTCGGTGCGGGGCACCAGGTAGCCGCTGGCCCTGACCGGGCGGGTGATGACGTCCTCGGGCACCGCCAGCGTGATCATGGCCACGGAGGCCGCGGTGATCGTCCGCAGCGCCGCCGCGGCGTCCGCGCTGAGGTGATCCAGCAGGGTGGCCGCGTCCGGGGCCGGGACGGTGAGCACGACGGCGTCGGCCCCGATCGGAGGACCGGAGGCGGGCTGGACCGTCCACTGGCCGTCCCGACGCTCCAGGGCGGCCGCTCGCGTCGCCGTGTGGACCTCGCCGCCGCCCTCCGTGACCGCCTCGTGCAGCCGCTCCACGAGGACGCTGACCCCGCCCCGAGGGGCGAGGAACGGACTTGCCGTCGCGCGGGCCTCGGCGGCCCGGGCCTGCGCCCGCAGGCCGACCAGCAGGCTGCGGTGCTCGGCGAGGGCGTCCGCGATCTGCGGTGTGACCGCCCGCAGGCTCAGCCGGTCGGGATCGCCGGCGTTGATGCCGCCGATCAGCGGCCCGACCAGGCGGTCGAGCACCTCGTCGCCGAACCGGGCCCGGACGGCCAGGCCCAGCGTGTCACCCTTCTCGCCGGCCGGGTGCCAGCGGGGCAGCAGCGGCTCCACGGCGGCGCGGGCCTTGCCGCGCCAGGAGAGCAGGCGGGACCGGACCATGGGCGCCAGGCGTGCCGGTGCACCGAGCACGAGGCCCGGTGGGAGCTGGTGGAGCTCGCCCCGTGACCAGACGAACGCGGGCAGGCTCGTCGGCGCGACGAGGTCGTCCGCGAGGCCGAGGTCGCGGGCCAGGTCGACGGCGGCGGGGGTCCGAGCCAGGAACATGTCGGCCCCGCACTCGACGCTCGGGAGCCCCGCGAACGGTGTGGCGTGGACCTTCCCGCCGAGGCGGTCGCCGGCCTCCAGGAGCGTCACGTGCACCGAGGGTTCGGCGGTGCCGAGCTCGTAGGCCGCGGCCAGACCGGTGACACCGCCGCCGACGACGACCACGCGGCGATCGCCGCACACGGACGTCATCGAGGCGCGGCGACGCGGTCGACCACGAGGCCGGCCAGGGCCGTCATGACCTCCCGGTCGTCGTTGACGCAGGCCGTCCGGGCGAAGGCCAAGCCTCGTCCGACGGCGCGGCCCCGAGCCTCGATGTCCACGTCGTAGAGGACCTCCAGGTGGTCGGCCACGAACCCGCACGCGCACACGAGCACGCCGTCGACGTCCCCGCGGTCGGCCAGGCTGTCGATGGCGGCGAGGAGGTCCGGTCCCAGCCACGGCTCCGGCGTCCGGCCGGCCGACTGCCACGCCACGTCCCAGGCCGAGGGCGCCAGCCCGGCCCGATCGGCGACCGCGGCCGCCGTGGCCTGCAGCTCCCCAGGGTAGGGGTCACGGGTGGCGAGGATCCGCTCCGGGAGGCTGTGGGCGGTGAACAGGACGGTGGTCGTGGTCGGCAGGTCGACGAGCTGGCGGCGCACCGCCGCGACGAGGAACTCGAGGTAGGCCGGCTGGAGGTGCCAGCTGCGGATGCCGGTCACCCTGAGCCCCTCGGCGGCGCCGGCCGCCTCGGCCCGCTCGAGGTACTGACCGACCGAGAAGGCCGAGTAGTGCGGCGCGAGGACGAGCCCCACCACTTCCTCGACGCCGCGCTGGGTCAACCCGCGGACACCGTCCTCGATGCTCGGCGCGGCGTGCTTCAGCCCGAGTGCGACGTCGTAGCGGCCCGGCTCGATCGCGTCCAGCGCCCGCTGGAGGGCGGCCCGTTGCGCTTCGGTGCGCTGGGCGAGCGGCGAGAGGCCGCCGATCGCCTCGTACCGCCGCACCAGGTCGGCCAGCAGCTCCGGCGTCGGCGGCCGGCCCCGGCGGATGTCGGTGTAGTAGGGCTCGATCTCGTCGGCCTGGCGAGGAGTCCCGTAGGCCATGACGAGGACGCCGGTGCGCGGCCGGCGGTCCTGCTCGCGCTCGCTCATCGAGCGGTCGCTTCGTGGACCGTCGCCACCACCTGGGCGAGGATGCCGGGATCGGTCTCGGGCAGCACGCCGTGGCCCAGGTTGAAGACGTGGCCGGGACGGCTGCCGTTCGCGGCGAGCACCTCCTGAACCTTCGCCTCGACGACCGGCCACGGGCCGAGGCACACCGCGGGATCGAGGTTGCCCTGCACACCGACCGAACGCTCACCGGCCGCGGCATCGATCCGCTGCCTGGCTGCATCGAGCGGGGTCCTCCAGTCGACGCCGACGACGTCGGCCCCGGCCGAGGCCATGAGGCCGAGCAGCTCCCCGGTGTCGACGCCGAAGTGGACGGTGGGCACGTCGAGGTCGACCAGGCCCTCGAACACCCGCCGGCTGTGGGGCAGCACGTAGCGCTCGTAGTCCGAGGGAGCGAGCGTGCCGGCCCACGAGTCGAAGAGCTGCACGGCCTGGGCGCCGTTGATCACCTGGCTGCGCAGCGAGGCCGCAGCCAGGTCCGCCAGCCGTTCGAGCAGCGCATGCCAGAGCGGTTCGTCGCCGAACATCAGACCCTTGGTCAGCGCGTAGGTGCGGGACGGCCGGCCCTCGATCAGGTAGCTGGCCACGGTGAAGGGCGCTCCGGCGAAACCGATCAAGGGGACGGTCAGCTCCTTGGCCAGCAGGCGGATCGTCTCGAGGACGTACGGCGTGTCCTCGTCGGGTTCCAGGGCTCGGAGCCGGTCGAGGTCGGCGGCGCGGCGAAACGGCTCGGCGATGACCGGTCCGGTGCCGGGGGAGATGTCCACACCGAAGCCGATGGCGTGGATCGGGACCACGATGTCGCTGTACAGCACGGCGGCATCGACGCCGTAGCGGCGGACCGGCTGCAGCGTGATCTCGGCCGCCAGGTCCGGCCGCTTGATGGCATCGAGGATGCTGCCCTCGCCCCTGACGGCGCGGTACTCGGGCAGCGATCGCCCGGCCTGGCGCATGAACCAGACCGGCGTCCACGACGTGGGGCGGCTGGCGCAGGCGGCCAGGAAGGGGGCGTCGGCCGGGGCGGTCATCCGGTCCGCACGCTACGGCGGGGTTCGACGCGGAGGAAAACGGTGAAGGTGGCGGCTAGGGTGACACGTCCCCCCCTTGGGTATCACAGCGAAGTTCTTGACGGAGCCTTTGACGCACAGCGGAGCCTCGACCGAACCGGCATGACGCAGCACCCGGATCTGGCGCAAGAGCAGGCCTACGTCGACCGCGCCTACGAGTGCCTGGAGCGGACCCGGCAGGACGCGTGGAAGCTGCGCCGGCTCACCGAGGCCGGGCTCGGCGGCACGTTCCAGGCCCGCTACGAGCGGGACGTCTTCGACGAGGCGATCGTCTCCCGGCTGACGCAGCTCGACCTCGGCGAGGCCGCCCTGGTCTTCGGGCGCATCGACAAGGCGCCGGACAACGGCCGCGAGCCGGAGTCGTACCACATCGGCCGGCTGGCGGTGGCCGACCAGGAGCGCGAGCCGGTCGTGATCGACTGGCGGGCCCCCGTTGCCGAGCCGTTCTACCGGGCCACCGGCCGCAACCCGATGGGGCTGGCCCGCCGGCGCCACTTCGCCACCAAGGGCCGCCAGGTGCTGGCGATCGAGGACGAGCTGTTCGGGGAGGGGCACCTCGGGGTGACGGGCGAGGCGCCCGGCGACCTGAGCGGCTACTCGACCCTGCTGGCCGCCCTGGAGACCCGTCGGACGGGCCAGCTGGGCGACATCGTCGGCACCATCCAGGCCCAGCAGGACGAGATCATCCGCTCGCCGCAGGCCGGTGTCCTGGTCGTGCAGGGCGGGCCGGGCACGGGCAAGACCGTCGTCGCACTGCACCGCGCCGCGTACCTGCTCTACACGTACCGGTTCCCGCTGGAGGACCAGGGGGTGCTTGTCGTCGGGCCCAACCGGGTGTTCCTGCGCTACATCGAGCAGGTGCTGCCGTCGCTGGGCGAGGCCGGTGTCGAGCTGGTCGTCCTGGCCGACCTGGTGCCCGACGTCGATCTCGGCGCATCCGAGACCAGGGCCTCGGCCCGCGTCAAGGGAGACGCCCGGATGGCACGCGTGCTGGCCAAGGCCGTCCACGATCGGGAACGGCCGCTGCGGGAGGACCTGGTCGTGCCGTTCGGCGTGACCTCCCTCCGGCTGACCGTGGAGGCCTCGGATCGCATCGTGAAGGCCGCCCGCCGGCGCTTCCGCCGGCACAACGCGGCTCGTCGGTTCGTCGAGACCGAGATGTTCGCGGCCATGGCGGCGACGAGCCGCATCGAGACGACCGGCGAGGATGTGCGTGATCGCACCCGCCACCTGGACCAGGTGCGGGAGGCCCTGGAGCGCATGTGGCCCGTGCTCACGCCGGCTGAGCTGCTGCGGGACCTCTTCGGCTCTCGCGCTCTCCTCCGTCTGGCCGCCTCCAAGTGGCTGACCGAGGAGGAGTGGACCGCCCTCCATCGCCCCCGGCACGCGCACGGCAGCACCAACGGGAGCGGTGTGGTCTGGTCGGACGCCGACATCGGGCTCCTGGACGAAGCGCGGGAGCTGCTCGGCCCGCGGAGCAACCGCAGCACCGACGCCGCCGACGGCGAGATCCGGACGTACGGCCACATCGTCGTCGACGAGGTGCAGGACCTGACCCCGATGCAGCTGCGGATGGTGGCCCGCCGGTCGCTCAACGGCTCGATGACGGTGGTCGGTGACATCGCGCAGGCCACCGGGCCGTTCGCCCCGGACGACTGGAGCGAGGTCCTGGCCCACCTGCCCGACCGTCGGCCGGCCCGGGTCGTCGAGCTGACGATCGGCTACCGCATCCCGGAGCAGATCATGGCCATGGCCAACCGCATCCTGCGGCTGGCGGCGCCCCAGATCGCTCCACCGGTCGCGGTGCGGGAGGGCGACGCCCCGCCCGAGGTCCGCCGGGTCGGCCCCGACGAGCTCGGCGAGGGCATCGCCCAGGCGGTCCGGGAGCTGCAGGGCGAGCTCGGCGACGCCGGGATCGCGGTCGTGACACCGGCCAGCCTCCTCGACGACGTGACGGCGGCGCTGACCGCGGCCGGAGTCGCCTTCGGCGTGGCCACGCGTCGTGGTCTGGAGGCGGACGTGAGCGTCGTGCCGGTCGAGCTCGCCAAGGGCCTCGAGCTCGACGGCGTGGTGCTCGCCGAGCCGGCCCGGATCGTCGCCGAGGAGCGCCAGGGCCTGCGCGCGCTCTACGTCGCGCTGACCCGCGCCACCAAGCGCCTGGCCATCGTCCACGCGCAGCCACTGCCCGAGGCGCTGGTCGATCGGGTAGACAGCCAGGAGATGTTCGGCTAACCTAACGCTCGCTCTATGGCCCTGGTCTGTCACTGCCGATGCGTCAACGACCGGGTCGTCCGCACCGCCGCGCTGGCGGCCGGCGGTGACCTGGAGGTCACCCAGGCCATCTGCGGTGCCGGCTTGGACTGTGGGGGCTGCCTCGATGCGGTGGAGTCGCTCGTGGCCGCGGTGCAGCTGAACCAGCCCGCACTCGTCGAGCTGTCGGTCGCCTAGGCCCGGCCGGCGCCGGTTAGTTTGCCGCGATGCATGGCGACGCCCGCGTCATCGAGGCGCTCAACGACGTCCTGACCGCGGAGCTCACCGCCGTCAACCAGTACTTCATCCACGCCAAGATGTCGTCGAGCTGGGGCTACGAGCGGCGAGGCGCGCACGTCCGGGACGAGTCCATCGACGAGATGCGCCACGCCGAGCGCATCATCGACCGCATCCTCTACTTCGACGGCGTGCCCAACATGCAGCGGCTGTTCCCGGTTCGGGTGGGCGAGACCGTGGCCGAGCAGCTGGAGCTCGACCTCGCCGTCGAGCACGAGGCCGTCCCCCGCCTCAACCGGGCCATCGCGCTCTGCGTCGAGGTCGGTGACAACGGCACGCGCGAGCTCCTGGCGGACATCCTGGTGTCGGAGGAGGAGCACATCGACTGGTTGGAGACCCAGCTCGAGACCATCCGCCAGATCGGCCTCGAGCTCTACCTCTCGCAGCAGCTCCAGGAGTAGCCGGCCCCTCTCAGGCGGTGACGAGGATGCGGGCGCTGGCGAAGCTGCCGACGCCGACGTGACGCCCGTCGATCTCGACGGTCATCGTCCCGTCGGGCGACGCGGCCGTGACCCGGCCCGAGTGACCGGGCTGGATCGAGGAGGACTCCAGGAAGTCGAGCAGGCCCGGGGTGAACTCCAGCTCCTCCGGGATGCGGCTGACCGTGAAGGCCGTCCCGACCTCGACATCGACCAGGCGGCTGGCGTCGGGTGCGTGGTAGTCGGACCCGGGGATGGGGTTCCCGTGGGGGCAGGTCGTCGGTCCGCCGAGGACGCGGTCCATGGCCCGCTCCACGTCGTCCGACATCACGTGCTCCCACCTGCCGGCCTCGCGGTGGGCATCGGCCCACGACAGGCCGAGAATGTCTGTGAGGAAGCGCTCAGCCAGGCGGTGGCGGCGCACCACCCGCTCGGCCAGCTCCGTGCCGCTGGCGGTCAGACGGATCTTGCCCCGCTCCGAGGCCACCAGACCTTCGACCTCGAGGCGCTTGATCATCTCCGAGACGGCCGGCCGGGAGATGTGCAGGCGGTCCGCGATGCGCGCCTGGATGACGTCGACGTCGTCCTCGTCCAGCTCGAAGATGCACTCGCAGTACTCCTCGAAGGCAGGGTGGTGCTCTCCGGGGGTGGGCATGGGGCGATTGTACTGCCGGGGGTGTCACACCGGTCGTGGCACGCTGGGCTCCATGCTCGCCATCGAACGGACCTTTCGGGAGCGGACGCCGCGGTCGGCCGACCACGCCGCGGCCGCGGCACGCGTCATGCCCGGGGGCGACACCCGCGCTGCCGGCCACCACCCGCCCTACCAGCTCACCCTGGTCCGGGGCGAGGGCCCGTGGCTGACCGACGTCGACGGCCACCGCTACCTGGACCTCATCGGCAACTTCACCAGCCTGGTGCACGGCAACGCGTATCCGCCGATCATCGCCGCGGCGCGGCGGGCGATGGAGGACGGCACCAACTGGCCGGCCCGCAACGTCCACGCGGTCGCGCTGGCCGAGGAGATCGTCGCCAGGGTGCCCTCGGTCGAGCAGCTGCGCTTCACCAACTCGGGGAGCGAGGCGACGATGGTCGCCGTCGAGATCGCCCGCGTCGCCACCGGCCGGCGGATGGTGCTGATGGCCCGCTACGGCTACCACGGCTCGGCGCCCCACTTCGAGGTCGGCACGCACGGTCACGAAGGTCCGGAGACCCTCGTCGCGGGGTTCGGCGACGCGGCCGCGTTCGCGGCCATCCTCGGCGAACGCGGTGACGAGATCGCCGCCGTCATCCTCGAGCCGGTGATGGGCTCCGGTGGGCTGCTGGCGGCGTCGCGCGAGTTCCTCGTCGCCGTACAGGAGGCCGCTCGGGCCGCCGGCGCCCTCCTGATCCTCGACGAGGTCATCACCTTGCGCCTCTCCACCGGCGGGGCGCAGCACGTGCTCGGCGTGCGGCCGGACCTGACGGCCATGGGGAAGATCATCGGCGGCGGCTTCCCTGTCGGTGCGGTGGGGGGCCGGGAGGAGCTACTGGCGCTCTGCGACCCGTCGCGGCCCCGCCTGTTCCACTCGGGCACGTTCAACGGCAACCCGGTCACGACGGCCGCCGGCCTCGTCTCGCTCCAGCACCTGCAGCAGGAGCAGATCGACCGGATGGGCGCGCGGGCGGCCGCCCTGGAGGACGTGCTGGCCAAGGCCGCCGCCGATGCCGGCCTCCCGCTCAGCGTCCGCCGTGCCGGGTCGATGCTGCAGCTCTTCTTCAGCCCTGACCCGCCCGCCGCCACCCCACTGCGGACGGACGGTGACCTCATCATCGCGTTCCACCTGGCCGCGCTGAACCACGGCGTCTTCCTCGCCCCCCGTGGCCTCCTGGCCCTGTCGACCGTCCTGGACGACGGCCTCGTCGAGGACGCGGGTGCGCGCCTGACGGCCGCGGTGGCCGACGTCGCCGCCGCCACCTGACCCCGCTGGCCTGCCGCCGCTCGGTCGCTGCGGCGGTTGCATCCGCAAGCATGCACCCGCAGCTCCGGAAACCGGAGCTCCAGGTGCACACTTCGGCCCCGAACGACCTCACCACGCCCGCCGACGTGGCCGCCGGGGAACTCTGACGCACCCCCTCGGTAGCGTGGCGCCATGGCCGACCATGCCGTGCTCCAACGGTTCTCGCCCGCGGTGCGGGAGTGGTTCGCCACGTCGTTCCCCGAGCCGACACCGGCGCAGGTGCAGGGCTGGCCCCCCATCACGGAGGGCCGGCACACGCTGATCTGCGCGCCGACCGGGAGTGGCAAGACCCTCACCGCCTTCCTGTCGTCCATCGACCGTCTGGTCACGTCCCCGGCACCGGAGAAGGCTCACCGGACCAGGGTGCTCTACCTGTCGCCGCTGCGGGCGCTCGCCTTCGACGTCGAGAAGAACCTCCGCGCGCCGCTGGCCGGCATCGGGCTGGCGGCCGAACGCCACGGGCTGCCGTTCACCGCGCCGGTGGTCGGTGTCCGCACCGG
The DNA here is from genome assembly GCA_046734535.1 of bacterium. Taxonomy (GTDB): domain Bacteria; phylum Actinomycetota; class Acidimicrobiia; order Acidimicrobiales; family Ilumatobacteraceae; genus DASTFY01. The sequence continues at coordinate 10,696 of JBKPRL010000077.1, read as the reverse complement.
CGACACCAGCGCGAAGGATCGCCAGGCGCTCATCCGTCGCCCTCCGGACCTCCTGATCACGACGCCGGAGAGCCTCTACCTGATGCTGACGTCGTCGGCCCGGGAGACGTTGGGCGGGGTCGAGGTGGTCATCGTGGACGAGATCCACGCCCTCGCGCCGACCAAGCGGGGGGCCCACCTCGCCCTCTCGCTGGAGCGGCTGGAGGAGATCACGGCCCAGCCTCCGCAGCGGATCGGCCTCTCAGCCACCCAGCGCCCGTTGGAGGAGGTGGCGCGCTTCCTCGGTGGGTGGTCCGCGCCGGGGGAACCGCGCCCGGTGGCGATCGTGGATGCCGGCATCCGCAAGCCGCTCGAGGTCGAGGTCGTGATCCCGGTCGAGGACATGGGGGACCTGGGCCAGGAGACGATGGAGATGCGCAGCGGTCCGGCCAGTGCCGCGATGGCACCGGTGCGCAAGAGCATCTGGCCGAGCATCTATCCGCGGATCCTCGAGCTCGTCCTGGCCCACCGCTCGACGATCATCTTCTGCAACGCCCGCCGGCTGGCGGAGCGGATGGCGGCCCGCCTCAACGAGCAGGCCGAGGCCGAGGGGGTGGAGGTCGGCGACGCGGGCGAGCTCGTCAAGGCCCACCACGGATCGCTGGCCCGGGAGCAGCGCGTCGTCATCGAGGACCAGCTGAAGCGGGGCGCGCTGCGCGGCCTCGTGGCCACGTCCAGCCTGGAGCTGGGCATCGACATGGGCGCGGTCGACCTCGTGATCCAGGTGGAGTCGCCGGGTGCGGTGAGCCGGGGCCTGCAGCGCATCGGCCGGGCCGGCCACCAGGTCGGCGAGCCGAGCCGCGGGTTCATCTTCCCCAAGCACCGGGGCGATCTGGTCGAAGCCGCGGTGGTCACGCGGCGCATGCAGGACGGGCTCATCGAGTCGACCCGGTACCTGCGCAACCCGCTCGACGTGCTGGCCCAGCAGATCGTGGCCCACCTCGCGGCTGGGCCGTGCTCTGTCGACGAGCTGGCCGCGATGGTGCGTCGGTGCGCCAGCTTCGCCGACCTGACCGAGGACCTGTTGGTCAACGTGCTCGACCTGCTCGCGGGCCGGTACCCGAGCGAGGAGTTCGGGGAGCTGCGGCCCAGGATCGTGTGGGACCGGGTCGGCGGGGAGCTGCGGGCCCGGGAGGGCGCGCGGCGTCTGGCCGTGACCAGCGGCGGGACCATCCCTGACCGCGGCCTGTTCGGCGTCTTCCTGCCCGACGGCACCCGCGTGGGCGAGCTGGACGAGGAGATGGTCTACGAGAGCCGGCCCGGCGAGACGTTCCTCCTCGGCGCGTCGACCTGGCGGATCGAGGACATCAGCTTCGAGCGCGTCGTCGTATCGCCGGCGCCAGGGCAGCCGGGCAAGATGCCGTTCTGGCATGGCGACCGGCCGGGGCGGCCCTTGGAGCTCGGGCGGGCGCTCGGCGCGTTCCTACGGGAGATCAGGGAGCTGCCAGCGCCGCTCGCCGAGGAGCGGCTGCGCACCCACTACGGCCTGGACGCCTGGGCGGCCGCCAACGTGGTGCTGTACCTGGCGGAGCAGGTGGAGGCGGCCGGGGTCGTGCCGGACGATCGCACCCTCGTCGTCGAGCGGTTCCGGGACGAGATCGGCGACTGGCGGGTGTGCCTGCTCAGCCCGTTCGGCACGCCGGTGCACGCACCGTGGGCCATGGCCATCGAGCGACGGCTGATGGAGCGCTACGAGCTGCCGGTCGAGACGATGTGGAGCGACGACGGCATCGTCATCCGCCTGCCCGAGGCGGCCGACGACCTGCCGATCGATGAGCTGCTGATCGACCCGGAGGACATCGAGGAGCTGGTGGTCTCGACGCTGCCCCAGACCTCGTTGTTCTCGGCCCGCTTCCGGGAGTGCGCGGCTCGCGCCCTGCTCCTGCCCCGGCGCCGGCCGGACTCTCGCACGCCCCTGTGGCAGCAGCGCCAGCGTGCCGCCGATCTGCTGGCGGTCGCGGCGAAGTACCCGAGCTTCCCCATCCTCCTGGAGGCCAGCCGGGAGTGCCTGCAGGACGTGTTCGACGTTCCCGCCCTGCGAGAGGTGTTGGGCCAGCTGCGCAGCCGCCAGGTGCGCCTGGTCAGCGTCGACACGGCCAAGGCGTCACCGTTCGCGCAGAGCCTGCTGTTCAACTGGATCGCCGCCTACATGTACGAGGGCGACGCGCCGCTGGCCGAGCGGCGCGCCGCGGCATTGGCGCTCGACCGGGACCTGTTGCGAGAGCTGCTCGGGGCGGAAGAGCTGCGAGAGCTCCTCGATCCGGGTGTCCTGGCTGACCTGGAGCTGGAGCTGCAGTGCCTCACGGACGGCCGGCGGGCGGCGAGCGCGGACGAGCTGCACGATGTCCTGCGCAAGCTCGGCGACCTCTCGCCCACCGAGCTCGACCTGCGGACCGAGGGCGCCGGCGCGGCCGTGTGGCTCGACGAGCTGATCGCCGAACGTCGAGCCATCGCGGTGCGGATCGGCGACGAGGAGCGGGTCATCGCGGCCGAGGACGCGGCCCGCTATCGGGACGCACTCGGCTGCGCCATCCCGGTCGGCCTGCCGATGGCGTTCACGGAGCCGGTCGCTCGCCCGCTCGAGCACCTGGTCGGGCGCTACGCCCGGACTCACGGCCCGTTCCTGGCCGACGCGCCGGCCCGCCGCTTCGCGCTGGCGTCCGAACGCGTCGTCGGCGCCCTGGCCGCGCTGGAGGCCGAGGACCGAGTGGTCCGGGGCGAGTTCCGGCCGGACGGAGTGGAGCGGGAGTGGTGCGACGTCGAGGTCCTGCGCCAGCTGCGCCGGCGCTCGCTGGCCGCGCTGCGCCGGGAGGTCGAGCCGGTCGAGCAGGAGGCGCTGGCCCGGTTCCTGCCGGCGTGGCACGGGATCCCCAGTCATCGACGCGGCCTGGAGACGCTGGTGGAAGCGATCGGGCTGCTCCAGGGCGCGCCGCTCGTGGCCTCGACCCTGGAGCGCGACGTGCTGCCGGCCCGGGTCCTCGGCTACCGGAGCGGCGACCTCGACGAGCTCTGCACCAGCGGCGACCTGGTCTGGTTGGGCGCCGGCGGGTTGGGCGCGTCAGACGGTCGGGTGCGCCTCGCGTTCCGGGATCAGCTGCCGCTGCTCGGTCTCGAGAGCGAGGAGGCGGAACGACCCGACGGCGCGCTTCACGAGGCCATCCGGCTGCACCTGCGCCAGCAGGGCGCGTCGTTCTGGAACCAGCTCAGGGCGGCGGCGCCGGGGGCGTCCGACAGGGAGCTCCTGGTGGCCCTGTGGGACCTCGTCTGGGCGGGGGAGGTGACCAACGACTCGCTGGCGCCGCTGCGGGCCTTCCTGACCGGCGGCCGGGGCGGCGGAGGTCGGTCGTCGGGCGGTGGCCGGGCCGGGCCGGGGCGGACCACGCGGGCCCGTCCCCGGCCGGGGCGGTTGTCCACCATCGGTCCGCCGGCCGGCGCGGGCCGATGGTCATTGGTCACGCCGCTGCTCCAGCCTCGCCCAGGCCCGACCGAGCTGGCTCACGCCACCGCGCTGCAGCTGCTCGAGCGCCACGGCGTCCTCACCAGGGAAGCCGTGCTGGCCGAGGGCGTGCCGGGCGGGTTCACCGCGGTGTACAGCGTGCTCAAGGTGCTGGAGGAGCGGGGCCAGGTGCGCCGGGGCTACTTCGTTACCGGACTGGGGGCGGCGCAGTTCGCCCTGCCCGGAGCGGTCGACCGCCTACGCAGCACCCGCGGAGACGTCGATGGCGACGAACCAGGTCAGGCCCACGACGCCCCGCTGGTCCTGGCCGCCACCGATCCGGCGCAGCCCTACGGTGCCGCACTGGGGTGGCCCGACTCGGAGGGGCGGCCAGCCCGGGCCGCCGGCGCGCTGGTCGTCCTCAGCCGCGGCCGGCTGCTGGCCTGGCTCGACCGTCGAGGCCACCACCTGGTCACCTTCCCCGGCGCAGCAGAGGACACCAGCTGGGCGGACGCCCTCGCTGCGCTGGTCAAGGACGGACGGGTCCGGGCCCTCGAGATCCGCAAGGTGGACGGTCAGCCGGTCACCGCGGCGCCAGCGATCGTGGCCTCGCTCCAACGGGTGGGATTCGTCGACAGCTACCGAGGTCTGATCCTCAGGACCGCGTAACCTCGGACCCGTGCCCGAGGGTGACACCATCCATCGGACCGCCACGGCGCTCCGGGCCGCGCTGCTGGAGAAGGTCATGACCGGGTTCGAGGCCCCCCGCCTGAAGGGCCGACGCCCCGCCATCGGTGCCGTCATCGAGCGCGTCGACAGCCGCGGCAAGCACATCGAGATCGGCTGGGACGACGGGACCATCCTCCACACCCACATGCGCATGACCGGCTCCTGGCACCTGTACCGACCGGGCGAGCGGTGGCGGAAGGGCACGCGCAGCATGCGGGCCGTCATCGAGGTCGAGGGATTCGAGGCCGTGTGCTTCAACGCTCCGGTCGTGGAGACGTTCCAGGCCAAGGACTTCGCCCACCATCCCGGGCGACGGGCGGCGCTCGGGCCGGACCTCTGCGATCCGGACGTCGACGTCGCCGAGTGCGTGCAGCGCATCCCCCAGTTCTGTGACGAGTCGACCACCGCGGCGGAGCTGCTGCTGGACCAGCGCGTCGCCGCGGGCGTGGGGAACGTCTACAAGAGCGAGGTGCTGTGGGCCTGCGGCGTCCATCCGTTGACGCCGGTCGCCGCGCTCGATGTCGACACCCGGCATGCGCTGTGGGAGACGGCCGGCGCGTTCCTGCGGGCCAACATCGACCAGCCGACCCGCACGACGCTCCCCGGCACCGCCGAAGGCGTGGCGGTGTACGGCCGCTACGGCAAGCCGTGCTACCGGTGCGGCACGACGGTCGAGGTTCGTCGGCACGGCGAGCAGTCTCGGGTCACCTATTGGTGCCCGGTGTGCCAGCAACGCCAGCACCCGCTCGTGCCGGCATGGGCGCGGGGCGACGCGCCGACGCCGGTCGACCTCGTCACCGCCCGCGACCGCCGCCGTGTGCCACCCGTCCTCTTCGACGACACCGGCGACATCAGCGGGCCGATCGACCCGGCCGACGTCGTCCCCGCGCTCGAGCGACACCCGGCCTCGCAAGCACTCCTCGGCGGCTTCCAGCCGAGGGGCCCCGAGCCGATCTTCGTGGACCCGCTCTTGGGACGCGAGCCCGGGGCGGCCAACGCGCCCGACGACGAGGACGACGACCAGGGCGACGACGCCACGGGCTCGACCTCCTAGGCCCGACCGCGCGCCTCAGTGGGCTCGGAGCTCCTTGCGCAGGACGAACTTGAGGCCGCTCCAGGTGTCGTCGATGGCGCAGACCTTGACATCCACCCAACCCGAGGGCAGGAGGTCGGCCCGGAAGGCGTCCTCGGTCAGATCAGTGGTCAGCCCGCTCGAGCGCTTGGGCCACGCCACCCACACCGTGCCCTCGGGCCCGACCGCGGCGGTGACCGGGGGCCACCGCCGGGCCACGTCGGCCCGGCGGGTGAAGAACACGATCGCCAGGTCGAGCGGAGCCCGGGCGGACCGCCTCCACCGCACGCCCGGCGGGAGCGGATCGAGCAGGGCGGCGAGGCCGGCCGGGGCCTCGCCGAGGGCAGCGATGGTGGCGCCCTCCTTGATGCCGAGCTTGCGGGCGAGTGGCGTGCCCGAGTAGCCGCTCACGTGGTGGCGATGGCGTCGAGGATGTCGATGCGGGTCGCCTTGTAGGCCGGGTAGACCGCGGCGAGCACGCCGATGACGAAGGCCAGCACGAGGACGACGAAGATCACCGCCCACGGAACTGCGTAGGTCGAGAGGCCCTGGCTGCGGAGCGCGACCACGACGGCGTAGCCCAGCAGCAGCCCGACGACGATGCCCTGGACCGTCCCCAGCGCGGCCGTGATGACCGACTCCCAGCGGACGCTGGAGCGGACCTGAGGCCTGGTCATGCCCACGGCGCGCACGAGCCCGAGCTCTCGACGGCGCACGAACACGCTGAGGACGAGTGTGATGACGATGCCGACGGCGGCGATGATCACGGACAGCGCCAGCAGGAGGTAGATGATGTTGACCACCTGCTGGATCCCTTGGGCCTGGGTGTTGATGTAGTCCGTCCGGCTCTGCAGCTCGCCGTTCGGGTAGTTCTTGGCCACGGACTCGATGGCGGCCTGCGCGTCGGCCTCGCTGACGCCGTCGGCCCTCGTGATGAAGACGCCGAAGTCGTACTGGTCCACGCTCGTGCCGGCGAACAGCTCGCGGTCGACCGTGATGCTCCCGGCGAGGTCATCCTTCTCGTAGATGCCCTGGACGGTCAGCGTCTTCGGCGTGCCGTCGGTCAAGGTGAGCGTGAACGGCGAGCCCACGGTCAGCCCGTCGCTCTTGGCGCGACCCTTGCTCAGCAGCACTCCGTCGGGGGTCAGGTCGGAGACCTGGCCCTCGATGAAGTTGAGGTCGAACACCGCGCCGATGGTCGCGGGGTCGACGACGGTCACCGTGCGGCCCTTGCCGTCGACGATCGCGTAGTTGACGCCGATCCCCGCGGCGGTGCCCACCTCGGGCAGCTTGTTGAGGTCGTCGGAGAGCTGTGGGCTGAGGCCGCCGAAGCCGAAGTTGTCCACGCTGATCACGAAGTCTCCACGGAACTGCTCCCCGAAGATCTTGCGGACGGAGTCCGAGATCGAGGTGGCCAGCACGGACACCCCGGTCACCAACGCCACACCGACGACGAGCGCGGCCGCCGTGCGGGCGGTGCGCTTCGGGTTGCGGGCGGCGTTCTCCGTGGCCATGGTCCCGGTCATCCCCTTGATCCGGGTGATGGGCCGGCCGAGGGCCTTGGCCACCGGACGGGCGATGAGCGGCCCGAGCACGAAGAGGGCGACGAACAGCAGCAGCACCCCGGGGCCGAGCGCCAGCGGCGCGCCGGCGAACAGGCCGATGACGATCAGGCCGATGCTCACGACCATGAGGGTGATGCCGCTGATGGTGCGGCCCTTGGTGGCGCTCGTCGACTCCAGCGCGGTGTCCCGCATGGCCGCGACCGGCGGCACGCGGCCGGAGCGGAGCGCGGGCAGGAGCGCGGAGAGGACGGTCACCAGCAGCCCGACGAGGATCGTGAGGATGATCGTCCGGGTCAGCAGGGTGAGGCCGCTGGAGGGCAGGTCGAGGCCCAACGCCGAGAACGCCGCTTTCAGCCCCAGCGCCAGGAGCATGCCGAGGCCGAGCCCGATGATGGAGCCGACGAGGCCGACCACGACGGACTCGAGCAGCAGGGAGACAGCGACCTGGCGCCGGCTCGCCCCGATGGCCCGCATCAGCGCGTTCTCCCGCTTGCGCTGGGCCACCGTGATCGAGAAGACGTTGTAGATCACGAAGCAGGAGACGAACAGGGCGATGAAGGCCACGATGTTCAGGAAGATGGTGAAGAACCTCAGGTTCTTCTGGATGTCGGACTGGTTCTCCTTCGTGATCTCCGCGCCGGTCAGGACCTCGGTCTCGGAGGCCTTGCCGAGGGTGGACTCGATGCGGTCGGCCAGCTCCGCATCGCTGACCGAGCCGTCGCCGCGCACCTGCACCGCGTCGACGAACCCGGGCTTGGCCACGAACTCCTGCGCCGTGGGCAGGTCGAACAGCGAGAACGTGGCGCCGCCGGGCGAGTCCGCGTCGCCGAAGCGGGCGATCCCCGCCAAGGTGAACTCGCGCGCACCGGTGGTGCCCGCGATCTGGATCTTGTCGCCCACCGCGAAGTGACCCTTGTCGGCGCTGCCCTTGTCGATGGCGACCTGGTCACCACCCTGAGGGCTGGCGCCCTCGACGAAGCTCCACGTCGCCAGGTCACCGGTGAGGGCCACGGAGCCGAAGGTGGGCGGGGCTGTCTGCCCGGAGACGAGCGGCTTGCCGTCCTTGCCGATGATGCTGGCGAAGCCCTGCACGTCGCCTTGCGCGTCGGAGACGCCGGGGACCGCCTTGACCTCGGCGATGATCGAATCGGGCAGCCGGTCCCGCTGCTTGTTGCCGAAGTCGGCCTCGATCACGTTGGACGAGCGCACGTAGGCGTTGGTGTTGCGGTACGCGTCCGCGAAGAGGTTGTTGAAGGTGCTCTGGATGGTGTCGGAGAAGACGTACGTCGACGACAGGAACGCGGTCGCCATGATGACGGCGAGCGCCGTCAGGAGCAGCCGCGTCTTGTGGGCGAGGATGCCCTTGATGCTGACCTTGAACACCGCTCAGTCCCCGAACTGCTTCATGCGGTCCAGCACGCGATCGGCCGTCGGCTCGCGCATCTCGTCGACGATCCGCCCGTCGGCCAGGAAGATGATGCGGTCGGCGTGGCCGGCCGCGGTCGGGTCGTGCGTGACCATGACGATCGTCTGCCCGAGCTCCTTCACCGCGCGCTGCATGAAGGCCAGGATCTCGCCGCTGCTCCGGCTGTCGAGGTTCCCGGTCGGCTCGTCGGCGAAGATGATCTGGGGGCGGGTCACCAGGGCGCGGGCTACCGCGACCCGCTGCTGCTGACCGCCCGACAGCTCGCTCGGCCGGTGGGTCAGCCGATCGCCGAGGCCCACGGTCGACACGACGGTGTCCAGCCACTCCTTCTCGGGGTGGTGGCCACCGAGGGCGAGGGGGAGGGTGATGTTCTCCTCGGCGGTCAGCGTGGGCAGCAGGTTGAAGGCCTGGAAGACGAAGCCGACCTGGTCCCGACGCAGTTTGGTCAGCGCCTTGTCGTCCAGGGTCGCGAGGTAGGTCGCGCCGATGTAGACGGCGCCCGAGGTCAACGAGTCGAGCCCGGCGAGGCAGTGCATGAGGGTCGACTTGCCGGAGCCGGAGGGACCCATGATGGCGGTGAACGCGCCACGGTCGAAGGCGACGGTCACACCGTCGAGGGCGCGGACCGTGTTGTCGCCGTGGCCGTAGACCTTGACGGCGTCGACGGCGCCCGCCGCGGCCGTGGGGGCGGGCGCGGGCGCGAGGTCAGGGGAGGGCAGGCTGGTCATCCCGACATCATCCCTCGCGGCGCGACCGGCGCGGCGCGAGTTGCCCCGCGCCAGCCTGCGGCCACCGTCTGACCGGGGGTCGATTGCCGTACGCTGGCACCCGGATGTTCATCTGTCCGTCGTGCGCGTCGCCGTTTCCGGAGGGCGCCCGCTTCTGTCCGAGCTGTGGCCACAGCCTGGGGGTGGCCAGGGGAGAGGAGCGGCGCGTCGTCACCGTCCTGTTCGCCGACCTGGTCGGGTTCACCACCCAGGCCGAGCGGATGGACCCCGAGCAGGTCAAGTCCCTGGTCGACGGGCTGTTCCAGCGGCTCGTGGAGGATGTGACGAGCTTCGGCGGACGGGTGGACAAGATCCTCGGTGACGCCATCGTGGCCCTGTTCGGCGCCCCGGTGGCCCACGAGGACGACGCCGAGCGGGCCGTGCGGGCCTCGTTGCGGATGCAGCGTTCGATCACCGAGCTCGTGGTCGACCTGGATCTGCCGATCCGCATGCGGATCGGGGTCAACACGGGCGAGGTCCTGGTCGGCGCGCTCCGGGCCGGCGGTGACTACACGGCCATGGGCGACGTCGTGAACACCGCCTCCCGCCTGCAGACCGCGGCCCCTCCCGGGGGCGTGCTGGTGGGGCCGGCGACGCACGCGGCCACCGAGGGCGCCATCGCCTACGAGTCTGTCGGCGAGTTCCCGGTCCGCGGCCGGGACGAGCGGGTGGCCGCCTGGCTGGCGCTCGAGCCCCTCACCTTGCCCGGCCGGCGGCGGCGGCGCATGCCCGTGCCCTTCGTGGGGCGCCAGCTCGAGCTCTCCCTCCTCATCGACACCATGCGCGTCGCCCAGAGCCAGCGGCGGGCCGTCCTGGCCATCGTCGAGGGTGAGGGCGGCGTCGGCAAGACCCGGTTGGTGGAGGAGGTGCTCCACGGCTACGTCAAGCAGCAGGAGGGCACGGTCCTCATCGGCGCGTGCGTGCCCTACGGCGAGGCCAACCGCTGGTGGCCGATCGCCAGCGCGCTCGGCCCGGTGCTCGACATCGAGCCCGGTGCGGTCTCGGTCGAGCTGCGGGAGCGGCTGGAGCATCGCTTGTCCGACCTGATCGGTCCGGCGACCGACGAGGAGCACCGCGCCGCGCTCGTCAACGGCCTGCTGCACCTCTTCGGCCAGCCCTCACCGCTCGACGGCATCGATCCGGCCCGTACCCACCAGGAGCTCATCCGGGCCGTCCTGGCCGTGCTCGCCGCGCTGTGCGCGAAGGGTCCGGTCACGGTGGTCATCGCCGACCTCCACTGGGCCAGCCTGCGGGTGCTCGAGCTGCTGGAGGCCGCGCTGGCCCGTCTCGCGTCGAGCGCGTTCTCGCTCATCGCAACGACGCGCCCGGGCGGTGAGCTGCCGACGCCTCCCCGGCCGGCTCGCCTGACGACCCTGACCCTGCGCCTCGAGCCTCTCGACCGGGGCGCGGCGGGCGAGCTGCTCCAAGCCATGCTGGGCGACGAGGCCACCCGCGCGCTGACGAACGAGCTGTACGACCGCAGCGGCGGCAACCCGCTGTTCCTGGAGGAGCTGGCCGAGCTGGTCGGCTGCGGCGGCGAGGCGCTCCAGCTGCCGGACTCCCTCCGTGCCCTCGTCGCGGCCCGCCTCGACGAGCTGCCGGTCGACCAGCGGTCCATGCTCGACAACGCCGCGGTGCTCGGGTCGTCGGGCTCGTACGGCG
>JBKPRL010000076.1:0-10666 GCA_046734535.1 bacterium | reverse complement strand
GCTCCAACCCGTCGGCCAGCCGGTCCCGCTTGTGCTGGAGGTCATCCCTGAAGTCGGCGAAGTACTGGTCGGGCAGCGCGAGGCCGACGGCCGCGGCGTATTGGAACGGCCCGCTGGCCACGTAGGTCAGGAACTGCTTGGCCGTGCGCACCGCAGCCACGAGCGGAGCCGGGCCGGTCGCCCAGCCCACCTTCCAGCCGGTGAAGCTGAACGACTTGCCGGCCGAGCCGATGGTCACGGTGCGCTCGGCCATGCCCGAGAGGGTGCTGATCGGGATGTGCGCGGCGTCGTCGAAGGTCAGGTGCTCGTAGACCTCGTCGGCCACCACGAGGAGATCGTGCTCCTGCGCCACCTGGGCGATCGCCGTGAGCTCGTCTTGGTCGAACACCTTGCCGGTCGGGTTGTGGGGCGAGTTCAGGAGGATGAGCCGCGTGCGCGGCGTGACCGCGGCGCGCAGCGCCTCGACATCGAGCGCGAAGTCCGGAGCCCGCAACGTGACCGGCCGCCGGTTGGCGCCGGCCATCGAGATGCAGGCCGCGTAGCTGTCGTAGTACGGCTCGAAGGCGATGGCCTCGTCGCCCGTGTCGAGCAGCGCGAGGAGGGCGGCGGCGATGGCCTCGGTCGCGCCGCAGGTTACCAGGACCTCGCGGTCCGGATCGAGCTCGATGCCGTACCAGCGCCGTTGGTGGGCGACGATGGCCGCCCGGAGCTCGGGAACCCCTGGACCGGGCGGGTACTGGTTCCCCCGGCCCGCGGCGATGGCGTCCAGCGCGGCCTGGCGCACCTCGTCCGGCCCGTCGGTGTCCGGGAAGCCCTGGCCGAGGTTGATGGCCTTCGTGGCCACGGCCAGCGCGGACATCTCGGCGAAGATGGTCGTGCCGAATCCCTGCAGCTTGGACGTCAGGTACGGCTCACCCATGACCGCTATCCGATCACACCCGCCCCACCCCTGGCGACCCACCCGTGCGCCAGCCGCCGCCCCAAAACCGAAACATGTCGCGGAATTGGCGGTGGGGCCCACCAGCTTGGCGACGTTGTCGCGATTTTGGCTGTACGGCGCTCGGCGCTCTACGGCGCTCTGCGCGTGCCGTGCCGTGCCGTGGCACCGGGTCGACGTCAGACGGGGAAGACGCCGTGCTTGCGCCAGGGCCGATCGACGTGCTTCGTGCGCGAGACCTGGAGCCCCTGCCAGATGGCGAAGCGGGTGTCGGCCGGGTCGATGACCGCGTCGACGGCCGCGTGGCCGGCCGCGATGTACGGATCGATGTTCTTGCGGAACTCCTCGGCCAGCTTCACCTTCACCTCGCCCCGCTCCTTCGGGTCCTCGTACTGGTCGAGCACCTTGCGCTGCGTGATCTCGACCATGCCGTCCGGACCCATCACCGCAACCTCGGCCGTCGGCCAGATGGCGATGTAGTCGGCCTCGTAGGCCGTCCCGTTCATCACGAAGTAGCCGGCGCCGTAGCTCTTCCGCAGCACCACCGACACCTTGGGCACCGTGGCCTCCGAGACCGCGAACAGCATCTTGGCCCCGTGGCGGATGATGCCCTGCTTCTCGACCGCGGAGCCGACGATGAAGCCCGGCACGTCGTGCAGGAACACCAGCGGGATGCCGAAGGCGTCGCACAGCCACACGAAGCGAGCCGCCTTGTCGGCCGCGTTCACGTCGAGCGCGCCGCCGAGGACCATCGGGTTGGAGGCGAGGAAGCCGACGGGTACGCCGCCGATCCGCCCCAGCCCGGTGACCAGGTTGCGGGCGAAGGCCGGCTTGATCGGGAAGAACTCGTGGTCGTCGCACAGCACCGGCACGACCTTGGTCATGTCGTAGGCGCGGCGGGGCGCGGTCGGCACGAGGCGGTACAGCTCCTCGACGCGGCGGTCGACCGGGTCGGACGTCTCCCGGATGGGCGGCGCCTCCTGGTTGTGCGACGGGAAGAAGGAGAGGTAGCGGCGGACGACGTCGAGGCACTCCTCGTCGGAGGCCACCTCGAGGTCGGCGACGCCCGAGACCTTGGTGTGGACCTCGGAGCCGCCCATCTCCTCCTCGGTGACGTCCTCGCCGGTCGCCGCCCGCACGAGGTGCCGGCCGCCGAGCGCCATCGACGACGTGCCCTTGACCATCGGCACGAAGTCGGCCAGCGCGGGGATGTAGGCGGTGCCGGCCGCGCAGTGACCGAGCATCGCCGCCACCTGGGGCACGACGCCGCTCATGGTCACCTGTTCCCGGAACAGCGCGCCGGCCGCCGCGAACGTGGAGCCGGAGGACGACTGGATCCGGGCGCCGGCCGAGTCCAGCAGCCAGACGATGGGGATGCGCTGGCGGAGGGCCAGCTCGCGGATCCGCGCCGTCTTCGTCTCGCCGATGGCGCCCATCGAGCCGGCCAGCACGGTGAAGTCGTACGCGCAGACGGCCACTCGGCGACCGTCGATGGCGCCGATCCCCGCCACCATCCCGTCCGCGGCCAGGTACCCCCGCTGGGCCTGCAGCGCCGGGTCCATCGAGTCGGCCAGCTGCGCGAGCTCGACGAACGAGCCGGGGTCCAGGAGGAGGTCGAGCCGCTCCCGGACGGGCATCTTGCCCATCCCCCGTTGCCGCTCGACCTGCTGCTCGCCACCCATGGCCAGCGCCTGCGCCTGCCGCCGCTCCAGGTCGTCGACCAGCGGCTGCCAGTCGTACAGGTCGGGCTGCTCGGTCACCGGTCCACCATCCTCTCCGGCCGGACTGTAGGCGGGCGTGCCAGGATGCGGCCGATGCTCACGACCCCACCGTTCCGCGCTGATCACGTCGGGAGCCTGCTCCGCCCTCGGTCGCTGCTCCAGGCCCGCCAGGACGCCGCGGCCGGGCGCATCAACCCCGAGGACCTGCGCGCCGCCGAGGACGACGCCATCCGCGATGTCGTCCGCATGCAGGAGGACGTCGGACTCCAGTCGGCCACCGACGGCGAGCTCCGCCGCGGTTCGTGGCACATGGACTTCATCTACCAGCTGGGTGGGATCACGCGGGCCGACGAGCAGCTCGTCGTGCAGTTCCAGAACCCGGAAGGGATGATCGAGTTCACCCCCGCCGCGCTCCGGGTCAACGACAGGGTGCGCCTGGACGAGCCGATCTTCGCCGACGCCTTCCGCTTCCTGGCCGACACCGTCACGACCGCGGTGCCCAAGCTCACCATCCCGTCCCCGAGCATGGTCCACTACCGCGGCGGCCGAGCCGCCATCGCCGAGGACGTGTACCCGGACCTCGACGCATTCTGGGACGACCTCAGCGCGGCCTACGCGGCGGAGGTCCAGGCGTTGTACGACCTGGGCTGCCGCTACCTGCAGCTCGACGACACCAGCCTCGCCTACCTCAACGACCCGCGGCAGCGGGAGATGATGACCGGCAAGGGCGCCGACGCCCTCCACCTGCACGAGCGCTACATCCGTCAGATCAACGCCGCCGTGGGCGGGCGGCCCGCCGACATGGTCATCACCACCCACTCATGCCGGGGCAACTTCCGGTCCTCGTGGGTGGCCGAGGGCGGCTATGACTTCGTGGCGGAAGCCCTCTTCGACCGGCTGGACGTCAACGGCTTCTTCCTCGAGTACGACGACGAGCGCTCCGGTGGCTTCGAGCCGCTGCGCTTCGTGCCGCCCGGCAAGCGGGTGGTCCTCGGCCTCGTCACGACCAAGCGGGGCGCGCTCGAGGACAAGGACTCGCTGAAGCGGCGCATCGACGAGGCCAGCCGGTTCGTCCCGCTCGACCAGCTCTGCCTCTCGCCCCAATGCGGGTTCGCGTCGACGCTGGAGGGCAACGACCTCACGTACGAGGACGAGGTGGCGAAGCTGCGGCTGGTCGTGGAGACGGCACAGGAGGTCTGGGGCTGACGAGGGTCACCGCGGCGCTCGTCTCCTTCCGCCTGGGCGGGCCCGACGGTGTGTCCGTGGTGGCCGGGACCTGGCAACGCACGCTGGAGCGGCTCGGCTTCCGCACGACGACGGTGGCCGGCGAGGGTCCCGTCGACCACCTCCTCCCGGGACTGGCCATCGAGGCCGCCGCGCCACCCACGGCGGCCGAGGTCGCGGACGCGCTGGCCGGGGTCGACCTCGTGGTCGTCGAGAACCTGCTGACCATCCCGCTCAACCTGCCGGCCTCGCGGGTCGTGGCCGGCGTGCTGCGCGGGCGCCCCGCGCTCCTCCACCACCACGATCCGCCGTGGCACCGGGCCCGCTTCGCCGGCGTCACCGAGCTGCCCGCGGACGACCCGGGGTGGCGCCACGTCGCCATCAGCCGTCTGGCTGCGGCGGAGCTGGCCGAGCGGGGCATCCGAGCCGACGTCGTCTACAACGCCGTCGATCTCGATGACGACGCGGGCCCGGGCCACGGCACGGCGCTGCGGGACCGCCTCGGCGTCGACCCGGGCCGGCCGCTGCTGCTGCATCCCGTGCGCGCCATCGAGCGCAAGGACGTGCCACGCGCCCTGGCGCTGGCCACCGTGGTCGACGGCACGTACTGGCTGCCCGGACCGCCGGAGGAAGGGTACGGACCGACCCTGGACCGGGTGCTGGCGGCTGCGGCAGTGCCAGTCATACGGCTGCCGTTCGCCCACGACGAGCGCGCCGCCGCCTACGCCGCCGCCGACGCGGTGCTCTACCCCTCGACGTGGGAGGGCTTCGGCATCCCGCCCCTCGAGGCCGCCGTCCACCTCCGGCCGGTCGTGGTCGGTGACTACCCGGTGGCCGACGAGCTGCGGGCGCTCGGCTTCCGTTGGCTGCCCGCGGACGACGCGGAACCCCTTCGGCGCGCGCTGGCCGATCCCGCCGCCCTCCGGGCCGACCTGGCCCACAACGACGCGCTGGTCCGCCGGCACTTCTCGATGGCCGGGCTGGAGGCGGCCCTCGCGGAGATCCTCGGGCGGGCAGGATGGCGGCCGTGAGCAGCGAGCGTCCCGACCCCGTCCGGGTCCGCCGCGCCCGGATCGCCCGGTGGTCGCTGCTCGCCAACCGGGTCGGCTACCTCCTGTTCGGGCTGGCCGTGGTGCTCTTCGTCGTCGCCTTCGTGGTGGGCTTCACCGGAGGGCTGGTCGCGGCGATCGTCGTGTCGATGGTGGTCGGCTCGCTCCTCCTCGCCCCCTCGATCGTCCTCGGCTACGCCGTGAAGGCGGCCGAGAAGGAAGACCGCGCCCGCGGCCTCTGACCGTCGGAGCGTCGCGCCCTCGCTGCTGCTTCTGGCGCGGGATCGTTCCGCGCGTGCGACAGGACCGCGCCAGCACGACGCTCGGTCCGCGGGGGACGCGGTTACCATCGGGTAACCATGTCGACCCGCCTTCCCGCGCCGGCCCGCCGGGAGCAGCTCCTGGCCGTGGGCCTCGAGGTCTTCGCCCGGCAGGGGTTCCACGGCACCTCGATGAACGATGTCGCGGACGCTGCGGGCGTCACGAAGCCGGTCCTGTACCAGCACTTCGCCTCCAAGCGGGAGCTCTACCTCGCGCTCCTCGAGGAAGTGGGCCGCGAGCTGCTCGAGGCCATCGCCAAGGCCACCGCCGTCGCCGCTGACGGGCGATCCCAGACCGAAGCCGGCTTCGGCGCGTACTTCCGCTGGGTCGACGACGACCGGGACGCCTTCCTCCTGCTGTTCGGGAGCGGCGCCAGGCGGGACGAGGAGTTCGCCGAGGCGGTGCGCAGGGTCGAGGAGGCCATCGCCGAGGCCATCGAGCCGTTGATCGCCGCCGACATCGACGCCAGCCATCGTCGCACCCTGGCCCACGCCCTCGTCGGGCTGGCCGAAGGCGCGAGCCGCCAGCTGGTGGCCTCGGGCCTGGCCTTCGACCCAGAGCTCATCTCCCGCCAGGTGGCCGACCTCGCGTGGGCTGGCCTCCGCGGCGTGCGCCGGGTCAGCCCCTCGCCGACCTGAGCCGCCCCGCGCGCGACGCGACGCCGACGGGCGCGGCGCCGGGCGCCGCCGGGAGCACCCAGGTAGTCTCCCCACCACGGGGTGACGCTGCGGGGGGACCGATGGCCACGACCGAGCCCGTCTACGACTGGCTGTCCGACTACGACATCTTCGACCCGGGTTATGTGCGCGATCCGGTGCCCGCGTGGGACGAGCTGCGTGGCTGCCCGATCGCCCACACCGAGCGCTGGGGCGGCTCGTGGCTGCCCACCCGCTACGAGGACATTCACGCCATCGCGCACGACGTCGAGCACTTCTCGTCGATGCAGATCACCGTCGTCCCCCGCGTGGTCGTCCCCGGGACCGAGCACGTGCACGCCCCGCCCATCGACTCCGATCCACCCGAGCACGGATGGTCGCGCCGTCTGCTGTTGCCGTCGTTCGCGCCCCGGGCGGTCGAGAAGCACGAGCCGGGGTCCAGGGCGCTGTGCCGCTCGCTCATCGACGGCTTCATCGACAACGGTCGCGCGGACGCGGCGATCGACTACGCGCAGCAGATCCCTTCGCGGGTCATCGCCGAGCTCATGGGCATCCCGAGTGACCGGGCCGACGACTTCACCCTGTGGGTGCAGGGGCTCCTGGAGCTGGGCCAGACGGACATCCCGCTGCGCCTGCGCTCCCGGGAGGCCCTCTTCGGCTTCCTGACCGAGATCATCGAGGACCGCCAGCGCCGGCCTCGCGACGACCTCATCACCGAGCTGCTCCAGAGCGAGGTCGACGGGCAGCCGGTGCCGGTGTCCCACGTCCTCGGCACCTGCCAGCTGCTGATCATCGCCGGCATCGACACCACGTGGTCCTCGATCGGCTCCGCGTTGTGGCATCTGGCCCAGCACCCCGACGACCGTCGCCGCCTGGCCGCCGATCCGTCCCGCATCCCGACGGCGGTCGAGGAGCTCCTGCGGGCCTACTCCCCCGTCACGATGGCTCGTATCGTGCGGGAGCCGATCGACATCGGCGGCGTGCACATGGAGGCCGGCGATCGGGTGCTCATGTCCTTCCCGGCCGCCAACCGCGACCCGGCCGCGTTCGACGACGCCGACCAGGTCGTCCTCGACCGCGAGCGCAACCGCCACATCGCCTTCGGCGTGGGCATCCACCGCTGCGCGGGCTCCAACCTGGCCCGCATGGAGATGCGGGTCGCGCTGGAGGAGTGGCTGGTCCGCATCCCCGAGTTCTCGCTGGAGGACCCGGACGCCGTGACCTGGGCCGCCGGACAGGTCCGCGGCCCCCGATCGATCCCGGTGGTGTTCTCATGACCGCAGCGGAAGCGACCATCTCCGGTGTCTGCGAGCCTGGCTTCGGCGCCGTGGCCGACGCGTTCGCCGCCAACCTCACCGACCGAGGCGATCTCGGCGCCCGGGTCTGCGTGATCCAGGACGGGAAGGTCGTCGTCGACCAGTGGGGCGGCTGGGCCGACCGCGCCCGCACCCGGGCATGGACGGACGACACGCTGACCAACATGTGGTCGGCCACCAAGGGCGTCGTCGCGCTGGCCGCGCAGATGCTGGTCGATCGGGGCCAGCTCGACCCCGACGCACCCGTCGCCACCTACTGGCCGGAGTTCGCGGCGGGCGGCAAGGAGTCACTGCCCGTCCGCTACCTGCTGAGCCACCGGGCCGGCCTCTGCGGGTTCCGTGAGCAGGTCACGATCGAGGACCTGGCGGACTGGGACCGGCTCGCCGGCATGCTGGCGGCGATGGAGCCGTGGTGGGAGCCCGGCACCGTCTCCGGCTACCACGCGCTCACCTTCGGGTGGTTGGTCGGCGAGGTCATCCGCCGGGTCGACGGACGGACCGTCGGCCGGTTCATCGCCGAGGAGATCGCGGGGCCCTTGGGGGCCGACCTCCACGTCGGCCTCGGCCCGGCCGAGCAGGCCCGCTGCGCGGAGATGGCCATGGACCCGCTCCCGCCCGACGCGGACTACGCGGCCATGTTCGCCCAGATGACTCCCGCGGTGATCGCCGCGCTGACCAACCCACCGATGGCCGCGCCGTTTGCCGCTGACATCGCCAACCAGGCCGGTTGGCGAGCCGCCGAGATCCCCGCCGCCAACGGGCACGGCACCGGCCGCGCGCTGGCCACGGTCTACGCCGCGCTGGCCGGCGGGGGCGAGCTCGGCGGCGTCCGCCTGCTCAGCGCCGAGGGGGTCGAACGGCTGCGGGAGGGCCAAGGCCGCGGCGTCGACCTGTTGCTGGGTGCCGGCATGGACGGGGTGCCGATGGAGTTCGCGCTCGGCGTCATCCTCGGGGGTCCCGAGCACCAGTACGGGCCCAACCCGCGAGCGTTCGGCCACGACGGCTACGGGGGGTCCTTCGGCATGGCCGATCCCGAGGCCCGCCTGGCCATCGGCTGGGTCCAGAACAAGATGGGCTCCGCCCTCGCCGGCGATCCCCGCAAGGTGGCCATCATCGACGCCACGTACGCCTCGCTCTCGTAGTCGGCGGCACTCGCCCGTCGGCCCTTCGGACCCCGGCCACCCCTCGACTTCCGAGACGCCCGCGTTCCGGAATGGGTGGTAGCGTCCAGTGCCATGACCCTCTCGGAGCGCGTGCAGGCCCGGGCCGAAGAGCGGCGCTGGCTGATCCTTGGAGTGCTGTGCTTCAGCCTCCTCGTCATCGTCCTCGACAACTCGATCCTGAACGTGGCGCTCCCCTCGATCGTGCGCGAGCTCGACGCGACGAACACCCAGCTGCAGTGGATCGTCGACTCGTACACGCTCGTGTTCGCGGGACTGCTGCTGACTGCCGGCAGCCTGGGCGACCGCTTCGGGCGCCGCCCGGCGCTCCAGTTCGGCTTCCTCGTGTTCGGGCTGGGCTCACTCGCGTCGGCCCTGGCCACCAGCCCGACGATGCTGATCTTCAGCCGCGGATTCATGGGCATCGGCGGGGCGTTCATCATGCCCGCCACGCTGTCGATCATCACGAACGTGTTCCCAACTCGGGAGCGCGGCAAGGCCATCGGCATCTGGGCCGCGACGGCCGGCCTCGGCGCCGCGCTCGGCCCGCTCACGGGCGGCTTCCTGCTCGAGCACTTCTACTGGGGCTCGGTGTTCCTGGTGAACCTGCCCATCGTCGCGTTCGGGCTCGTCGCCGGCGTCTTCCTCATCCCCGACTCGAAGGACCCCTCCGCCCCCCGCCTCGACCCCGTCGGCGCGGTCCTCTCGATCATCGGCCTCGCGCTCGTCCTGTTCGCGATCATCGAGGCGCCCCGCAACGGTTGGACGGATCCGGTGACCATCGTCGGCTTCGTCGTCGGCGCGGCCGTGCTCGGCGCCTTCGCCTGGTGGGAGCTCCACTCGAGCCATCCGATGCTGGACTTCAACTTCTTCCGCAACCCGCGCTTCAGCGCGGCCAGCTCGGCGATCACCCTCACGTTCTTCGCCATGTTCGGATCGCTGTTCCTCTTCAGCCAGTACCTCCAGTTCGTGCTGGGCTACACGCCGTTGCAGACGGGCATCCGGCTGCTGGCCGTCGCCATCCCGATGATGATCGTCGCGCCACTCTCACCGCGGTTCGTCCACCGGTTCGGCACGAAGTACGTGGTCGCCGCGGGCATGAGCCTCTCGACCATCGCGCTCATCGTGCTGTCGCTGCTCAAGGCGGACTCCACGTACCCCCAGCTCGTCTGGCGGCTCGTGATCTTGTCCTGCGGACTCGCGCTGACGATGGCCCCCGCCACGGAGTCGATCATGGGCTCGCTGCCCCTGGCGAAGGCCGGCGTGGGCTCGGCGGTCAACGACACGACCCGTCAGGTGGGCGGCGCGCTCGGTGTCGCTGTGCTCGGCAGCGTCTTCAACTCGATCTACACCTCATCCGTGACCGACGGCCTGAGCGGCAGCAGCCTGCCCGCTGACGCCATCGCCACCGCCAAGGACTCCGTGGGCGGCGCGCTCGGCGTGGCCGCGTCCATCGGTGGGGCCGTCGGGAACCAAGTGGCGTCGGTGGCGCGAGACGCGTTCGTCGACGGGCTCCAGGTCGCGTCGAGGGCCGGCGCGCTCGTCACGCTGATCGGCGTCGTCGTCACCCTCCTCTGGCTGCCGGCTCACGCCCGCGACCGGGACACGACACTGCAGGCGGGCGAGTTCGCCGCGGAGCATCCCGAGCCGCGGCCCCAGGAAGCGCCCGCGTCCTCTGCGGCGTCGCGGTCCGCGGCCTCCCCCGGCTCGCCGGCCTCACCCGGTACGGCGGCCGGCCCCATCCCCTCGTGACCACGGCTGCCGCTCGGCTCTCCGGGCGGCCACGAAGTCCCGAGGCCGATCAGGCCATCCTGCGCGCCGCGGTCGAGCTCTGCGCCGTCGACGGCTTCGACGCCACCACCGTCGAGGCGGTCGCGGCGCGGGCCGGTGTCGGGAAGGCCACGGTCTATCGCCGCTACCCGAACCGGGTGGGGCTGATCGTCGCCGCGGCGACCGAGGTCTGCACCGCGCTGGCCACGCCGTGCGACACCGGCTCGGTGGGAGAGGACCTCCGGGCCATCGCTCGCGGGATCGTGCGGAGGCTCGGCGACGAGCCCACGCGGGCCATGCTGGCCGAGCTCGGCGCCGCCGCCGCCCGCCATCCGGAGCTGCGGATGGCGCAGCAGTCCTTCGTGGCCAGCCGTCGCGCGGTTGCCGGCGACGCCATCCGTCGAGGCATCGCCCGCCGCGAGCTCCGGCCCGACACCAACGTCGAGGTGATGACCGACCTCGTCGCGGCACCGCTCTACCACCGGGCCGTCAACCTCGGCCTGCCCGTCGAC
>JBKPRL010000075.1:0-11903 GCA_046734535.1 bacterium | reverse complement strand
GGGCGAGGTGCAGCTTGGAGTTGAAACGGGCCCCGATGAGGAACACGACGAAGTCCCCTTCGATGTGCGCCGTCCACCGCCCCTCGTTGATCTTCTGCGCCATGCCCCACCGTACGCCGCCGGCCGCCGCCCGGATCACCGACCCCGGCGCACGGCACCGCCGTGAGCTCGAGGCTCGGTGCAGCCTGGCGTCGGGCATCCACGAAGGCCCTTGCGCGTGACAGCCGTCGGTGGGATCGTTCCCGGACGCGAAGGCGGATCGGTTGCACGACCGGTCGTCACCGGGTCGACAAGGGGGACTGTGAGCGATGACGCCTTCCGACGAGTCGGCGCGGGCCCGGCTGGAGACGACCCTCGGGCGGATCGACCGCTTCGACGGCGAGCTCGGCGCGTTCACCGAGGTCCTGGCAGAGCCCGCGGCCGCTGTGGCGGCGCGGACCGACGAGCTGGCCGCCGGGGTAGGTCCGGATGGAGCGACGTCACCCCTCTGGGGGCTGCCCATCGGGGTCAAGGAGCTGTTCGAGATCGCGGGCGGCCAGGCCAGCTACGGGTCGGAGGTCCTCGCCGGTCGACGAGCGGCGCACGACAGCACCGTGGTGACGCGGCTACGGGCCGCCGGAGCGATCATCGTCGGCTCGACCCGCTCCCACGAGTTCGGCTGGGGGATCACCACCCAGAACCCGGTGCGGGGCTCGACCCGGAACCCATGGGATCTGAGCCGGGTGCCCGGTGGTTCGAGCGGCGGTTCCGCCGCTGCCGTCGCAGCCGGACTGGTCTCGCTGGCCTCGGGCACCGACACCGGCGGCTCGATCCGCATCCCGGCTGCGTTCTGCGGGGTCCTCGGGCTGAAGACGACGGTCGGGCGCATCTCCCGCGTGGGCATGGCACCGCTCGCGCCCTCCTTCGACACGCCCGGCTTCCTCGCCCGATCGATCGAGCTCCTCCACGCCGCGCTCGCTGCCACCGCAGGACCGGACGCCGGCGACCCGGTAACGATCGGCCGGCCGACGGTCGAGCTGGCCGCTGAGGCGTCGCGGGATGGCGCCGACGCGGCGCTGCGCTTCGCCGTACCCGACGCGCTGCTCCCCGCCGGACCGGACGAGCGCTGGCGACCTTCGCTCGACGCCGTCGTCGACGGCCTCCGCGCGATCGGTGGCCAGCAGATCGAGGTCGAAGCGCCCGACGCCGGCGGACTGCTCGAAGTCTTCGCGCCGATGCAGATGGCCGAAGCCCTCCACGTCCACGAGCAGGTGCTCGGGACGTTCCCAGCCGAGGCCGACCGCTACGGTGCCGACGTCCGCAGCCGGCTCGAGCAGGCGGGCACCGTCGACGTCCGCCGCTACCTCGAGGCTGTCCGCGTCGCGGACGAGCTCCGGACCGCGATGCTGCGCATCTTCCAGCTGGTTCCCGTGCTGGTGACGCCGGTCGGCTCGTGTGGACCGAGCACGACCGTCGACCCGGAGCAGATCGTCGTCGGCGGGCTGACCATGCCGCTGCGGGCGGCGATCATGCCCTCGACCGTGCTCCAGAACCTGTGCGGTCTGCCCTCGCTCACGGTTCCGGTCGGGACGGACGCCGACGGCCTGCCAGTCGGGATCCAGCTCACGGGCGGCCCGTGGAGCGAGAGCCACCTCTTGTCGATCGGGGCCGCCCTGGAGTCGGCCGGCACCTTCACCGTCGGCACACCCCCGCGCTTCGCCACCTGATCGCGGCGGGCCGCGGTTGGCGCCGCGGCCGCGCGAACGCAGGCCGTCCCAGGTGGCCAGACTGGACCCATGACCGCTCACTACAAGGCCCCCGGCTGGTTCACCCGCAACGTCTTCAACCGGGCCGTCTCCTTCCTCACCCGCCACGGCGTCAGCGTGCTCGGCTCACGGGTGCTCGCCGTCAAGGGTCGCACCAGTGGCGAGTGGCGAACGGTGCCCGTCAACCTGCTCGAGCTCGACGGCCACCGCTACCTCGTGTCGCCCCGCGGCGAAGGGCAGTGGGTCCGCAACCTGCGGGCCGCCGGCACCGGCGAGCTGCGCGTCGGCAAGCGCACCGAGGCGTTCCGGGGCCGGGAGCTCGACCAGGCCGAGAAGGTCCCCGTCCTGCGGGCCTACCTCAAGCGCTGGAAGATGGAGGTGGGAGTGTTCTTCGACGGCGTCGGCCCTGACTCGACCGACGAGCAGCTCGCCGCGATCGCCTCTCGGCACCCCGCGTTCGAAGTACTTCCGCCCCGCTGATGCCTGCGCCCACCGAGCGTGACCAGGCCGAGCTCCTGGCCTCGCTGACGGCCGCGCGGGAGCGGACGGCGGCCCAGACCGACGCACTGGCGCGCGACCTGGACCAGATCTTCGCCGCCTCCGAGCTGGTCTCGACCGACGACGAGCACGACCCGGAAGGCGCGACGATCGCCTACGAGCGGGCCCAGCTCACTGCGCTGCTCGCCCAGGCACGCGACGACCTGGATGCGCTCGACCAGGCGCTGGCCGGGGTCCGGCGCGCCGGCCAGGTCTGCTGCGCAGGCTGCGGCGAGCCGATCGCGCTCGAGCGGCTGCTCGCGCTGCCCACGGCGCGCACCTGCATCCACTGCGCGCCGCGCTGAGAACGGCCGCGAGGAGTACCCGCTGGACGGCGCGTGACCGATCCCACCTCCGGCGGCCCCACCCGCCGCCGGTCCGCACGGGTGAGGATGGCGGTGACGACGATGACCGTCGCCGCGCCGAGCACGGCGCCGAACACGACGTCGGACAGGAAGTGCATGCCGCGTTGCATGCGCGAGAGTCCGACGGCGATCGAGATGAACGTGACGGCGGCGATCGCCAGCACCCGGATCCATCTCGACCGGGTGTGCCAGAAGATCACCACGACGACGGTTGCGTAGACGACCGCCGCCGCGGTGTGTCCCGAAGGGAACGATGAATCGACAGGCGAGCTCTCGAGCCGCGGGACGTCGGGTCGCGGGCGCCGCACGATGAACGTGATGGTGATGAAGGCGGTGGCCTCGACGATCAGCGGCACGGCCACCGTGAGCGGTTCCAGCCACCGCCGCCACGCCACGAAGACCACCACGCAGATGAGGGCCGTGACGGGGATCTTGACCATCGTGTCCGACAGCTGCGAGCCGACCGCGGTCAGGGCGTTCAGGGTCCCCGTGCGGTTGTCGGCGAACCACTCCGCGATGGCACGGTCGGTCCGGACGACCGCCGAATCCCGGAACGGGCGGGTGAGCAGCAGGCCGATGCCGACACCCACCGCGGTGAGCACCAGGTACACGCCGACGAGACGAGCGCCATCGGCTCGGTCCAACGGCCAGGTGTCCCTCGCCGCGCGGGGCGGTGGCGAGACGGCAGAGGCATCCGCAGACCGGCTGGACTCGCCCGTCATCGGGCCGACTGCTGCTGCGTCACGTCACCTGCCACGCCGTGCCGTTACCCCTTCCGGGGAGCCGGCCAACCTCCCAAGAGGGGCAGCGCGCTCCTCCTCGAGACCGAAGGCCACTTCCAGCGCGAGGAGGAGTCCGTCTTCGCGCCGGGCGCGGCGCGGTCCGGGCATCTGGCGCGGGATCGTCGCAGCGGTGAGACGGAGCCGCGCCAGAACCCCGATCCGCGCCTCACGGATCACCGGTGGTGCTCGCCGACGTGAGCGTGCCCGCTCGCGCGACGATCCGGCCGCCGCGCACGACGACCGTCCGTGGTGGGTGGTCCATCACCGCGGCGGTGACGGTGTCGGCGGCGACCACGACGAGATCGGCGACCGCGCCCACCGCGAGGCCGTGCGCCTCGTCGTCGCCTACCGGACAGGCCGACCACGACGTGCCTTCGACGATCGAGCGTCCGCCGCGTGATGCCACGTCCACGCACTCCTCGACGAGGTCGTCGCGGCGGTACGAGCTGCGGAACGCCAGCTGCCAGGCCCGCTCCAAGACGTCGCCGTTCCCATATGGCGACCAGTAGTCGCGGATGCCGTCCTGACCGAGGCCGACGCGCACGCCGGCCGCTCTCAGCGCCTCCAGCGGCAACGGCTCCCGGTTGCCCGGCGCGACGGTGGCCAGCGCGATGTCGTGTTCGGCGAGCAGCTCGACGAGCGCGGCCTGGCGGGCAGGTTCGACGGTCGAGAGGGCGAAGGCGTGGCTGATGGTCACCTGTCCTCGCATGCCGAGCGCCGCAGTGCGCTCCGCGATGAGCTCGAACGTGAACGCGCCCAGCTCGCCGGCCTCGTGGAGGTGGATGTCGACGCCCACCCCATGACGTTCGGCGACCCCGAACACGACGTCGAGGTGGGCGACAGGATCACGGTCGTAGCCGCACGGGTCGAGCCCACCAACGAGATCGGCGCCGTCACGAATGGCAGCATCGAGCAGGTCGGCCGTACCGGGGTCGTGGACGATCCCGGATTGGGGGAAGGCGACGACTTGCACCCGGGCCCGACCGGCGTGCGCTTCGCGGGCGCGCAGGACGCCATGCAGCCGCTCGAGGCCGCAGTCGGAGTCGACCTGGGCGTGGCTGCGCACCGTCGTCGTCCCGGACGCGATGGTGGCGCCGAGTGTGTAGGTGGCACGATCCGCGACGCTGCCGCCCGCGGAGCGCCAGTTGGCGCGGTCGTTCATGATCAGGCCGGCCAGCCCGGGCTGCGCGCTGTGCGGCCGGAACGGCAGGCCGAGCCGGGTCGAGTCCAGGTGCGCGTGGGCGTCGGTCAGCGCGGGCAGCAGCACTCCGTCACCACCGTCAACCGAGGGGATGTCCGGTCCAACCGCGAGCCCGGTCCCGATCGCCGCGATGTGTCCACCACGCACGAGGACGTCGACCGAGGCACCTCCCGGCTCACGCGGCCAGGGTCGGACACGACGCAGCAGCAGCTCGCTCACACCACCGATCGTGTCACTGGCCCACCTCCCGTTGGTGCGGAGCGAGTCGGCGGGGCTGACCGCCAGCGGGCGTCCACGTCGCAACCCCCCGCAGTCCTGGCCCTCGAAGAGGCTGCCGAGTCTCGAGACGGCCAGGTCCGTGTCAGCTGCCGAAGACGTCGATGAGGCGGAACCGGTAGAGCACGTACGATCCCAGGTTGAGCGGGTTGATCGATATCTGAGGCGGCGGGCCGTTCGGGGCCACGCCGAAGAGCGCGGCCAGCGTCTGCCGACTTCCTGTGACTGGCACCTGCTGCACGACGCTCTGTGCGTTGATGTCCTGCGATCCGAAGATGAACGCCCCGCCGGCCCCGGCGGCCTTGCCCATCACCTCGAAGCTCGCGATCCACAACTTGTTCGGAGGCATCGGGTCGAGCATTACCGAGACGGCGCAGTCCGCGTTGGATCTTGGCAGGGCGAGCGCCATCTCTGGAGGGCGCGTCTCGATGCTCCACACACCGTAGGTGAGGGTGGCGTGAGCGCCAGGGTTGCCGTTCACCGCGAGCTGGCTCGGCGTGAGCTCGAGGGCCAAGTTGAGGAACGACCTCTCGGCGATGCTCTCGTCGAGGTTGCGCAACGCGCTCGTCAGCTGTTCCTTGCCCGCGAACCCTTCTGCCACCTCCGCGGGCTGGAATCGCAGGTCGATGAGCAAGAGGTTGCTGGGCTCCTCCATTCAGCGACCCTAACCGATGGGTCTGCGCGGTTCCTCGGTTGGGCGCGGGTGGAGCGACGGTCGTGAACGGCTCGTCGCCGACCGGCGTCCGGCGTCCAGGTAGCGGCCCCGGTCAGGCGTCCGGCACCCAGTTGCCGTGGAAGCCGAAGGGGACCCGGCGATCAAGGTGGACCGTCGCCACTGGGCCGGCGGCCAGATCCTGCGCGTGGGTGATCGTGAGCGCGCTGGTGTCCTGGTCGCCGTCGTAGGTGAGGCACAGCAGCCAGCCGTCGTCTTCGGCCGCGCCCTCATGGGCCGGCACGAACACGGCTTCGTTCTGGCCGGACGCCACGCCGAAGTCGAGCGTCTCCTGCGTGCCCCGCTCGAGGTCGTGCTTCGTGACGCCACCGATCGTCGCGGCATAGCCGTAGCGATGGCGGCGCCCGACGACGCGCTCGTCGACCCGCGGGAACTCCTGCGGCCGTTCGTCGACGACGTCCTCGCGGACCTTCCCGCCCGCGAGGTCGAGCGTCCAGCGACGGAGGCTGGAGTGCTGCCCGGTCTCGAACGGACCCCGGTGGCCCTTGCGGAACATGCCGTCCCAACGGATGACGTCGATGACGACCTCCTCACCGTCGTCGAACGCGTTCATCGGGTGGAAGACGTAGCAGGGGTCCACGTCGAGCCAGCGCACGGGGCCGTCCACGTCCGTCCGGTCGATCAACCCGAGCCGAGCCGGGTAGTCGTCCTGCCAGGTGTACGGCATCGCCGCGCCCGCCATCGCCGCGTCCAGGTCGAACACGACCGGCAGGTCGTACACGACGGCGTAGCGCTCGGTCAGTGACATGTCGTGCAGCATGGGGCTGCCGGTCGTCTCGACCATGCGCTTGGTCACGACGGTCCCGGCCGTGTCGATGACGGTGTACTGCACCTGGTTGCCCCAGCCCCAGAAGTACGACACGGCGTGGAGCTCTCCCGTGGCCGGATCGACCTTCGGGTGCGCCGTGTAGCCCGCGTCGAGCCCCCCGGCGAGGTCGGTCGACCCGATCGTGTCCAGCTCGTAGCCGAGCTCGTAGGGGAGCGCCCCCGCCTCCACGATGGCCAGCGTGGTGCCGTGGTGGCCGATGACGTTGGTGTTGGGGGCGAAGTCCATGTCGTTGTGAACCGGGCCGGCCGGGCGCTCCTCGCCCAGCGCGGTGGCGACCTTGCCGCTGCGCACCCACCGGTTGCGGTACCAGGCCGCGCGACCGGCGTCGAGGCGCAGGCCGTGGACCATGCCGTCGCCGACGAACCAGTGGTAGGCGGCGGGATCCGGAGGCGTCACGGGGTTGGGCCCGTTCCGCAGGTACCGGCCGTTGAGCCCTTCCGGGATGGTGCCGGTGACCCGCAGGTCGGTCAGGGTGACCTCGTCGTCGACGGGACCGAAGTTTCCTTCGAGGTAGGGATTGCTCATCGTGCGCTCCTCGCTCTCGTCCTGCTACCGTTCTATCGTTCCTCGACTGACATGTCAAGAGTGGAATGTCAGGGCCGCGACGAGAGGACCCAACGAGAGGTGACGGATCGATGAGCCTGCGCCACGCCCTGCTCGGGCTCCTGGCCGAGCACCCGGCCAGCGGGTACGACCTCCTGAAGCAGTTCGAGGGCAGCTTGGCCTTCGTCTGGCCGGCCACGCAGAGCCAGCTCTACACCGAGCTCGGCCGGCTCGCCGACAGCGGCCTCATCGAGATCACCGCGCACGGTGCCCGCGGCCGCAAGGAGTACGCCCTGACCGTCGACGGGCGGACCGAGCTCGAGCGCTGGCTCCGTGACACCGAGCCGGACCGGACGGTCCGGGACGAACGGGTCCTCCGCACGTTCTTCCTCTGGGCCGTCGATCCGGCGGTCGCTCGCGACTACTTCGAGGCGGAGGCGGCGGTGACGCAGCGCTACCTCGATCGGCTGCAGGACATCGCCGACACCGTCGAGTTCCGGGACACCGGCCCCGACCGCTTCCGGCGCATCGCCCTCGAGGACGGCCTACGCCGATCGCAGGCGTACGTGGACTGGGCGGAGTGGGCGGCTGAGCACGTCACGACGGCGCCTCCGCCGCCGGCCAAGCGCTCGTCCACGGCTCGCCGCTGACGGCGGCGCTCTCGCCAGCCGTCCTCAGAGACCGGACAGCTGGCGTATGGCCCTTGCCAGGGCCGAGTTGTCGTCGTCGCCGTGACCCTGCGCGATGAGCCCGTCCTCGAGGCTGGCGGCGAGCGCCGCCACCGGGAGCGTGGCCCCCACCGAGCGGGACAGCTCGAGCGCGATCCCGAGGTCCTTGCGGTGGAGGTCGAGCTTGAACCCCAGCGGGTACTCGTCCTCGATCATGCGACCGCTGCGGTTCTGCAGGACCCAGCTGCCCGCCGCGCCACCGACCAGCGCGGACACGACGAGCTCCGGGTCGATCCCGGTCTTCATCGCCAACACCACGCCCTCCGCCACGCCCAGGTAGGCACCACAGAGGATGACCTGGTTGACGGCCTTCGTGATCTGGCCGCTGCCGACCGGTCCGAGATGGGTGATCGTCCTGCCCATTGCCGCGAGGACCGGGCGGGCCCGTTCGACGTCCTCGGCCTCGCCTCCGACCATGATCGTGAGCGTCCCGGCCACCGCCCCTTCGGAGCCGCCCGAGACGGGCGCATCCACCATGCGCACGTCGCGCTCGGCCAGCCGCTCGGCCAGCTCCTTTGCCCGCACGGGGCTGATGGTCGAGCAGTCGATCAGCATCGAGCCAGGGCGGAACCCGCCCGCGAGCCCGTGCTCGCCGAACACGACCGCGTCGACGTCCGGCGAGTCCCGCACACACGTGACGACGATGTCGCTCGCCGCGGCCAGATCGCTCGGGCGGGCGGCTTCCGTGGCCCCGAGCTCGACCAGGCGGCCGCCCCGGCCGGGCGTGCGGTTCCACACCGTCAGCGGGAAGCCGGCCCGCACCAGGTTGGCGGCCATCGCCGCGCCCATCGTCCCCAAGCCGGCGAAGCCCACCTTGTCCATCGGACCGACAGTAGAGCCCGCCGGCGCCGCCGAGGCGCGCCGTCCAACGCGCTTCCACCAATGCCGGCCGTCCTCGCCTGCTAGTCCTGTGGGCATGAGCGAGACCGCCGACCGCTTCCGCCGCCTGGCCGCGCGCTTCACCGCCACCGTCGACGCCGTACCCGACGACCGGTGGGACGACCCGTCCCCGTGCGAGGGTTGGTCGGCCCGGGACGTCGTGCGCCATGTCGCCACGACGGAGTGGGACTTCCTGAACCGGCTCGAGCTCGCGCCGCGTGGCGCCGTGCTCGATCCCGAGCCCATCGCCGCCTGGCCGATGTCCCGGGACGCGGTCCAGTCCGTCCTGGACGACCCGGCGCAGGCCGACACGCCGTACCAGTCGTCGTTCGGCCCGTCCACGTTCGCGTCTGTCGTCGACCGCTTCTACGCCTTCGACCTGGTCGTCCACGCCTGGGACATCGCGCGGGCGGTCGGGCTCCCAGAGCTCGAGCCCATGCCCGCCGACGAGATCGCCCGGGTCACGGCCGACGCCGAGGCACTCGGCGATGCCCTGCGCCGCCCCGGCGCGTGTGGCCCGCCGGTGCCCGTGCCCGACGGTGCCGACGCGCAGAGCCGCCTGCTGGGCTTCCTCGGCCGGCAGCCCTGAGCGATCAGCTCCGGTCGTCGCGCACGACCTGCCCGCCCTTCATCACGAACGTCAGCCGCGTGAGCTCCTCGATGTCGTCGAGCGGGTCGTTCGCGCAGGCGATGACATCCGCATAGGCCCCGGCACCCAGGCGGCCCAGGTCGCCCTCGCGCCGCAGCAGCGCCGCGGCGTTCGCGGTCGCGGTGCGGATGCTCTCGGCCGGCGACAGGCCGCAACGGCTGGACATGAGCACGCATTCGTGGGCGTTGAGCCCGTGGTGGTTCCCGGGCGTTCCCGCGTCGGTGCCCATGGCGATGCGGGCGCCGACCTCGTGGGCCCGGCGGATGGTGGCCAGGTGGAGGTCGTTGAACTCGGTCATGCGCTGGCGCAGGTGTGCGGGCATGGCGTCGACGATGGCCTTGTCCCGGAAGAGCAGCTCCCCCGCGCAGATCGTCGGCACGACGAAGGTGCCGGCGCGAGCGATGCGATGGAGCGCGTCATCGTCCGCGAAGGTGCAGTGCTCGATGCTGTCGACGCCGGCCTCGACCGCGTTGAGGATGCCCTGGAGCGCGTGGGCATGCGCGGCGACAGGCGTGAAGCTGGCGTGGGCCACCTCCACGGCCGCCCGCAGCTCGTCGAGTCCGTACTGGATCGCCCGGGCGTCCTCGGTCTCCGACGAGAGCATCGCGCCCGTCGCCATCACCTTGATCACGTCGGCGCCTTGCGCCAGCTGGCGGCGGACCGCCCGCCGCACCTCGTCCGGGCCGTCGGCCACCTCGTACATGCCCGGGTAGTACGCCACCGTGGCGGTGGTGATCGACAAGAGCCGTCCGGCGAGGAAGAGCCGCGGCCCAGCGATCTGGCCCCGGCCGATGGCCTCTCGGACCGCCATCTCCACGTAGTTCCAGCCGCCGACGTCCCGGGCTGTCGTGACCCCCGCCGCCAGCGTCCGCTGTGCGGCCGCCGCGGTGAACAGCGCGACGGCCGCGTCGGAGCGGGACGCCGCGGTCGCCGGGTCGGGCTGGTCGGTGGGCTGGGTGAGGTGGACGTGGCAGTCGATCAGGCCGGGCAGCAGCCAGCTGCCCTGGAGGTCGAGGACCGTGTCGTCCTGCGCCGGTGACGCGTGCGACACGATGGTGGCGATCCGCTCACCGTCGAGGCCGACGTCGGCGCGCACGAACCGCTCGCCGTCGGCGTCCAGCACCATCCCACCAGTGAGCCAGCGCACGCGTTCCTCCCTCGTCGTCGATCAGTCGATCAGTCGATCCGATCGATGATGGCCCGTCCGGCGGGGCGAGGTCGCCGCGGCCGGCGCGCGACGGCGCAGGTTGGTGACCAGCAGCAGCGTGCCGGCGGTCGGGAAGATCGCGGACCAGCGCATCGGGACCACGTGGACGGGTGCGTTCACTCGCGTCAGAGGTCGAGGCGCGAGGCCAGGCCGATGCGTTGGATCTTGCCGGTCGCGCCCTTGGGGATCTCGGCCACGAGGACGATCTGCTTCGGGACCTTGAACGGCGCGAGCTGCCGGCGCACGTAGTCGCGCAGCTCGCCCTCGGTCACGACGTGCCCCTCGATCAGCACGACCGCGGCGCCGATCTCCTCCCCCAGCTTGTCGTGGGGGATGGCGAAGGTGACGGCCTCGGCGATGGACGGGTGGCGCAGCAGGATCTCGTCGATCTCGAGCGGCGAGATCTTCTCGCCGCCGCGGTTGATCTGCTCCTTCAGCCGGCCGGTGAGGAAGAGGTAGCCGTCGTCGTCGAGCATCCCCTCGTCGCCCGTGCGGAACCAGCCTGCGGTGAACGCGGCCTCGTTGGCGGCGGGGTTGTTCTCGTAGCCGTCGACGACGGTGGCGCCTCGGATGGCCACCTCGCCTCGATCACCTGGCGGCAGCACGCGGTGCTCGGCGTCGAGGATCGCCACCTCGATCCCCGTCGCCACCCCGACCGATCCCCGCTTGGCCGCCCCCGGCGGGAGCGGGTTGCACGTCATCTGGTGCGACGCCTCCGTCATCCCGTAGGCCTCCACGATGGGCACGGCGAACAGGTCAGTCAGGCCGTCGAGCACCGGCCCGGGCAGCGACGCCGACGACGAGCGCACGAAGCGCAAGCTCGTCGTACGACGGGCCGCGGGTGATCGCGCCAGGACCATCTGGTGCATCGTCGGCACGGCCGTGTAGTACGTCGGGCGGAGGTCGTCCAGCCAGCGGTGGAACTTGAAGGCGTCGAATCCCGGCGTGGCCACCACGCTGCCCCCGGCCGAGAGTGGCGCCAACAGGCCGGCCATGATCCCGTGGATGTGGAACAGCGGCATGACGGTCAACGACCGGTCGGTCGCAGTGAGCTGCAACCACGCGGCGATGTTCTGTGCCGACGCCGCCAGGTTGCGCTGGCGGAGCGGCACGATCTTCGGACGGGAGGTCGTGCCCGACGTGTGGAGGACGAGTGCCTC
Source organism: bacterium (assembly GCA_046734535.1). Classification (GTDB taxonomy): domain Bacteria; phylum Actinomycetota; class Acidimicrobiia; order Acidimicrobiales; family Ilumatobacteraceae; genus DASTFY01. Next base: position 269 of record JBKPRL010000075.1, on the reverse strand, counting down.
GTCGTCGGCCGTTGGTCCGGCCGGCGAATCGGCCGTCGGTCGGTCCGGCGCCGCGGCAAGTCGTCCGGACGGCGCCGCGGCCGGCGGTCCGGCGGTCGCCGGTGCCGCGGTCGTCGCAGGCCGATCGTGTGGCGCGAGCGTCTCGACCTCGAGGTCGACCGACAGCCCGCCACCGCGCAGCCCGAAGACCACCGTCTCGTCCGGCGTCGCAGTCAACGCGGCCGGCGCGCCGCCGTCGGTCACGAGCGCCGCGGCGCGCAGGTCCTCGA
>JBKPRL010000074.1:0-12751 GCA_046734535.1 bacterium | reverse complement strand
GCATCGCCGCCGACGGGAGCGATCTGCACGTTGCCCACCCCCTTCCCGTAGTACTTGAGCTGGTGGCCCGACAGCGGGTCGAGGGGACTCCACTCGTCGATCACGAGGGCGCCGTCGTAGCAACCGGCCGGCGGGCAGACGTGCTCACCGACCTTGGACACCTGCGCCTCGTCGAGGAACTCCACGTCCGGCGCGTACCCCTGCAGGTAGCTCTCCGTCCCCGGCTGGGGATCGGCCCGCATCAGCAGCCCGGCCTGGGCGTTGGCCTGCCCGGACAGCCAGGCGCTCGGCGCGCCGTTGAACTGCCCGTCCTGGTGCTCCTCCGGGTACTCGCCCATGTTCCAGACGTTGCCGGCCGCGTCCTGGGCCACGAAGGCCAGCTCCTCCTCCAGGAGCACCCCGTTCTGGAAGTCCCGGTCCCAGAGGACGACCGAGGGCACGCCGTCGACCTCCTTGGTCAGGTCCGTCACGACGAAGATGACCTGGTGCGGCAGCGCCGCGCCGGTCTCGTCGACCACCTGACCGTCGAAGACCATCTGCGTGCCGGGGACGAGCGGCGTCCACTGGTTGGTGACCAGCGTGGACGCGGTGAACAGGCTCGGGTCGAAGACCTCTCGCCCGACGTTGGGCGCCGACGCGCGGCTCGCGAGGCGGTTGTTCGGCGTGGCCCGGTAGGCCGCGCTCGGCCCCGCGTAGGCCAGGACGACGCCGACGATCGTTGCGGCCGCAAGTACGCCGCGGATGGTTCGCATCGTCCGCCCTCCTCCTGCCCGAAAGCTGCTTCCTGGAGAAGCGTAGTTGGCTGTCCCACACAGGCAAACGGGAACAGCCTGCTGGAGCGGATGCCCGTCGGATAGTGCCGCCTCGGGTGAGCCGACAGCCGGCGAGCGGCTGGGCTACGGCGACGAGGAGTTCACGCCGTGGCTGGACGGGATCACCCTCTAGCGCCAGGGGCGGCGGCTGCGCCTACGATGCGCCCTCGTCCGAGGGGGGTCCGATGCTGAAGAACACCGCCGTGAGGCTGGTCGCGCTCGTGGTGGCGTTCGCGCTCGTCGTGCTGATCGTCCCGGGAGTCGAGCGCAACGGCAACTGGTCGATCGTGATCTCGGCCCTCGTGTACATGGTGATCAACGCCACGGCCGGGCGCATCCTCAAGTTCGTCACCGCGCCGCTGGCCCTGATCACGCTGGGCCTGTCGATCTTCGCCATCAACCTCGGGGTGCTGGTCATCACCGACTGGCTGGTCGACGGCATCGACATCCACGGCTTCGGCTCGTGGGTGCTCGCCGCGGTGATCCTGTCGGTCGCGTCGTTCATCGTGAACTACGCCAACCGGCGTCGGCGCTGAGCCTTCAGGAAGTGCCCAGGCGCGCCTGCGCCGGCGCGAAGGTGCCGCCCCGAGGATCAGCGGCATGACGACCGGACTCCTCACGGCGGCTGGCGACGCCGGCCACCCGTCCCTGTGGCGCGGTGACACGGTACGGCACGAGCCGGCGCCCCGGCGGCTCGCGCCCTCGGTGCCTGTCGTCGACATCGTCATCCCCGTCCACAACGGGAGCTTCGCCGTGCTGTGGGTCGGTCAGCGCCTCGTGCTCGAACGGGTGCTCTTCGGTCCGCCTCGGCGGTCAGGCCACCGGCCGCTGGACCGTCTGCCAGTCGCGTGCAGTGAGGTAGGGCCGGAACGTGTCGTTGATCGTCCGCCAGTCGTCCATCGTCTTCGGCCGGCGCAGCTCGAACAGTCCGGGGAGCTCCTCCCAGCCGCGCACCAGCTCCCACAGCCGTAGCGCGGCTGCCCCCGTCGGCGCTGGCACCACGACCGGCCCGAAGACGACGGCCCTGCCGAAGAACAACGTCGGCACGCCGAAGCCGCCGACGGCCACGACGCGGTCGTGGTCGGCCTTGACCTCGTCGTTGGTCGTCGGGTCGGCGAGGGCTGCGTCGACGAGGTCCGGGTCGAGGCCGATTTCCTCCAGCACGCCGCTCGCGCCCTCCGGCGAGTGGGGCTTGCGCCCCTCGACGTGGAGCCACCGGCCGGCGACGTCGTAGAAGCGGTCGACGTCGTCCATCGATCGCCGGCGCAGGAGGGCGGCCACCCGCAGCAGTGACCAGCCGTACGACCACGGGCGCTCCCACGGGTGCTTCTTGCCTTCGACGCGGTTGATCTCCTCGAGGCTGAAGAACCGCCAGCTGATGTCGAGGCCGATCTGCTGCCGGACGTCACGGATCCACACCGCGCTCTGGTACGCCCATGGGCACATGACGTCGAAGTGGAAGTCGACCTGCTCGGCCATGGCTGGCACCGTACGCGGTGGCCGTCGTCCGCCGCGGGCCCGCACGGCACCCGGTCGTGTCGTCCCGCTCGACTTCGGACCGGGACCCCGCAGTGATCGCTGCTAGCCTGCCCCCTCGGTGGTCGACTCACGCAGACCATCCTCTGCACCCCCCAAGACCTGGAGTGCTCGCCGAGTACGCGGGTGCATCCCATGCGTGAACAGAAGAAGGTAATCATCACAATGGCAGTCGGCACCGTGAAGTGGTTCAACGCTGACAAGGGCTACGGGTTCATCGCACCCGACGGCGGCGGCAACGACCTCTTCGTCCACATCTCAGCGATCGTCGATGCTGGCCCCCGGGGGCTGGCCGAAGGTCAGAAGGTCGAGTTCGAGGAGGGGCCGGGTCGCAAGGGCCCACAAGCCACCAACGTCCGCCCGATCTGATCGGGTCTTCAGCACGAGAGCCGCTGCGGGTGCCGACCGAAGGTCGCGCCCGCACCGGCGCGCCGTCAGGGTGACATGCGGCGAGCGGCCGTGAGCTGACGAGCCGCAGCGCCATCCCCGGCCCGCCTCCACGGTCGCGAGCCGTGGCTGGGCCACGGACGAGCCATGGAGAGGAGTCCCATGGAACAGCGTCGTCTCGGTCGTACGGAGCACCGGTCCTCCGTCGCGGTGCTCGGCGGTGCCGCCTTCTGGGGTTGCACGCCGGAGGAGGCCGAAGCCGGCTTTCACCTCGCCCTGTCCCGCGGGGTCAACCACCTCGACATCGCGCCGTCCTACGGTCACGCCGAAGTCGTCGTCGGTCCGCACGTGCCCGGGGTCCGGGACCGGCTCTTCGTCGCCGCCAAGAGCGATCGCTCCAACCCGGACGGCGTCCGCGCGCATCTGGAGCGCACCCTTGAGCGACTGGGCTGCGATCATCTCGACCTGTACCAGCTCCACGGCGTGACCAGCCTCGAGGTGCTGGAGCAGCGGTCGGCGGCGGCGGAGGTCATCCTCACCGCCCGCGACGAGGGCCTGACCCGCTTCGTCGGCATCACCGGCCACGACCTCGGCACGCCGCGCGCCCAGCTGGAGGCGCTGCGCCGCTACGACCTCGACACCGTGATGTTCCCCGTGTACCCGCGGGTGTGGGCCGATCCCGTCTACCGCGCCGACGCCGAGGCGCTCCTGGCCGAGTGCGCGCGCTGCGATGCCGGCGTGATGGCCATCAAGGCCGTCGCCCGGCGACCCTGGGGTGAGGGCGAGCCCACCGCGACCACGTGGTACGAACCGCACACCGACCCCGACGCGATCGCCCGCGGCATCGCCTTCGCGCTGTCGACCGCGGGGGTCCATGCCTTCTGCACCCCCGGCGATCTCGGTCTGCTGCCGACCGTCCTCGACGCCGCGGAGCGCAATGGCGCCCTCGACGAACCGTCACGGGAGGCGACCATCGCTGCGGCCGCAGAGCACGAGGTCATCTTCCCGCTGGCGGAGAAGGCGCGCCGTCACTGACCCCGACCCGCGGCTACCACGCCGCGCGGTCCCAGTGGGCGGAGCTCAGGCCTGGGTGCCGGCCAGCGCCCGCGCCACGGTGGCGGCCGACGCGGAGCGGACGCGGCTGACGAGGTGGAGGCGCGAGAGCGACCAGATCAGCCACTTGCTCGGGTCGTACTGCCACCAGTGCACGCCGTTGCGGTAGTCGAAGGGGAACCGGTGGTGGTAGCTGTGGTAGCCCTCGCCGAACGTCACGAGCGCCGTCACCAGGCTGTCCCGGGCCGAGACCCGCCCGTCGTAGCGGCGGCGGCCGAGCAGGTGGGCCAGAGAGTTCACGCAGAACGTGGCCTGGAGCAGCACGGCGCCCCGGAGGAACCCCGCGACCAGCAGCCCGCCCCACGGATCGCCCCACAGCGATGCGACGGCCATCGGCGCGACGAGCCCGAGCCCGATGGCCAGCACCGCGTAGAACCTGTTCTGCAGCCGGACGCTGCGCACGTCGTAGAGGTCGGTCAGCCGGCTGACGTCGGCCGAGCACTCCCGACGGTAGAAGAGCCAGCCCATGTGGGCCCACCATGCGCCCTTCTTGATCGAGTGGGGATCGCCAGGCCCGTCGGTGTCGGCATGGTGGGCGCGGTGGTCGGCGCTCCAGGAGAGGGCCGAGTTCTGGAACGTCGACGCTCCGAAGGCGAGGAAGAACCAGCGCACGGGGGCCGAGGCCCGGTAGGTCCGGTGGGCGAACAGGCGGTGGTAGCCGGCGGTGATCGACAGCCCACCGAGCAGGTACATCACCACGGCCAGGATCGCCGTCGCCAGGGACGGCCGCAGAATGAGGTAGGCCAGCCCGGCCAGCCCGGCCGCATGGATGACGCCGAGGCCGCTCACGGTCCCCCAAGAGATGCCCTCGGGGACCGAGGGTGAGGAGGTCACGGCGGTCGGCCGTGCGGTGAGCTCCGCCGTAGGCATGCCTCATCCTAACCTGCCTACCGCCCGGTCGGTAGGCAGCCGCGGAAACTCTTCTACCAGGGGCTCCCGGACGGTCGCCGCCCGTCCGGTAGCGTGGCGCCGTGCCGAGGCGCGTGAGGTCGCAAGCTCCAGCGTGAGTGTCACCCAGGTCAACGTCAGCGTCCCCGGGAACCACCTCATGGCCGGCCTGCTCGGACATCGGGACGAGAACCTCCGCCTGATCGAGCGGTCGTTCCCGGAGACCGACATCTTCGTCCGAGGGACGGAGATCAACGTCAGCGGCCAGGACGCCGAGCAGGTGGGCCGGCTGTTCGAGGAGCTCGTGGTCATGCTGCAGCGGGGCCAGCCGCTCGATCCCGCGAACGTCACCCGCTCGATCGACATGGTCCGCTCGGCCGAGCGGCCGAGCGAGGTGCTGACCCACGAGGTGCTGCGCAGCGCCAAGGGCCGCACCGTCCGGCCGAAGACGGCCGGCCAGAAGCGCTACATCGACGCCATCCGCTCCAACGTCATCACCTTCGCCATCGGCCCGGCGGGCACCGGCAAGAGCTGGCTGGCGGTGGCGATGGCGGTGCAGGCGCTCCAGGCGAAGGACGTCCAGCGCATCATCCTCACCCGGCCCGCGGTCGAGGCCGGTGAGCGGCTGGGCTTCCTACCGGGTGACCTGATGGCCAAGGTCGACCCGTACCTCCGCCCGCTGTACGACGCGCTCTACGACATGGTGGAGCCGGAGGGCGCGCAGAAGCTGTTGGAGCGCCAGACCGTCGAGGTCGCGCCCTTGGCGTTCATGCGCGGGCGCACGCTGAACAACAGCTTCATCATCCTCGACGAGGCCCAGAACACCTCCCCTGAGCAGATGAAGATGTTCCTGACCCGCATCGGGTTCGGCTCGAAGGTGGTGGTGACCGGTGACGTCACCCAGGTCGACGTGCAGGGCGGGCGCAGTGGGCTCATCGGCCTGGAGCGCATCCTCACCGGCATCGACGGCCTGGCCTTCGTGCACCTGAGCCAGGCCGACGTCGTGCGCCACAAGATCGTGGCCGACATCGTGGCCGCCTACGAGAAGGCCGGCGACGACGACGCCGGGACCCGCCCGTGACGGCGGGGGCTCGTCCCCATGGGTGATCCCTCCCGGCCCGACCTGGGCCGGCGGTCGCGCCTCGGCGGTGACGGCGAGCTCGAGGTCTTCGTGGCCGACGAGCAGTCCGGCGTCCCGGTCGACACGGCCCGCTGGGCGCGCCTGGCCGAGGGCGTCCTGGTGGCCGAAGGCGTGCGGGGCCACGCGGAGCTCAGCCTGCTGTTCGTCAGCGAGGCCGACATCACCGTCCTCAACGAGGAGTTCCTCGGCCACCCGGGTCCGACCGACGTGCTCGCCTTCCCCATCGACGGTGAGCTCGTGGAGGTCGACGACGGCTCCGGCCCGCAGCGCCGTGGTCCCGACCGCGCGCCGCCCGATCCCGGCGATCTCCCGCTGCTGCTCGGCGACGTCGTGATCTGCCCGAGCGTGGCCGTTGCGCAGGCCCCGAGCCATGCCGGCACGGTCGACGACGAGCTGGCGCTGCTCGTGGTGCACGGCGTGCTCCACGTCCTCGGCCACGATCACCAGCACCCGGACGAGATGGCGCGGATGCGCGCTCGGGAGGTCGACCTGCTCCAGGAGCTGCACTGGAACGGGCCCGTGCCGGCCGGCTTCCGCCAGGAGCAGCCGGGATGATCGCCGCCAACTTCTCCGGCACCGACGTGTGGATGCTCGTCGCCATCATCGTCCTCCTCCTGATCCTCGCCTTCCTCGCCATGGCCGAGACGGCGCTCAACCGGATCAGCAAGGTCAAGGCCCAGGCCATCGCCGACTCCTCGGGCACCCGCTCGGCCCGGCAGCTGGCGCGGCTGGCCAACCACCCCGAGCGCTTCATCAACGCCCTGCTCGTCACCATCGTCATCTGCCAGACCGCGCAGGCCTTCCTGACCTCGATCCTGGCCGACCGCCTCTTCGGCACCGTCGGGCTCATCGTCGCCTTCGTCTTGAACGTGGTGGTGTTCTTCGTGTTGGCCGAGGCGGTGCCCAAGACCTACGCGGTGCTGCACCCCGAGCGGGCGGCGCTGATCAGCACCAGGCCGACGGCGGCACTCGTGGGGTTCCCGCCGCTCCAGCTCATCTCCAAGGCGCTCATCGGCCTCACCAACGTCCTGCTGCCGGGCAAGGGGCTGAAGCAGGGTCCGTTCGTGTCGGAGCAGGAGCTGCTCGGCATCGTGGAGGCGGCGGCCGAGGACGCGGTGATCGAGCGCGAAGAGCGAGAGCTGATCGAGTCGATCATCGAGTTCGGCGACACCGTCGCCCGGGAGGTGATGGTCCCCCGCCCGGACATGGTGACCATCCCCCACGACGCCACCGTGAGCGGCGCGTTGGACATCGCCATCGAACACGGCTTCAGCCGGCTGCCCGTCATGGGCGAGGGCGAGGACGACGTCGTGGGCCTCGCCCACACGAAGGACCTCATGCGGGCCGAGCGGGAGGGCCGGCGCGACGAGCCTGCGGCCGCGGTCGCCCGCGAGGCCCGCTTCATCCCCGAGAACAAGCCCCTCAACCGCCTCATGCGGGAGATGCAGGCCGAGAAGTTCCACCTGGCGATCGTCGTCGACGAGTACGGGGACATCGCCGGGATGGTCACTCTGGAGGACTGCCTGGAGGAGCTGGTCGGCGAGATCGTCGACGAGTTCGACCGCGAAGACATGGAGGTCGTGCGCCTGACCGACGGGTCGTACATCGTCGACGGGGGCATGAGCATCAGCGACCTCAACGAGCTCCTGGAGATCGACCTGCCCGACGAGGACTGGGACACGGTGGCCGGCTTCGTGTTCAGCACCCTCGGGCACGTGCCGGAGCGGGGCGAGGCCGTGTCGTCGAACGGGTGGCGGTTCGCCGCCGAGCAGCTCGACGGCCGTCGCATCCGCCGGGTCCGGATCTCGGTCGAGTCGCAGGGGACGGCCCAGGAGGGCGACGGCGGCCACGACGACCACGCCGCCACCGGCTGACGCCGCGGACCCGTGCGCTCCGGCTTCGTGACCCTGGTCGGGCGACCCAACGTCGGCAAGTCGACGCTGTTGAACGTCCTCGTGGGGCAGAAGGTCAGCATCGTGTCGGACAAGCCGCAGACCACGCGGACGCAGGTGCGGGCCATCCTCAACGAGCCCGACGCCCAGCTGGTGTTCGTCGACACGCCCGGCATCCACAAGCCCGTGACCGCGCTGGGCGAGCGGCTCAATGCGACCGCGGCGGACGCGCTGGCCGACATCGACCTGGTCTGCCTGGTCCTCGACGCCACCCAGCCCTTCGGCCGGGGTGACCGGTTCGTGGCGCAGCGGGTGCCGCTCGAGCGGACCGTGGTCGTGGTCAACAAGACGGACCGCGCCTCGGCCGACCAGGTCCTCGCGCAGCTCGCGGCCGCCGCCGAGCTCGAGGCGTCGGCCTACTTCCCGGTCTCTGCCACCACCGGTGACGGAGTCGACGCGCTCCGCGAACACCTCCTCGAGGCCTTGCCGGACGGGCCGCGGTACTTCCCGGAGGACACGGTCTCGGACGTGCCGGAGGCCGTCTGGGTGGCCGAGCTCGTTCGGGAGCAGCTGCTCGAGGCCACCCACCACGAGCTGCCCTACTCCATCGCCACGCGGGTGACCGAGTGGGAGTGGCCGCGGGTCCGGGTCGAGATCGTGGTCGAGCGGGAGAGCCAGAAGGGGATGGTCATCGGCAAGGGGGGCGCGCTGCTGAAGGCGGTCGGCACGGCCGCCCGGGCGCAGCTGCCCGAGGGCGCGTTCCTCGAGCTCCACGTGACGGTCGACAAGGACTGGCAACGCCGCCCCGACCGGATCACCCGCCTCGGCTATTAGCCCTTCGTGGCCATTCCCCCGGCGTGTGGGCCGACTCGGCCTGGGGGTTCCGGCGCGGGATCATCGCACCGGCGAGCGGATCTCCCACCAGAACCGCCCGCGCCGTCCAGGAACGATGAAACCGTCATGAAACTGTCACAACTCGGTCGCCTGAACCGCACACTTGTTAGGGAGGCTGCGACTCCGTTTCCATCGCAACGATCGCCCGAACCTCCCCCCGATTGGCACGGTCTCGGAGGTGGTGAAGGAGGACCCCCGATGTCGGATTTCGTGCTCGAGATCTCGGGCGCCGGTGAAGCCATCACGTTGGAGCCGATCGGTTGCGTCGACCGGCAGGGCGCGCTCACGCTGATCGAGGCCGTGGAGTCCGTGCAATCGGCACGGCACACGCCACTCCTGGAGATCCGCACGGACCGCATCACGGGCTGCACCGCTGACGCGGCCGAGCTGCTGGCCCGCAACGACCTGCCCGATCTGGCCCTCGCCGGCTGAGCCATCCGGCCGCGACGCCGGACCGCCCGCTGCCGGTCAGCCGGTCGGCGGCGGGATGACGAGGGCCAGGTAGTCGTCGCGCGAGACGGACTGGTCCGGCTGCTGGGGTGCGGAGCCGTCGCCCCGCGGCACCGGCACGGCGGTACCGCCGACGCTGAACCGGACGCGCCCGATGCCCGGACCCCGGTCGGTCAGCGTCATGACCAGCTGCGCGGCCGCCAGCTGCTGCTCCGACGGTGACGGCAGCAGCTCGAGGAAGTTCGGGGCGACGTCGACCGTCGCGGTGCCGCCCTCGACGCCGAGGCCCAGGATCGTCACTGCGCTGAACGGCACGGCGGTCCGCAGCCCGGCTTCCCGCTCGGCCACGGTCGGTCCGATCTGCAGGTCCCTGACGATCCGGGAGCGATCAGCCCCGACGGGGATCTCACGGTCGACCGCCACCAGGTTGCCTCCCTGGACGAAGTAGACCTTGGCCGTCTCCTCCGGCGCGGTCGTGGCCGGTGGCACCGTGGTCGCGGCCGTCGTCTCCGGCACCGTGGTGGTCGTGCTGGTGGTCGACGTGTCGGCGAGACCGAAGGGAATGTTGGCGCGGTCGACCGTTCGCGGCGTGGACTCTGGCGGCACACCGCACGCCCAGGTGGCGAGCGCGACCGCGATCGCCACGCCCAGCACGGCGGCCGGAAGGACGCGCGGATCGGCCGTCCGCGACGAGCGCCGCCGGCGGGGGAGCGCCGGCCTCATGCCCTGACCCCGGGGAAGGAGACCACGAAGCGGGCCCCCCCGCCCCGACGGTCCTCGACCCAGGCTCGGCCACCCATGGCCGTGGCGTGCTCGCTGACCAGCGCCAGGCCCAGACCGGTCCCGACCCGCCGGCGGGCTTCCGTGCCGCGGTAGAAGCGCTCGAACACCCGGTCCCGCTCACTCGGCGGCACGCCGGGCCCGGAGTCTTCCACGACCAGGCGCAACGTGCCCCGGTTGCCGTCCTCCAGGGCCACGCGCGAGGGGCCGCCGGCGTGGTTCCTGGCGTTGTCCAGGAGGTTCACCACGATGCGCTCGACACGGCGGCGGTCGAGGATCACCGGCACCTCTGAGCGGCGGCTGGCGTCGAAGGGCACGTCGCCGTAGCCGTGTCGGGCGACGATCTTGCGGACGATGTCGGACAGCACGACCGGCTCCTTGTGGGACTCGTCCACCCCGGCCTCCAGCCGAGACAGCTCCAGGAGGTCGAGCACCATCTGGTCGAAGCGGTGGACCTGGTTGACGACCACGTCGAGCGCCTGCTGGCTGCGCTCGGGCAGCTCGTCCCGGCGACCGTCCAGCAGCTCGACCGCGGCGGAGAGAGCGGTGATCGGGGAGCGCAGCTCGTGGCTGACGTCGGACGCGAAGCGGGCCTCCCGTTCGATCCGGTCCTGCACGGCGTCGGCCATGTCGTTGAACGACGTGACCAAGCGGTCGAGGTCCGGGTCCCGTTCGGGCTCGAGCCGGGTGTCGAGGCCGCCAGAGGCCAGCTCGCTGGCCGCGTCCGCCACTCGCGAGACCGGCCGCAGCAGTCGGCGGCTGGCCGACCATCCGACCGCGGCGGCAAGGATGGCGGCGACGGCGCTGCCCAGCACCAGCGAGCCGCCGACCACCCGCAGGCTGCGGACGAGCGGGGCGAGCGGGAAGACCTCGAAGTACTGGACGTCGAACTCGGCCACGTTGACGCCGACGGCGAGGTAGGGCTGGCCGCCGTAGACGAACCGCTCTCGGCTCGTGTCGCCGTCGAGCACGTCCCGGCGGAGGGAGGACGGGAGGTCGCTGAACCCGAACCGGTTGCTCTGGCCGAACCAGCGGTCGTCGCTGTTGAAGTGGTACAGGGCGAAGCCGCCGTTGTCCGGCCGCACCTGGAAGATGATCTGGTTGGGGCTCAGCCGCTCATTGCGCAGCAGCTCCCGCAGGACGCTGGCGTTGACGAAGGCCTGGCGCAGGGCCACGTCCTCCCGTTGGTTGGCCAGCTGCCGCCGGGCCAGGGAGAAGGTGAGGAGCGCGAGCGCGGAGGCGAGGAGCAGGCCGGCCAGGAAGAACAGGACGGTGACGCGTGCCCGCATGCCGAGCGTCCGACGGCGAGGACGGCGGGTGCTGGGCACCTGACCAGCCTGGCGCACCAGGCCCGGTCGTACCACTGCACCCGCCGTCATCACCGAACCCCACAGCGCACCTTCCGGTGGGACGCCAGGGGGAGGAAGGCATCCCACCGGGCGGCACGCACCCTGCATGATGGAAGGGGCGTGTGACGGGTTTCCCGCCGGTTTGTGCGCGTTCGGTAACAATGGGCCGCCCCGCTACCGTGGTGCGAACCCCACGGCCACCCCGGCGACCGGACCCGTCGCCGCGGCCGAACCCCCTCAGGAACCGCTGTGAACCGTCTGCTCTTCATCGAAGACGACGACGAGATCCGCCTCGTCATCCGCCTCGCGCTCGAAGACGAGGGCTACCAGGTCGACGAGGCCCGTGACGGACGCAGCGGCCTGGCCATGTTCGAGCGGCACGAGCCCGATCTCGTGCTCCTCGATCTGCGCCTGCCCGACATGGTCGGCTTCGACGTCTGCCGAACCATCCGGAACCGCAGCATCGTGCCCATCGTCATCGTGACGGCCCAGATGGACACCGTCGACCTGGTGGCCGGCCTCGAGGCCGGAGCGGACGACTACGTCACCAAGCCCGTGGTGATCAAGGAGCTGGCCGCCCGCATCCGCGCCCTGCTCCGCCGAGTGCAGCTGCAGGAGGCGGCGCCGCCCAGGCCGGTCGTGTTCGGCGACCTCGAGATCCGACGTGAGCAGGGCGTGGTCCTCAAGAACGGCGAACCGCTGGCGCTCACCAAGACGGAGTTCCTGCTCCTCTGCGAGTTCGCCGAGCACGCCGACATGGTGCTGTCCCGCGACCAGCTCCTCGAGCGGGTGTGGGGCTACGACTACCTGGGCGACTCGCGGCTGGTGGACGCCCATGTCCGGCGGCTGCGGGTCAAGGTGGAGGACCAGCCGGAGGAGCCGACGCTCATCCTGACCGTGCGAGGCATCGGCTACCGGCTGCACGTCCCCTCGCCCTCATCGGCCTGAGTTTTCGTCGACCGCCGCCGCCGAAACCCGGAACTCTTCGCGAAAGTGGTCGCTGAGCCGTCTGCCGGCGCGAACTCGTCGCGAATGTGGTCGCGAATGTGGCCCCAACTCGTCGCGAATGTGGTGCGAACTGGTCGCGAATGTGGCGGTGGTGGTGGTCAGCCCGACGAGGTGATCTCGCGCAGGAAGGCCTCCACCTCCTCGCGTCGGCGCGTACGGCGCATCGGCGGCAGGGCCCGCACGACGTCCCACCGGTAACCGGCGGAGGCCAGGCGGGGGTCGAGGACCGCGAACACCCCCCGGTCGGTCGCCCGCCGGATCAGGCGGCCGCCGGCCTGGGCCAGCAACGTGGCCGCGCGTGGAAGATCGATGCCCCGGAAGGCCTCGGGCCCGAGGCGCTCGCGGCGGGCTTTGAGCAACGGCTCGTCGGGCCGGGGGAAGGGCAGGCGGTCGATGGTCACGAGCGACAGCGTCCGGCCGGGAACGTCGATGCCCTGGAAGAGGCCCGCCGTCGCGAAGAGGCACGAGGTCTCCTCGGCACTGAAGCGGGCGAGCAGCGCC
>JBKPRL010000073.1:0-15276 GCA_046734535.1 bacterium | reverse complement strand
GTACCCCGCGCACCGGCACGGGTCTCACCCTCCGCACCGCGATCCACCTGCCGACCACCGGCCCCACGAACCCGCTGGGAACGCCGATGACGCCGCTGGCGAAGGCAGACCCCTCGGTCAACCGATGGCTCGCCGCGCGGCTCCCCCCGCCCGTCGACGTCGCGGTGACGGTGACCTACGGCGACCGGACCACGGGCACTGACAAGACGGTTCCGATCACCCAGGACGACCTCGGCCTCCACCCGGCCGACCTGCTCTACCGGGCCGAGACCAAGGCCGACCAGGCCCTGAGCGACCTCGACGAGCGGATCCTCGACGAGCTCCACGCGACGCGCGCGGTGCGGCTGGACCGTCCCGTGGTGATCCGGCACACCGAGCGGATCAACGGGAAGGTGACCTTCTTCGAGCTGGAGGGACTGCTGCGAAGCCTGCGACGAGTGGTCGTGGGTGCCCGGCCGCTCACGCCCGCCGACGCCATGCGGCAGGGCGACGCACGCAGCACCGACCAGGGCGCGATCTCGCTGCCGAGGGCCAGGCTGGCCGACGCCGTGGCCGAGCTCCGCGACACGCTCGCGCCGACGCTGGCCGCACTGCGAGCGACCCTGGCCGACGCGACGCGCACCATCGACCAGGTGGTCGCGGCGTACGTCGACGGTGTGGCGCCGTTCGCGGCCTACCGCATCCAACAGGCCGGCACCGGCTTCGCGCGTGAATGGAGGGTCGGCACCTACGCCGCCGTGACCGCCCCGCTGGCGGTCCGGGTGGTCGCCTGGGACGCCCGGCTCGCCACTCACGACCAGCTGCTCACCGACTTCGCGGCGCTGCCCGGCTCGGCGACCGACGAGGAGCGGCTCCAGCTGCTGCGCTCCGCCGAGGTCCTCGTGAGCACCGAGATCGGCTCCGGGATGACGCCCGCGGCCCACCTCGCGTCACTCGGCCCCAAGCGGGCCGCCTTCGTCGCCCGGCGCGACGAGCTCGACGACGTCGCCACCGGCATCCACCAGGGTCTCGCCGCTCTCGTGTCCGACGCGCTCGCGGCAGCCGCGGTGGGCGCCTTCGACGCCGACCCTCTCGACCTCTCGGGACAGGTGGCGGAGATCGACCGGTTCCGCACGGAGCTCGCGGGTCGCGTCGACCTGCTCGAGGCCGAGGTGGCCCGCCGGGTGACCGCGGGGGAGGACGTCCTCACCGCGCACGACGCGGCGGCCGCCACGGCGCGTGCCGAACTGCTGCGCGGCGGTCTGCGCGCGCTGTTCGGTGACGACCTGGTGGTCGTGCCGACGCTGACGCTGCCGGGCGCCGCGGCCGACGAGCTCGCGAAGGCCTGGACCCACGCCACGTCCGGAGAGCTCACGCGGCACCTGACGGACCCGCCACCGGGGGGCTCGGGACGGGACTTCCCGGAGGACGACTGGCTGCACGGCGTCGCGCGGGTGCGCGAGCGGATGCACCACCTCGAGAACGTGATCCTGCTCTCGGCCGCGCTGCCGGGAGCGACGGCGCCGCTGCTGCGGCCGCTCCAGCTGCCTCACGAGGACGGCCAGCCCTGGCTGGCGATGGAGCTGCCCGCGACGGCGACCGTGTCGGGCGAGCGGCTGCTCTACAACGCTCTCCACGAGGGAGCCTTCGACCCGCACCAGCCGCTGTGCGGGCTCATGGTCGACGAGTGGACCGAGGTCCTGCCTGCACGCGAGCTCACGACCGGTGTGGCCTTCCACCACGACCGTCCCAACGCCGAGCCGCCGCAGGCCTGGCTGCTGGCGCTGCCCGCGTCGTTCGACGGTGCCTGGTCGTGGGACGAGCTGGTCGGCGCCGTGACCGAGACCCTCGACGCGGCCAAGCTCCGTGCGCTGGAGCCCACGCACCTCGACGCCACGCCGTACGACGCGCTGCTCCCGGCCACCCACTCGGCCTGGACGTTCCCGGAGATCTCGATCTCCCACAACCTGCTGCGCAACCTCAGTGTCTACCTCCAGCTCGAGGACGGGTGAGCCGATGGCCGAGATGCACGTCGTGGCGAACCTCGAGACCGCCCTCCTGGCGAGGCTCCACCCCGCCATCACCCGGTGGAACCGCCTCGAGGGACGTCCGCGCAGGCACGACTTCGACCGCGCCCTGCACGCCGAGGTCCGCGACGCGCTCTGGATGCTGTCGCGGCAGTGGCAGGTGGGCGAGTTCGTCGGTGACGACGCGGGCTCACCGGTCCTCGCGCGGGCCTGCCTCGACCTGCGGACGCTCGACCGCTACCAGCCCGGGCACGGGCCGGTGCAGGAGCTCGACGCCGACGGCGTCCTCGAGCCCACGGTCGAGCGGCGCCGGCTCCCGCTCGCCCTCGGCCAGCAGCCGCTCTCGCTGGACCTGCGGATGGCCGTCGGTCGGCGCTGGCTCCGGCTGCTGGAGCGCGGCTTCCCGGCGACGACGTACGCCGACGACTTCCGCGATGCCTACGCCGTCGCCGTGCCGGACCCCGAAGCGGAGGCGGACGCCCAGGTCTGCGCGCACGCCGACGCCTGGCAGCAGGTCGGGTGTGCCGCCGGCCGGGCGATGGACGGCGTCGCCCTGATCGACCACGTGGCCGGCGGCGGCTCGGTCATCGACGGGGTGACGGTCCAGCCGGGCCACGTGGGCCAGGTCGAGGACCTGTTCGACAAGCTGCGGAGCTGGTTCTCGGCGCTGGTCGTCTCGCCGGACTCGGACGACGCGTGGCAGCCGTCCCGGCTGGAGTACGCCTTCGCCGTCTCGGCGCCGTCGGGTGAGTCGGACGCCGACGGGGGGACCGAGGTGGTGCTGCGAGCCGAGGAGTACCACCAGGGCAACCTCGACTGGCACGCCCTCCAGCGCAGCTCCGAGATCCGGCTCGTCGAGAGCGACGCACCGCCCGGCCCGGCCCGGCCGGAGGTCGAGCCGGTCCGCGACGTGCAGACCTTCGTCCCGACCCAGGTGGTCTTCGACGGTATGCCCAACACCCGGTGGTGGGCGTTCGAGGACCGCCGCACCAACTTCGGCAAGGTGACCGCCGACACCACCGACGTCGGCAAGCTGATGCTGATGGAGTTCGCCCTCGTCTTCGCCAACGACTGGTTCGTGGTGCCCTGGACCCTCCCGGTAGGGACGCTCTCGCGCGTGCACGGGATCGCGGTCACGACCGTCTTCGACGAACGCCTGTGGGTCGAGCCGGTGGCTCCCCCGACGGGCGCCGCTGGGTGGGACCGCTGGAGCATGTTCGCGCTGGCCGACGAGTCGGGCGGCGACCCGCGCGCGGAGCTGGTGCTGGTGCCGGTGGCGCCCAAGGTCCAGGAGGGCGACCCCCTCGAGGAGGTCTGCCTCGTCCGCGACGAGATGGCCAACATGGTCTGGGCGATCGAGCACCAAGTGCCGCTACCCAGCGGGTGGCCGCGCGCCGGGGGCGAGGCGGCGCACGAGCTGCGGACCCATCTGCAGGGGCTCGTGGGACCGCCGGCCGGGCCGCCGCCCGACCCTGCCGCGCCGATCCGCTACGAGGTCATGAGCACGGTCCCCGAGCAGTGGCTTCCGTTCGTGCCCGTGCACGTCGACGACAGCTCGCGTGAGACCCAGCTCCAGCGTGCCACGATGCTCCGCTTCCTCGACGGTGACGAGGACCCTGCGGAGAAGGTGCGGCCCCGGACGCCGTTGATGTCGCAGAACCTGCCGGCCGCGTACTTCGTCTTCGAGGAGGAAGTACCGCGTGCGGGTGCCCGGATCAGCCAGTGCTACCAGCGCACCCGGGGGCCGGACGGCTCGGTCCTCGTCTGGTACGGCGCCCGCAAGCAAACCGGCCGCGGCGAGGGGAGCAGCGGCCTCGGCTTCGACCGCATTCTGGCCTCGCCGACAAGCTGATCGACACGCCGACGACCCGGCGCAGGGTCGCTGAAGTTAGTCGGGCGACACGTACCTCGCGCGGTTCAGGCGTAGACGTGCACTCTTCCCCTGTTGGTCCGCGAGGGCGTCAGACACGCGACCGCCGTGGCACCAGCGGCACCAGTAGCCCGTAGGCAGCGCTGGTCGATGAACAGAGCGGTCAGGATCAGGACGGGCCTTCGAGGCGGGCTGCGACATTGCCGAGCGTTCAGCCCACGGGACTGTCGCCGATCACCTGAGACACGTGTCGCCTAATCTCTGGACATCCGCCGTCGATGTCCTGAGCCAAGACGCTCCAGAAGACGTCCCCGTCGCACCTTCTGTTTACGCTCAGCTCGGACGAAGGTCCCTCTGCCGGTCATGGGGTCGTGTCGCTGGCCAGCATGCGAACGGCAAGTCCGGCGTGCGTTGCCGCGCACCAGCGCGCCAGCAGTAGCACGAGGGGGATGAGTAGGAGTCCGATCGCGGCGGAGATGCCGGCGTCATACGGGGTGTCGACGGTGAGGAAGCCGAGGTTGGTGACGCCGTACTCCTGGTGTGGACGTGAGGCCGCCCAGTACCAGAGTGGCATTGACACGTACGTCGCGGCCAGGCCCGCCGCGGTGATGACCGCGAGCCCACCGGCGAAGCCGATGATCGACGTGACCGCCAGCCAGGCCATGTCCTTCCAGGTCTGTGGGTCCGAGCTGAGCGTCCTCAGGTAGGCGATGAAGCCTCGATCAGTGGGTCGGCGGTAGATCGCCATTACGTGTTCGTGGCGTTGCCATCCCGCGAGCCTGCGGTCGACCCACGTGGTCCAGCGCAGCACGTGCACGAGGCTGATCCAGATGAAGACACCGACGACGAGGAACAGGAGTGAGGCGGTCACGGCGGCGCCGGTGACCAGGATGGTGAAGCCGGCGATGCTCCACGCGAGCACCGCTCCGCAGTAGACGACGTCCCGCAGGGCCGACCTTGTCCAGGCACGGACCCGTCCTCGCGATGGCTCGTCGTCGGCTCTGTGCGGCATCGCTACGTGGTCGGTGGGGCGTGCTGACTGGTCGGCAGGTCGGGTGAGGTCAGCGTGGGTCATGTCGTTCTCCTTGAACTAGCTGGATCGGAAGCCCTCACGCACTCACCGGGGCACGCTGCGCTCGAGTGCCTCGAGTGCCTCGAGTGCCTCGAGTGCCTCGAGTGCCTCGAACGCCTGACGCGATCACGCGGCAAGCTCGGCCTGCTGCTCGGGACTGGGAATCTCGTGGTCCATGGCTCAGCTCTCGCTCGTGACATAGGTGACCCGGAAGCCGGCTGCGCACGGGCAGCTGCCTGTGATGACCCCGCCCGCGGTGCGAATGGCGCCGAGGAGACGCTGGAACTCGTCGGCGGCCGCGACCACGGTGTGCCACGTCATGACCGGCTCCCGAGCACCTGGACGAGCCGACCGCTCATCACCTTGCCGCTGAGCGGATGTCCGTCACGGGTGCGGGTGACGCTGAACCAGCCGTCCCAGTACGCCGAGTCAGGGCCACGGTGACTGCCGAACTCGAGGCGGACGTAGCCCACCTGCCGATCGGCGTCGAGGACGCACGCTCCGTCATCCAACGTTGAGCCGAAGACGTCGCGGAGGTACTTCTCGTTCTGGGGGAGGACGGTGTGCATGGTCAGCTCCTTCAGCTGGCAGTCGCGAGTCGATCGGCTTCGGCACGCAGCAACGTGGCCGCCGTGCGGTGCCCGTGCACGGTCGGGGGGCAGGGGGCCCAGTAGCGCGTTGCGGCGGCCTCGTTAGCCGCAAGCTCGTCCTGTCCTTTAGCGAGCTGGATCAGGATCGAGTACAGCTTCCTGGTGGTCTCATCGGTTTGCATGTTCCTCGCCGCCTCGCTTCCTGTTCCTCTTGGGCTTCGCTGACTCTCGGTGTGCCAGGAACGCTAGTGACCTGCGCCGTTCCAGCGCGGTCGTGCTGACCCTCCGGCAGTGGCTGGCAGCCACACGGCTGGGGGTGGGTTGGCCACACCTTGGGCTGGCTGGCGTCTCCGGTCCCACTGAGTGTCCCTGAGCGGACGCGCGGTAATTCCGCCCAGTGCGGCAACAGCGCCACCGCATGGGACAACATCGCCCTGGGCGTCGCGCTCAACACCGCTCATCAGGGCGACACGTCGCCTCCCTCCACGTCGCGCCTTCTTGCCGCCAAGGAAGGTGCGTCTTGGTGCGGAGTTGACGCAGATCGGCGAGGGGGCGATTCGGTCTACACGCCGGCTACGTGGGCGGTGAGGAAGTGGACGCCGTGGCGGTCGAGGTTGCCGCGGGCGCGGTCGTAGTGCCGCGACGGACATCGCCAGGCGCGAGCTCGATGAGCACGACGCACTGGTGGTGCTGACCGCAGAACGTGACGAGCGCCTCGCCTCGGCCGATGCCTTGGCCGCGCGTGGCGCTACCGAGGAAGCTGATGACTTGAGGGCTGAGGCGGCCGTGATCGACCGCTACCTCGTCTGATGTGCGGGCGAGCATCTTTCCTGAGTCGGAAACTGAGGTTTCAGCTGGCCGCGGTTGCTCTAGGTGCGCTGTGGATGTGTTGAGGTCTACTCGGTCACCGGCTCGCCCCATTCGGTGACGCCACTGGCGGTGATCGCCAGATGGACGAAGTCGCTGTCGGCGGTGGCGCCGTGCCAGTGCGCGACTCCGGGCTGAACGTGGACCCAGTCACCGGGCTTGAGGACCTTGGGCTCGCTGAGCCCCTTCCACTGGACGAGCCCGCGGCCGTGGACCCGGCCAAAGCTGGTGGGTTCAGCGAGCCGATAGGCGGCGGAGCGTCGCACTGACCGCGCCACCAGCGGGCCCTCTTGAGCTTGCGGCAAGAGCGTCGGGCCAAGAAAGGTGCCTCCTCGACCCAACAGTTCGGCCATGCTGGTGCGTTAGGTGTCCGAGAGGGGGCCGCCATGGACGAATCAGCGTTCATCGACTACGTGGCGGTACGGCGGCCACGGCTGTTCCGGACCGCGTGCTTGATGTGTGGGGACCCGCATCGTGCGGAGGACGTGGTCCAGGACGCGCTGACACGGCTGTACGCAGCGTGGGGCAGGGTCGAGCGGATGGACAACATCGACGGTTACGTGCGTTCGATCATCGTGAACGCGCACTACAGCGACCGGCGCCGGCCTTGGCGGCGTGAACGGCCCTCGGAGCCCCGCGACGTACCGCTCGAGCCGGGGTTCCCGGTCGAGGACGCCGAGGTGATCAGGGCCGCGCTCGGGGCGCTTCCGCCGGGCCAGCGCCGGGTGATCGTGCTGCGCCACATCTGGAACCTCACCATCGAGGAGACCGCCGCAGAGCTGCGGATCAGTACCGGAACCGTGAAGAGCCAGAGCGCCGACGCGGTCGCGGCTCTCCGGCGGGCACTGGCCCCGGCCTTCGGGGCCGCACTCGGACAGGGAGAAGAACGATGAACCACGAACACGACGTGTTGAACCGGCTGGTGGACTACCACGACCACATCGCCGCGCCTCCCGTGCCCTTCGCCGACGACCTCGACCGTGGTCGACGCCGGGTACGACGCAACCGCGGCCTGCTCGCCGGCGGAGTGGCCCTTGCAACAGTCTCGGTGGTCGTGGCGGCGTCGCTGGTCACCGGCGGCCGTTCGGCTGACGACGTGCCGCAGCCGGCACACCCATCAGGGTTGACCACTCCGCTGGTTGCGCCGCAGTCCCCGCTCGACGTGTCCGAGCTCGGCTTCCACATCGAGTCGGCACCCGACCTGGTAGCGACTGACGACTGGGCGATCGACCGGGACCGGCAGTCGGCCGGTGTCCAGGTCCTCGGTGGCGATAGCGTCGGCATGGAACTGCAGGTTGAGGTGTACTACGAGGGCCGGCCTTTGACGCTGCCCAGGACCGGGACCCGCGAACCCGTCACCGTCAATGGGGTCCCCGGCACCTACATCGAGGAGATCGCGCAAGGCGGCCGGGGCCACGCGGCCATCCTGGCCTGGGAGTACGCACCGGACTCGTGGGCCACCGTGTCCGCAGGCTGGATCGAATCGGTGCTGCCGTCGGACCTGCGCAGCAAGATGCTCACCGCTGCCGAGGCTGTCAGCCCCGGAGGCGAGGCCCTGCGCGTCCCGGTCCGCGTCGGCACGATGCCCGCATCGCTCCCGTCGCTGAAGGCAGCTCAGGACGTGAGCGTGGCCTTCTGGGACGGTAACTGGCAGTGGTGGCTGTCGCTCGACGACGCCATCCACATCCACGCCACTGCCGAGACAGGCAGCGACTGCGAAGCCGACGACGGCAGCCTCCACCCGGCGAGCTTCACCTACCGCGGGCACTCCGGCTGTCTCGTGGACGACGAGCGCATCGGCCTCAGCCTTGACGATGCCCAGGTGTTCATCGACTTCGTCGACGCCGAACCGAAGCCGCCGATCGACGACCTGAAGCAGGTACTCGCGGACCTGACGGTCGCCTCGGCAGACCAGGTCACCTGGTTCGACCTCAGGACCGCCCTGGGTGGCTGAGAGAGGACGTGCCGCCGAGCGGAACTGCACGGTACGGCAGGACCGGATGGACTCGGTCACTTCACACGCGGCGATCTGACGCACGTTGGTTCACCCCAGCCGGCTGACGGCGACGGTTCATCGGCGACCGTGATGACCAACGTTCCTGGCCGGGCTGCGCACACCCCTGTGAGAGCGTCTCAGAGCCCGTCGATTCGCAAGATCGTTCCCGTCAACGTGACCACGAATCCGACATTGCCGACGAGCTCGAGCGACGTGGGCTGATCCTGGCCGCTCACCACGGTTGTGAAGGTGACGTCTGCGCCGACGGCGACGATCTCGCCGGTGTTCGGACCGGCAGGCGTGCCCTCGTTCTCGGGAATCGGCTCCAGGTTCCAGTGGCCCTGCAATAGCCCGTACAGCCGGCGATGGCATCCCTCCTCGACATCGACGATCATGCCGCGCTCACCCGCGCAATCGGCGCCCCACTTGCCGACCAGGCCCAGCGCGCGGTCAACCGAAAGACCGCTTGACAATCGATCCTGCTGAGGGA
Source organism: bacterium (assembly GCA_046734535.1). Taxonomy (GTDB): domain Bacteria; phylum Actinomycetota; class Acidimicrobiia; order Acidimicrobiales; family Ilumatobacteraceae; genus DASTFY01. Next base: position 6,385 of record JBKPRL010000073.1, on the reverse strand, counting down.
ACCAGCTCAGCAGCCCGATGACACCGCATCAGTCCTCGCTGATGCGGTTGCGCTTGACGTCGAGCCCGCGACCCCCTTCAGGTGGCCGCGATACCTGAACACCCCGGCATCGACGTCGTCCTTGAAGTCGACTCGACCGGAAACGCCCTCGAAGCCCTCGGTGCCACTTCCGGAAACGATCGGGTGCTGGCAGCGTCCGAAGATCTCCGACCCGTCGGGCGCGAACTTGGCCTCGAACCGATACGTCGTGCCGAACGTTCCACACGTCGTTCCGTCGGCGAGACAGCCGATGAACGTCTCCGTCCCGGTCTCCTGATACGTGCCGCTGGGGTGTGACGTGCCGGTGAAGGAGTCCAGGTACCAGCATCCGTTCAGATCACCGGTCATCACCATCGGAGGAAAGATCTCCGTGACTCCGCGGTCGCAGGTCTCCTGGTCGACGTCCAAGGCACCGATGCCGGCGATCTGAACAGCTCCCGAGCCGGCGGTTGCCGCGACACCGTTCGCCCCGACGAGCGCCAACGCGATCGCCGCTCCCAACAGGACCTGCTTGCCGACCATGGCCCCCCAACCTTTCGCTGTGACGCGGCGTCGAGTCATGACCCCTCCAATACTTGCGCTCGGCCCTCTGACCGTCGGCACATCGGTGTAGCGGCTGCTGTTCATGACCTTCTCCTTGTCGGGGTCTAGTTGTGTGACATCGGGGTCTAGCGCCCGTGTTCACCACGGTGCTGTCAGGCGCCGGTACTGACCCTGCGCTCACGCGGTACCGATCCGGTACATGCGGCGTTGACGCCACTCCAGAACCCGCGCACATTCGATGCGTGGGCATCTCCGTCCTAGGACCCCTGACGCTCGACGGCTCGGCGCCCCACCTGAGCCCCCGGGAGGCGCTCGTCCTCGCTGCCCTCGCAGCGGCTGGCGACGAGTCGCTCAGCGCTGACCAGCTCTCCGAGGTGGTCTGGGGAGACACACCCCCAGCGTCCTGGCACAAGAACCTGCAGACGTGTGTCGTCCGGCTCCGCAAGATCCTCGGTCCCGAGGCCATCGAGACCACCGGCCGCGGCTACCAGCTCACCCTCCCCGTCGACGCTGTCGACGCCCGCCGGTTCGAAGCGCTCGCCACCCGCGGCCACGAGCTCCTCGCGCTCGGTGAGGCCGACCGTGCCGCGTACCTTCTGGGCCAGGCACTCGCCCTGTGGCGCGGACGCCCCTACATCGAGCTCGAAGAGTGGGAGCCCGGCAGCCTCGAGGCGTCCCGCCTGTCCGAGCTCCGCCTCGACGCCCAGGAATGGTGGCTCGAAGCCTCCGTCCAGGCTGGCCGCCACCGCGAGATCCTCGCCCAGGCCCAGACACTGGCCAACGCCGCTCCCCTGAGGGAACGCCGGTGGGAGCTGCTGGCCCTGGCCCAGTATCGCGCCGGCAGGCAGGGCGAAGCCCTGCGCACCCTCTCCGGAGTCCGGCGCCGCCTCGTCGACGAGCTCGGCATCGACCCAGGCCCAGGTCTCGGAGAACTCGAGCGGGCCATCCTCCGCCAGGACCCCGACCTCGACACCGCCGAGGTCCGGCAACGCCCCGGCGAAGCCTGCCCCTACCTGGGCCTCACGCCCTACGACGTCGACGACAACGAGGGCTTCTTCGGCCGCGACCGCGACATCCGACTCTCCCGCGAGCGTCTCGAGGCCGAGGGTGTCCTCGCCGTCCTCGGCCCGTCCGGGAGCGGGAAGTCGTCGCTGGTTCGCGCCGGCATCGTCGCGGCGCTACGCCGCGAGGGGCAGCACTGCGACGTACTCACCCCGGGACGGCACCCCGTTGGTGCCCTGCCCCCGCCCCGGACCAGCGGCAAGCCCCGACCGCTGGTGGTCGACCAGGCCGAGGAGCTCTTCTCCCTGTGCCACGACCAGGCCGCACGGGAACGGTTCATCCAGCTGCTCGCCGACCACACCGAGGTGGCGCCCCTAGTCCTGGCTCTGCGTGCCGACCGGATGGGAGACGTCTCGGCACACCCGGCCCTGGCCCAGCTCGTCGAACGCGGTCTATACGTGCTCCCCGCGATGTCACCCGAAGACCTGCGCGCCGCCATCGAAGGACCCGCCCGTCAAGCTGGCCTCATCGTCGAGCCCGGCCTCACCGACCTGCTCGTACGAGAGGTCGAGAACGAGCCAGGCGCCCTCCCGCTGCTCTCCCATGCCCTGCGCGAGACCTGGCTACGCCGTGAAGGGCGGACCCTCACCGTCGCCGGCTACCAAGCCTCCGGCGGGATCCGCGGAGCGGTCGCACAGTCCGCCGAGTCCCTGTACGGCGAGCTCGACCCCGACCAGCGGCGCGCCCTTCACGACCTCCTGCTCCGCCTCGTCTCCCCCGGCACCGAAGGCGAACCTGTCCGATCCCGGCTGCCGCGCCGCCAGGTCGTCACCCATCCCGCCCAAGACGAGCTCGTCGACCGGCTCGTCCGATCCCGGCTGGTCACCAGCGACGACGGCGTCGTCGAGATCGCACACGAGGCGCTGGCTCGCGCGTGGCCGCGGCTCCGCGGCTGGCTGGAGGACGACATCGAAGGCCAGCGGATCTTGCACCACATCTCCGCCACCGCCGAGGCCTGGGACTCCCTGGGGCGCCCACCCAGCGAGCTGTACCGAGGCGTCCGCCTCGCCCAGGCCTTGGAGTGGCAGGAACGGCCGCACCCCGACCTGACCGCGACCGAACGAGACTTCCTCCTTGCCGCCGCGGACCTCGCCGAATCCGAGGACCGCGCTGCGGCCGAGCAGGCCAAGCGGCAGTCTCGGCTGATCCGTCGGCTCCGGATTGCGCTGGCCGGCGGCGCCGTCCTCCTCGTCCTCGCGCTGGTCGCCGGGGTCCTGGCTGCCGTCCAGTCCGACCGAGCGAGCGAGAACGCCGCACGGGCGGAACACGCGGCCGTCTCCGCGGACGCGCGGCGGGTCGGCGCCCGGGCCCAGCTCACCGACGACATCAGCCTCTCGCTGCTGCTCGCCGCCGCGGGTGCACGGCTGGATGACTCGCCGGAGACCCGGGCGAACCTGGTGACCGCGCTGGACAGGCGTCCCGGACTCGTCCGTTCGGCGCCGCCCGCGGGCGGCTACATGGAGGTCTTCGCCGTGAGCCGCGACGGTCGCTGGATCGCCTCCTCGGACGGTCAGAACCGGATGCATCTCTACGATGCCGCCACCAACCGGCTGCTGCGCAGCTATGACGCTGTTCGAGCTTCTGGAGAGGGGTGGATGTTCCCTGCGTTCAGCCCCGACAGCAGGCAACTCGCCGTCGTCCTGGAGGCCCAGCGCACCACGGAGCCGGTGCGCCTGCTGGACCCGAACACCATGCAGCCGGCGAGGAAGCTCGACTTCCCCGGCAGCGAGCCGGTGTGGGGGGTGGATGTCGGGTTCAGCGCCAACGGTCGCTACCTGGCCGCCACCGTGCAAACGGTCTTCTGGGGAGAGGGAGCCGGGGAGGCCCCGGGCTACGCGGTGGTCTGGGACCTCCGCTCCCCGTCCACGCCCCCCATCCGGGTGCCTACCGGAACCGAAGCCCAGTTCATGGCGCTCAGCCCGGACGGTCGGATCCTCTACACGGGCTGGCCGCTGACGGCGTACGACGTGGCCTCGGGCGACCGGATCTGGCGGCGCGAGGACGTCACGATCTGGGGGCCCCTCGACGTGAACACCGAGGGGACCCTGCTGGCAGTCGCAGACTTCGGTAGCAAAGCGCGTAGTAGAGCGGCCTTGGTGAGTGCCTCCACCGGGGCGACGGTCCACACGCTGGTGGGACACCGGGACCAGATCCGCGACATCCGGTTCTCGCCCGACGGATCGCTGGTGGGGTCGCACTCCGACGACGGTGAGCTCATCGTGTGGGACACCACCACAGGCCGGCCGCTGGAACGGTGGGACACCGCCGCTCAGTGGGGCGTCGGCTTCAGCCCGGACGGTGACCTGGTCTATGAGGGCGGCGGCCCGTCAATGCTGCGCACCTGGGACCGGTCGATGGAGGACACGTACCTGCAGCAGACGACCCGGGTCGGCGACGCCGAGGTGTACGCGCAGGCCGACCTCTCCCCGGATGGGCGCCACGTGGCCTATCGCTGGCTCGACGACACGGGCACGGGATGGGTCAGGTTCGTCGACACCGCCACGGGAGAGGCAACAACTCCAACGGAGCTCCCGACGCAGCTCCGTGCGGGGTCCGTGGGCACCTGGCATCCCGACGGTCGCGAGTACGTCGGCAGGGGGCCGAACGGCGGCGTGACGGTCCTCGACACCAGCACGGGCGAAGTCGTCGGCCGCAGCAAGCTGATCGACGACATCGACTCCGTCGCGTACGTCGAGGGAGGCCGAAGTCTGCTCGTGGGCGACATCGATGAGGGCACCTTCCTCCTGGACGCCGAGTCCCTGCTTCCCGGGGGCGATCGCTTCGAGTTTGTCGCGGGCGTCTCCACTCCGATCGGCGACGGGAGCACCGCGGTGGTCCACGAGTTGTACCCCGACGGCACCTCGGGGCACTGGCGGGTGATCGACGTCGGCACCGGCGACGTCCTGTCGGAAGGCGACCTGGACCTGTTTGCGTACGCCTCGGCTGCCTCTGCGGACGGCTCGACGGTGGCGGCGGCGGGGAAGACCGGCGAGATCGTCACCATCGACGTCTCAACCGGAGAACAGCGGCGATCCGCGGGTCTCGGGGCCGAGGTGCTGTGGCTCGACTACGCGGACGACGGAGACCTGCTGGTCTCCGGGGCGGGAGACGGTGGGGTCAGCCTGTGGGACGCCACGACGCTGGACCTTCTGGGCACCGTGTACCCGCCACACCAGGGAGACGCGGTCCCGGCCGGCGCGCAGTTCATCGCCGACAGCCATGACGTGGCCATCGCGTCGTACGACGGCACGGTCTACCGATGGGAGACCGACCTCGACCGGGCCATCGACTTCGCGTGCCAGATGGCTGGCCGGAACCTGACCGACGAAGAGTGGGAAGAGTTCCTGCCCGCCCAGCCCTACACGTCTGTCTGCCCAGACGAGTGAGAGTCGGCTCAGTCCCAGCATCGACGCTGATCAGCGCGAGCGGACTGGGCTGGCGTGTCGGTCGAGGCTCCCGCGGGCGTCGAGTCCGGCGAATGAAGCGTAGTCAGTCTGGTGCCGCGACGTGGTAGTGCCGGAACAACGCCTGGGCAGCACACGCGGGGCGGTCTGCCCCGTCGATCTCGACGAGCAGGTCCACGGTGAGCTGCTCGCCGCCACCGAGGTCGGTCACGTCCACGATGTCGGCGCGCAGCCGGATGCGTGACCCGACCGGAACCGGTGAAGGGAACCGAACACGGTTGTAGCCGTAGAACATGGCGTCCTCGCCCGGAGCGAACCCCACCAATGAAGCGAACAGATGCGGAACAAGGCTCAACGTGAGGTGCGCGTGGCCAATAGTGCCGCCGAACGGCCCGCGCGCCGCCCGCTCGACTTCATTGTGCGCCCAATGCCAGTCCGCGACCGACCGGGCAAACGCGTCGACACGCTCCTGCTGCACCGAGACCCAGGCACTTGGGCCGAGCGAGCGCCCCTTGAGTGCCAGCACATCCGCCGTGTCGAGAACCAGGGCACGATCGGCATGATCACCCACGAGGGACCTCCCAACCGGCGGCGTCACCGACACTGTGCCCGGCCGAACCCAACGATGCCATCAGCCGTAGTTACCATCCTCAACCCGCGGCCCACCACACCGGTCAGCACAGCGTGGATCGCCGCGCAATCCGGGGCCTGGCGGATTGCCGTGCACCTGCGGCAGCCCGCGTCCGTTGCTGCACACGCCGACAGGCGGCGGTCAGACGCTACTCATGTCGTTGGTGCCAGTGAATGAATCGGACCGCCACCAAGGGGAGTCGCGTCTCGCACGCCGCGGCGAGTTCTGGGATCGTGTCCAACGGGCAGGTGACCGGAGGAGGTCTCGATGAGACTTGCGCACCTGTACCGCGTTCGCTTCAACTATCCAGAGGGCTGGGCCGTCGACCTCGAAGGTGGCTGGCAACAGCATCTGTACCTCGCGGATGGCACCTGCGAGGGGACGATCACTGGTCGCTTTCGCGGCGCGAACTTTCCTCTCCGGCGAACTCCCGAGGGACCGTTCTGTCCAGATCTGCGAGCTGTGATCGAGACCGATGACGGCGCCACCATCATGTTCGAGTGTCACGGTTATGGCCGCGCCTACCCTGCCGGCCGCAGACAGATCGTCGGTTCTGTCCTGCATCTCAGCGACAGTGACCTCTACGCGCGACTCAACGATGTGGTCTGCGTATGTGCGGGCGAGGTTCGAGCCGCCCAACACTCCGTGCGCGACAGTCCAGATGTCGTGATGGATGTTGCCGAGCTCATCTGGGAGCCCATTGCCG
>JBKPRL010000072.1:0-6256 GCA_046734535.1 bacterium | reverse complement strand
CGGTCGTCCGCCGCGACGCGGCGCTCGTCGCGCGCCGGCTGCGCTCCTGGGCGGCGGCACGGCGCGGGGACCACCGCGGCGACCCTTACAACACGTTCGACGTCCTCATGGCCGCGGCCGAGCGCCACGGCATCGCCGGTGTCTTCAACTTCCTCGCCACTGAGCGCGCCGGCCCGCCGGAGGGCAGCTACACGCTGAACGACCCATGGGTGCTCGCACTGCTGCGGCGCCTCCACGAGCGCGGTCACGAGGTCGGCTTCCACGCAGGCTTCCACACGATGACCGACGCCCGGCGCACGGCGGAAGAGTTCGCCCGGCTGCGGAGCACGGCGGAGCGTCACGGTGTGGTCCAGAAGCGCTGGGGAGGGCGGCAGCATTACCTGCGCTGGCGCAATCCCGTCACCTGGGCCAACTGGGAGCAAGCGGGCCTCGACTACGACAGCACGGTCGGTTTCCCCGACGCGATCGGCTTCCGCGCCGGCACCTGCCACGACTACCGCGCATTCGACCTGCTGAAGCGGCGTCCGCTGCAGCTGCGCGAGCACCCGCTGCACGTCATGGACATCACGCTCACGCAGTACCTGCGGCTGTCGCCGGAGGCCGCGCTTGCCGCCGTCGCGGAGGTCGCGCGCGAGTGTCGCCGCCACAACGGGACGCTGCGGCTCCTGTGGCACAACAGCTCCCTACCGTCCGCCCGCCAGCAGCGGTGGTACCAGGCCCTCGTCGACACGGTGGCGGGCCGCCCGTGAGATCAGCTCGCGACAGGACGACGCCGCGCGCGGCGCAGCCTGTACGCCGCGCCCTCACGCACGCGATGGAGATCCTCGCGCGCGTTCGCGAGTGGGGCGGCGCCCCAGGCACGCGGGTGCAGGAGCACCTCGACGACCCGGTCGCCGCGCTCCAGGGCGGCGCCGGCATCGCCGGGCCACCAGCGCGCGGCACCGGCGGCGTCGGTGAAGCGGGCGTCGACTCGATCCTCGACGTCGTAGGCCTCGAGCCGCACGCCGAGCTCGGCTCGGAAGGCGCGGTCCTCGAGCAGCACCAGGTTCTCGACGCCGACGGCGCGGTTCGCGAAATCACCATGCGAGGCCAGGACGTCGAGCGCGAGGCCGCTGCTTGCGCGGAGGCCGGGCAGGGCGGCCCGGAGCCGCTCGCGGGCCGAAGGGATCAGCGCCCGCGCGGCCTCTGGGGTGCCGGCGCCGCGCCGCTTGATCAGGTCGGCCAGCTCCTCGTAGTGGTAGCCGACCTCGGCGCCGGCCGCCGCGAGCTCGCGCATCAGCGCGACGTCCCACGTGCGGCGGCGGAAGAACCACGAGCCCACGACGCCGAGCGCCCGCTCGAGCTCGTGCATCCGGCGGGCGCGCGCGACGTCGGAGTCGATGTCGTGCCGCAGCAACAGGATCCGCCCGTCCTCCCCGGCCGCCGCGAAGTCCGACAACGGCATCGTCCGGTAGCCGAGCACGAGTGCGCGGCGCACGAACCGATCGAGCTCGCCGAGACGCTCCGGCCGCAGGTAGTCGCGCCGGATGCGGGCGGTCGCCGCCGCGAGGCGCGTCACTCGCGGCGACCGCCGGACCCGGGTGGAGCCTGGCCGGTGAGGCGGTAGTAGCTGTGAGGGTGAAGCCTGCGGAGAAGGGGGGTCGCCAGCCGGTTGATACGCACCTGCGCGGGGACCTGCACGGCAGGGAAGCCGAGATCGGCCTTGTACTCGGCCAGCGACGGGTCCTCGGGCGTATGCAGCCCGTAGGCGATCTCATGGATCGCGCCGCCGCGACGGCAGGCCTGGACGAACTCGAAGATGAGCCCCGTGCCGATCGCGCTGCCCAGGGCGGCGGTGGCGATCCAGACGTTGTCGATGTACGCGGTGCCTTCGACTCCCGTGCCGGTGACGTAGCACCCGAGGCGGCCGTCGACGATGCCCGCCAGCACGAGCCGCCACCCACCGCGGAAGTAGTTGGGGAGCTCGTCCAGGTACGACTCCGGCGACCCGGCGCTCCCATAGCCGGTGCGCTCGACGGCCGATCGCTTGACCTCGAAGCCCTCCTCGCGCAGGAGCGCCGGCCCGGTGAGCTGGACGATCGTCGCCCGCTTGCGCGAGGTGCGGACGTTGCGCTGCCGGCGACGCGAGAGCGACTCGTACGTGTAGCCGTCGACGTCGGTCAGAAGATGAACCGGGACCGCGCCGTTCGCCTGCGAGGACCATTCCCCATCCCGCAGCGCTGCCCGGTAGCCCCAGCTGAGGGGGCGCGGAGCCGTGACCTCGTCGTCGCGGAACCGGGCCAGCCAGTGGGTGGCCTGGAAGAAGCCGCGCGGCGCCTCCATCCAGTAGCGACCGTGGTGGGCGACGACGTGCCGGCCTTCGAGGCGCTCCGCGCGTGCGAGCTCCTCCTCGTCGGTGGATCCGAGGACTGCAGCGGCGACGTCCTGCGCCTCAGGCGGCAGCGGCACCCGGCGAGGTATAGCGTGGACGCCGCTCGACCGGTCAGTAGGATGAGCCATCAGCAGGGAAGCGCGAGTGGATGAGCGAGCAGGCCGGCAGAGTCCGCCGGCTGGTCCGATGACGGCGACCGAGTCGCCGGCCCGGCCCGCCGACGTCTCCGAGGCGCCGTCGGCGGTGACGATCGCGCGCGCGAGCGCGCTCGGCCTGATCGCTCGCGTCGTGAGCGGCTCGGCGGCGCTGGGAACCGCCGTCATCACGACGAACGTCCTCGACACGGAGGGGCGGGGCGTCTATGCGATCACCACGACCTGGGTCGGGATCATCGCCACGATGCTCACGGCCGGGACGACAGTGCTCGCCGCGGACCTCATCTTCAAGCGTCAGAGCGTGGGCACCCTCCATCGCGCCTCGCTCGTCATCGCCGGCGCCTCAGCGCTCGTCCTGATCCCGCTCAGCCTCGGCCTCGCGCCGTTCATCGACAGCACGACACCGGCGACGCTGTTGTGCGCGGCGGTCCTGACGGTGCTGGTGACGTACTCGAACTTCGTGATGTCGATCTATCAGGCCTGCGGAGATGTGCTCCGGGTCAATCTGACCCTCGTCGCCATGGCCGGGTTTCCACTCTTGGCGACGGGCGCCGCGGCGCTGGTGTTCGAAGCGACGGTCGCGACGCTCATCGCCGCGTGGGCGGCCGCGGCCCTCGTGACGGCTGCGGTGCAGCTCCTGGCTGCGAGACGCATCGCGAGCGGCCGGTTCCGCCAGGCCGGCCGGGTCGGCGCGAGCATCATGCGGCGCTCGCTCGGGGTCACGGTGGCCAACGGGACGATGCTGCTGTGGTCGCGGATCGACATCCTGGTGGTGGCCGCCGTGCTGTCGACGAGTGACGCCGGTGTCTATTCGATCCCGGTCGCGCTGTCGGGCGGGCTCCTGCTGCTCTCACGTTCGCTGCTCACCGCGACGTACCGCCCGATCATGAGCGCGCCGGTGACGGAGGTCGCCGAGCGTCTCAGCGCGGCGCTTCGCCACAGCGTGCTCGTCGTGCTCGCCGGCGGGCTCCTGTCGGTGCCGGTCGTGGCGTTGGGCGCGGGCTTCGTGTTCGGCGAGGCCTACAGCGAGATCTGGCAGCCGTACGCGATCCTCGTCCTCGGCAGCGCGTGCATCTGCGTCGCCGAGATCCTGCGCCACTTCCTGGTGACTCGTCTCGAGCGCTCGCGTGAGCTCGTCGTCCTGGGCGGCGTGATGCTCGTCGTCAACGGCGTGCTCGCCGCCGGCGGCGCCGCGCTGTTCGGGTTGATCGGCGCTGCGGTCGCGACGACGGCCTCGTCGGCCACAGCGGCCTTCTGGCTCGTCGCGGTCTGCGCGGGGGCACTTGGGGTCTCCAAGCGTCAGCTGGCGGTGCCGAGGCTGTCGGACCTCGTCGTCTACCGGCAGGTGGCGCGATCGCTGGTCGGTGGCCGATGACCCGCGCTCGCCGGCTGCTCGACGACCTGCGCACCGCGGCGACGATGCCGCGGCGCTCCATCGTGCTCTCGCGCGGCGCGCCGGAGGAGGACGAGGCATGGCACGCGTTCCGCCGGCCCCACCCTCGCTATCGGATCGTCGGCCGCAACGCGGTGGGCGCCGCGCTACTGCCCCTCGACGGGTTCGCCGATGCGGACGAGTACCTGGCGGACCTGCGCTACGCGCGCCGTCGGGTGCGGCGCGCGGCGAGGCTGGGGTATGCGGTGCACACGTTCGACCCGAACGAGCGCCGGGCGGATCTGTTCGCGATCCACACGTCGCTGCCCGAACGGCAGGGCCGCGCGATGGACGAGCAGTACCTCGATCCCGCCGCGGAGTACCGGACGGGCTCGTACTGCGACTATGTCGGCGTCTTCCGGGGGGACGTCCTGGTGGCGTACTCGATCGTGGAGTACGCGGGGGACATCGCGTGCCTGTCGCGCATCCTCGGACACGGCGACCACCTCGCCGACGGCACGATGTTCTTCCTCACGGCGGGGATCGTCGATCACGTCAAGCGATTCCGGCCGCGCACGCGCTACCTGTTCTACGACATGTACTTCGGCGCCGCCGACGGCCTGCGTCAGTTCAAGGCGCATCTGGGCTTCCGCCCCTACCTCGTGCGCTGGACGCGCGAGCCCGCGACACCATGACGCGCATCTGCCAGATCACGACCGCCCACCCGGTCGACGACCATCGGATCCTGCACAAGGAATGCGTGTCACTGCGCGACGCCGGCTACGACGTGACGCTGATCGCTCCGCACGAGGGCGACGTCGTCCTCGAAGGCATCCCGGTCGTCGGCCTCCGCGGGCAGCCGCACACCCCGGTGCGCCGGATGGCGGAGCGCGGCCACGCCGCGTACCGCGCCGCGCTCCGGGTCGACGCGGAGCTGTACCACTTCCACGACCCCGACTTCCTGCCCTACGGTGTCCGCCTGGCCCGGGCGGGCAAGCGCGTGGTGTACGACGCGCACGAGGACGTCCCGGTGCAGATCCGCTACAAGGACTGGATCCCCGCGCGCGCCCGCGCGGGCGTCGCACGGGCCTTCGCGCGGTTGGAGTCCGCCTGCGTGGGGAGGATCGACGGGGTCGTCACCGTCAACCGGCAGATCCGCGACCGGCTGCGCCGGCACCAGCCCCGCACGGTGATCGTCGCGAACTACCCGCGCCTCGACGAGATCGTGCCGGCCCAGGCCTGGAGCGAGCGTGCCCGCGCGGCCTGCTACGTGGGCGCGATCACGCGGGTCCGCGGCGCCGGCGGGCTCGTCGACGCGATGGCGCACACTGACGCCGAGCTCCTCGTGGCGGGCGCGATCTCCCCGCCCGAGCTGCGGCTGGAGCTCGAGCGGTCGGCCGGCTGGTCGCACGTGCGCTATCTCGGGCGACTGGGCCGTGAGCGGATCGCCGAGCTGCTCAGACGCGCCCGCGTCGGGGTGATCCCGCTCCAGCCCACCGCCAACTACGTCGAGGCCTACCCGGTCAAGCTGTTCGAGTACTTCGCCGCCGGTCTGCCGGTGGTCGCGACCGACGTGCCGTTGTGGCGCGAGATCCTCGACGGCCACGACTGCGGGATCTGCGTCCCCCACGGCGTGCCCGAGCGAATGGGCGCGGCGATCACGAGCCTGCTCGACGACGACGCGCGGGCGCGAGAGATGGGCGGCCGTGCGCGGCGGCTGGCCGAGGAGCGGTACTCGTGGGCGAGCCAGGCCGGCGTCCTGCTGGGGCTCTACCAGGAGCTGTTGGCATGACCGCCCACGCCGGCCGTGCGCGCTGGACCGGTGGCCATCCCGATGCGGCCGCCGCCGGGCTGGGACTGGGCGTTGCCGTGACGGCTGCGGCCGCCGCCGTGATGCTGGGGCCCGCCGCGCTCGCCTTGCCGGCCGCCCTGGTCGCCTGTGTCTTCCTGGTGCGCGAGCCGCTGGCGCTGCTGGTGCTCTACCTGTGGATCGGGCTCTTCAAGCAGCAGCCGATCGTGGAGGCCGTGCCCGGCGACACGACCGTGCTCCTCGGCGGGCTGCTGGCCGCCGTGTGCTTCGCCCGCCTGGTCCAGGGGCGCATGCGATCGGTGCCATATCCGCTGGCGCTCACGCTGGTCGTCATGGGAGCGGCGCTCATCGCCGGCCTCAGCTGGACGCCCGCGCTCGGCTACGGCGGCGACAAGGCCTGGCGCTTTCTCACGCTCACGCTGCTGGCCGTCCTCGCGCCGTTCTGCCTGATCGAGAACCAGCGCGACGTCCGCCGCTATCTGCGCTGGACGGTCATCGCGGCCGCCGTGGTGGCGCTGTCCGCGCTGGCGGGAGGACCGGCCGAGGGC
>JBKPRL010000071.1:0-14883 GCA_046734535.1 bacterium | reverse complement strand
CCGATCCGGTACCCGTCGCCGACGGTGAGCGGGGCGCCGGCGTAGAAGCGCACGCGAGGACCGCTCGTCACGACGGGGTTGTCGGCGAAGCGTGGATCGAGAGCCGTGTCGGGCACCTGCATCACCTGTGGACCGAGGATGGTGTGGGCGCAGAACGACATGTCGCGGGCGGTCTCGACGAGCTCGATGCCGATGCGCGACATGAACCACTGCCGCTCGCTGTCCACGAGCGTGATCGTCGCCATGGGGACGTTGAACCGCTCGCAGGCGCGCGTGGTGAACACGTCGAAGCGCTGTTGCGGCGCGGTGTCGAGCACGCCCAGCGCATGGAGCGCCGCGAGTCGAGGCGCCTCGTCGTCCGGCTCCGGAGCGGCCAGCCAGCGGGCGGCGCGCCGGAGCAGCGCGGCGCGGAGCTTGGTGCGGACGTGGGCCTCCGATGCGGGCCACACGATCCAGTCGGTGACCAGCTGCGGCATGGCATGGTGCCCGCCAGGGTGCCGGGTCACGGCGATCATCGTCTGGCCGCCCGTCATGGCCGGCGGCACCGCGAGCACGATGGCATCGAGCACGTGGCCGCTGCCATCGATGTCGGCCACCACGAGCACCCGGCTCGTGCCGTCGACCTCGCTCAGATCGCTCGAGTGGACGACCGGCAGGTGTTCGCTGGCCGCGGCTCGGGTCACCACCGTCTCCAGCCGCTCGTCGTCAGTGACCACGAGCGTGAGGGCGGCGAGGTCCTCGAGCGCCGGCCGAGCCAGTGCCGGCTGTACCGGCGCCGCCGTCGCCGTGCGGGACGACGACCGCGCCGCACGGGACGACGACACGTCCAGCTCAGCACCTTCGGCAGCGGCGAGCACGTCGGTCGCTCCGCCGGCGCGCTCCTTCGCCATCGCCACGAGCCCGTCGACCGCGTCGTCGTCGTGCGTCGGGTCGTGATGGAAGAGCACAGTGGTCGGTACACCCGCGGCGCGGCAGGCGTCGACGGCGTACTCGACCGTGCTGTGACCCCAACCGACCCGATCCGCGTACTCGGCCGCCGTGTACTGCGCGTCGTGGATGACCGCATCGGCGTCCGAGAGGAACTCCACGTGGTGGGCCTCGGCGCGGTTCGCCAGCAGATCGCCGCCGGCCCCGAGCGCGGGGTCGAACGGCTCGTGGTCGGCCATGTAGCACAGGACGGCACCGTCGCACTCGAGGCGGTACCCGAGCGTGAGTGCGGGATGGTTCAAGTACTGGGCGCGGATCACGACGTCGTCGATCTCGAACGTGCCCTCGACGAGCTCGTGGTAGTCGAGGCCGGCGCCGGCCTGGTCGAGCGACACCGGGAAGTAGGGGTAGCGCATCTGGCCGGCGAGGATCTGTTGCAACGACTCGTTCATGCCCCGCGGGCCGTACACGTCCCAGTGGCAGGAACGAAACAGCGGAGCGAAGAACGGCAGGCCCTGGATGTGGTCCCAGTGCGTGTGCCCGAGGAGCAGCGAGCCACCCACCGGGCCGCCGGCCGCGTCGGCGACGAGCTGGAGTCCGAGTGGCCGTGCCCCCGTGCCGCAGTCGAGGACGATGAGCGTGCCCCGCGAGGAGCGCACCTCGACGCAGGAGGTGTTGCCGCCGTAGCGCACCGTCGAAGGGCCAGGCGTGGCGATCGACCCACGCGTCCCCCAGAACCTCACTCGCATGCCATGGAGCATGCCGCCCCGCCCACCACCTGTCCACGCCGGTGCCGGGATGCAGTCCGGGGATCTCGAGGTCGCTTCCCGAGGGAGGCATGCACGCCCAGCTCCGGTTTTCGCGGCCGGACCGTACATGCCTCCGTTCCGAAGCATCTGAGCATGTCAGGTCACTGGTTGTGGGACCTGGCGTCAGTCAGCGTCCATCGAGATGTTGTCGATGCGGTAGTGCAGCGTGCGGAGTCGGCGGAGGCGGTGGAACAGACGGACGGCAACTCCCTGGAGGAGGGGGTAACGACGGTTGATGAGCGCGGCGGCGTGCGCGGCGTCCTCACCCTCGAGCAACGTTGCCTGACCGCGCATCCACGGACCGGTCGGGCGTCCCCGTGCGGTAGACGGGGCGAATAGCACCTCGGCGAAGTTTCGCAGCCGCTTCGCCTTGCCTGACGTGTGCCACGTGCGGAAGTAGACGTGATCACCCTCGACGAGCGGGTTGACCGGTGTCGAGACCCAGCTCCCGTCCCGTTTGCGGGTCTGCAGTGCCATGTCGTGGTGGCGCGACAGGGCGGCCAGCGATGTGGCCGTGCTGATGGCCATGACGTCTCCTCTCGACGTTCGGGCCCGCTCCGGGACGCATACCCCCATCGATCCCTGGAGGAACGTGCTGCGAGCTGCGGGGAGGGTTCAGTGGGAGGGCGATCTGGATGAGCGGACTTCGACCGCCTCGCCGAGCAGTCAGAGCTGATGATCATCGATGCTGAAGGTGGCACCACCGCCGTCCGATCGGGGTGCCCGTCAGGCGCGCCCGAGTCCCCGTGGTCGCGTCAGCGGGTCCCATCGGACCACGCGAGCACGCGGAGCGCGCGGAGGGTGTTCCAGCGGCTCGGCGTTCCCACGCCGTCCTCGAGGTCGAAGTGGACGCGACCCGGATGGATGCGGTCGAGCAGCCATCGTCCATCGGGCTGCTGCTTCGAGCGCACGACCTCCACCGCCTCCGCCATCCGGGGATCCGGCTCCGCGCCCGACTGTCGGAAGTAGTCGAGCGCGCGCAGCACGTCGTAGTGCCAGTAGTAGGGGAACGCGAAGTCGAGGTACTCCGGTTTGACGACCTCGCCGGAGCTCTTGCGGCGGAACAGGCTGCGCTCGAGCAGGTACTCCTCACCGCCGCGCCGTGCCGCGCTCACCGCCGGGGACCCGCCCGTCGCACGCTCGACCTCCAACAACCCGTCGAGCACGTTGATCGTCGTGTCGAAGGAGGACCGCACCGACCCGTTCTCCGCCTCGCAGTTCCAGCCGCCGTCCTCCAGCCGCTCGCCGAGGATCCGCTCGACGATCGGCGCGACGTCCACCCCGAAGTACGCCCCGGTCTCGATCGTCCTGCCGTTGATGCAGGGCTCGACCTCGCCGTCGAAGTATCGCTGCCCGGCGTGCTCCCAACGACCGTGCTCCGCGACGAGCGCGATGGCCCGCCGGGCCGAAGCCGACGACGGGTCGAGGCCGAGGATCTGCAGGGTCTGCAGCGTGTTCATCGTGGCCGTCCACGGCTGTCCCGTCTCGTCACGGGCGTAGGACGCCGGGAAGCAGGCGCCACCGGCCCAGAGCCCGTCGGCGTCCTCGAGCGCGAGGAGGTGCGCACCCCAGCCCTCGTGCTCGACCCTGGCCCGCTCGGCCGCGACCTCCTCGGGCGACGCGCCCGTGAGATCGCGCCGCACCTGCCAGCGGATGGCGGGATCGCCGTCCAGCAGCCAGTCGATCACGTTCATGGCGCGCGGAACGATATCCGCAGGTGGGCAGGGCCTCGACGGCCGGAGTCAGTGCGTGGGCTGCCAGTCCGCGTTGAGGGGGAAGTCGATGCCGTCGAAGACCGAGGCGCAGCACTGGTCGTTCTTGCTCATGAGGACGATGTCGAGCTGCGGGTTCTCGTTCCCGGCGGTGTAGGCGAGCTTCTTCCCGTTCGGTGACACGGCCGGGTCGTCGGCGAGGAAGACGCCGCAGTCCGCGGACACGGCGATCTGGCGGAACCCACCGCCGGACAGGTCGGTCGTGCCCACTCCGCAGTTGTCAGCGGGATCGGCCACGGTGAAGACGACGTTCTTGCCGTCGGGCGTCACATCAGGCGCGCTGCCTTCGAAGTGCCACTGGCCTCTCGGACCCGCCACGCCGCCCGTTCCCACGACGTCGGAGATCGCGCCCGTGCGGAGGTCGACCTTGCGCACGGCGCGCGATGCGCCGAGGCAGTCGTCGGCGTAGACGACGTACCGGTTGTCCGCGGTCCACGTGGGGGCGTCCGCGCACCCGTCGTCGGCCGTCGTGAGCCGGCTCGGCATCCCACCGACCACGGGCTTCACGAACATCGAGCGGCCACTGGCGCTCCCGTCATCGGAGCGGACGAAGACGATCTTGGTCCCGTCCGCGGACCAGCCGGGCGAGATGTCGTCGCCGGGCCCGCTGGTGAACCGGCTGGCGTGGCTGCCGTCGGCCCTCATCAGCCACAGGTCCCCGGCCCGCTCGAAGGCGATCATCTTCCCGTTCGGCGACCATCGCGGAGAGTGGTCGTCGGGGCCGGCCGTCAGGGCGTGCCGGCCCACGCCGGTCGGCTGGATCGAGTAGATGACGCCCCTCATCTCGAAGGCGATCCGCCCGTTGGCACCCGGTGATGCCGCGTTCGCGGCCGCTGGGACCGCGGCGAGGAGGGCGAGGGCCGCGCCCGTGGCGACGGCCGAACGGAACGTACGACGAACGGCCTGCCACATCGCGGGCTCCTCTCAACGTTGTCCGCCCGAGACGCTAGGTGGCCGCGGGGCGGCGCTGGCCGCGGGTCAGCGCCCTTCTCCCGTTCCGCTCACCTCGGACGAACAACCGGACGGACCGGAGTGGCACGGTGACGTCGGGTGGTCGGTCCGTGCCGGCCGACGGCGTCGTCCGGTCGGTGCGGCGCTCCTGCAGGGCCAGGGTCGTTATCCCGTCTCGCCTCAGTGGACCAGGAGCTGCTGACCGCCGTCGATGTCGTAGGTCGCGCCGGTGAGCGCGGTGTTCGTCATCACGTGCACGGCCAGGGCGGCGACATCGGTTGGTTCGACCACGCGGCCGATGGGGAGTGAGGCCCGGAGCTCGGCGCGGCGCGCCTCGAGCTGGTCGCCGAGGAGCGATGCGGACAGCGGTGTGTCGACGAAGCCGGCGGCGATGAGGTTCACCCGGACCGGTGCCAGCTCGAGCGCGAGGTTCGCGATGAGTGGTGGGAGCGCGGCGGTCATCGCTGAGATGAGTGTGAAGCCGATGTCGGTGTGACGGCCGCCGGTGCCGCCGATGAAGAGCATCGTGCCCGGCGGCCGCATCCTGGGGGCGCCGTATCGGCCGATGGCCAGCGTCACGAGGATGCGATCGACGACGTCGCGACGCGCCTCGTCGAAGTCCATGTCGGCCAGCGACGAGTAGTACGGGCCGGGTCCCGTGTACATGACGTGGTCGATGGGCCCAGCGAGATCCGCGAAGAACTGCTCGACTCGGTCGAGGTCGGTGGCGTCGAAGGCCGCCGTGGAGCGTGCGTCGACCTGCTCGGCTGCGTCTCGGAGGCGGTCGGGATCGCGCCCGGTGAGGATGACCTCGGCTCCGTGAGCCCTTGCCAGGCGGGCGGTCTCGAGGCCCATGCCCGAGCTCCCGCCGATGAGGACGACGATCTGGCCGGACAGGTCACCGTGGGCCGTGTCAGTGGTGGGGTGTGCGCTGGTCATGGTCTCTCCCGGATGAGGGCCGCGAAGACGGCAGCGGTCACGCCGCCGGCCACAGCACCTGCGACGAGGTGACGTGGTGAAGCCCTGAGCCCCGTCGACCGTACTGCGTGCATGGCGAGGGCGAGCGCGGCCGCCGGTCGACCGAGGATCTGCGAGAGTACGGTCCACGTTGCTCCCTCCAGAGGACACGCCGTGAACCGATTGGCAGCCTCCGCGAGCTCGCCGTGACGTCAGATGCCCGCGCTCGGGACGAAGCGGAGGATCCGGACGCGCAGAAAGAGCTCGACGAGCTCGACGACGACGCGGATCGCGAGGAGCTCCGCAAGCGCTACGAGGTGCTCCTCCAAGAGACGCGCGTCTCGTTGCCGGGCGTGCAGGTCCTGTCGGCGTTCCTGCTGACCGTGCCGTTCTCCCAACGGTTCGCCGAGCTCGACGCGTGGGGACGGCGAGCATACGGAGTGGCCCTCGTGACCTCGATGTTGTCCGTCATCAGCCTGGTCGCGCCGATCCTGCTCCACCGGCTCGGCGAGCGAAGGGCCCGAGCAGCCCGCCTGCGTTGGGGCATCCGTCTCCAGGTGCTCGGCATGGCGTTCCTCGGGATCGCACTGGTGACGGCGGTGTGGGGCGTGGCTCGGTTCGTCTTCAACACGTCAGCCGCGTGGGCGTTGGTCGCGCCGGTGTTCATCCTCATCGTGCTGGCGTGGGTGGCGCTCCCACTGTCGCTGCGCCGGCGATGAGCGCAGGCGAGCGGCCCGGCTGGCCTGGCACCGGACCCGAAGGGCGCCACCGATAGGATCGCCGGCCGATGGCCGCCCCGGTGTCTCCTCTCGAGCGCCAGCAGCTCGAGAGCGCTCGCGCCGCCCGCGCCACGTACTGGCACCGGGTCCGCTTCGAGCTGGTCGGGCGCGAGGCGACCGCGCTCGGTGCCACCGGGGTGCTGGACGTCGGCGCCGGAGCCGGCCTGCTCGGAGGTTGGGTCGCCGCACACCGCCCGGAGCTGGAGTACCGCTTCGAGGAGACGTCGCCGGTGCTGCGGGAGCACCTCGTCGCCCGCTTCGGTGCGGCCGGTGAGTCGGACCCCGACGCGCCGGTCCCGTCCAGCACGATGGTGGTCCTGCTCGACGTGCTCGAGCACATCGACGACGACGCGGGCGCCCTCGCTGGTCTGCGTGACCGCATGGCGCCCGGCGGTGCGATCGTGATCACCGTGCCCGCGATGCAGTGGGCGTTCTCCTCGTGGGACACCGAGCTCGGCCATCATCGCCGCTACTCGCGTCGACGGCTGCGTGACGACCTGACCGCCGCCGGCTTCGACGTCCGGTCGGTGAGCTACCTCTTCCCGGAGCTGTTCCCGATGCTGCTCGTGCGCCGGCTGCGACGTGGCCCGCGCGAGCAGGTCGACTTCCCGGTGCTCTCGCCGAAAGCCGACGCCGTCGGACACGCCGTGGCGAGCGCGACGACCGCGACCCGCCGCCTGTGGCCGTTCGGCACGTCGGCGGTGGCCATCGCCACCCGCCGGCCATGAGCGATCCGGCGCCGCCGCCCCGCCTCTGGGTGGTGTGCCCGATGCTGCGCGACACCGAGTCCTTCCTGCGGCTGCATGACGAGGTGCTCGACGCGTGCCGGCGCGACGGCTGGTCGGGCGCCGTGCGCTTCGTCGTGGTCGACGACTCGGCCGGCACCGACGGTGAGGTCGCGGAGCTCGCGGGGCTCTCCGACGTCACCGTGCTGACGCCGCCGTTCGGCCTCGGTCACCAGCGGGCGATCGTCTACGGTCTCCGGTACATCACACCAGAGGTCGGTCCAGACGACGTCGTCGTCACGATGGACTCCGACGGCGAGGACCAGCCCTCCGACCTGCCCCGCCTCCTCGACGAGCTGCGCTCCAGCGGCGCGGCGCTCGTGCTCGCCCAACGCACGAAGCGTTCGGAGCCCCTCGGTTTCCGCGCCATGTACGTGTGCTTCCGGCTCGTCTTCCGGATCCTCACCGGTCGCACGATCCGCTCCGGGAACTTCGCCGCCCAGCGAGGCGCATCGCTCGTGGCCACGATCGACCACCCGAGCTTCGACCTCTGCTACTCGGCGACCCTTCTGGCCCTGAAGCGGTCCACAGCCACCGTGCCGTGCGCCCGCGGCGTGCGCTTCGCCGGGACGTCGCGCATGAACCGCTACGCCCTGGTGGCCCACGGCATGCGCATGCTGCTGCCGTTCTCCGAGAACATCGCCGTGCGCATGCTCGTGCTGGCGGCCACTGCCTTCGTCGGGCTGGTGGCGTTCCTCGTCCTCTTGGCGACGAACGTGATCGGTGAGCCGGTGACGCCGCAGGTGGTGGCACCGTGCATCGCCTTGGCCGTCCTCTTCCTCGCCGCCTTCACCGCGTTCGTCGTGCTCTTCTCCGGGTTCAGCCAGGCCTCGGCCATCGCCATGAAGGGTGTGACCGTCCCCGCGTCGCGACGCACGGGACGATCGGCGGTCGAGGTGTCGTGACGGTCGTCGAGGCGCCCTCGTCGGGCGCCGGCAGCGGCCTGCGTGCTGGTTCGTCCGAGCCCCCTCGGGCCGTCCGGTACCTGTTCGTGGCGATCGTGATCCTGCCCATCGCCGTCGCCGTCGTGCGAGCCCTGCGCCACCAGTGGTTCCCGATCGGCGATTCGGCGCTGCTCTACCTTCGTGCCCGAGACGTCCTCACGTCCCACCACCCGTTGCTCGGCTCGTGGACCTCGGCGTCACTCAGCGTCGGCGAGAACATGAACAACCCGGGCGCGATGTACGACTACCTCATCGCTCCCACCTCGAGGCTGCTGCCGTTCTCGTCGGCCGCGGCGATCGGTGTCGGGCTGCTCAACGCCGTGATGGTCGTCGGCATCGCCGGCGGCGCCCGGGCGATCGGCGGCTGGGCGATGCAGCGGTGGATGCTCCTGGCCTGTGCCGCGCTGACCTGGGTGATGGGGAGCGAGCTGCTGATCGACATCTGGCAGGCGCACGCGCTGCTGCTGCCGTTCCTCGCCTACCTCGTGCTGATGGTCGGGATCGCCGACGGCCAGGCTCGCTGGGTGCCGTGGGCCGCGGCGGTCGCGTCGTTGCTCGTCCAGACCCACATCAGCTACGTCTACGTGCTGGCGGTCGTGACGGCCGCCGCCGTCGCGGTCGCCGCCTCCCACCACTGGCCGGTGCGGTGGCGCGAGTGGCGCGCCGCGCTGCGTTCGCGCGTCACGATCACCACCCTCGTCGTCGTGCTGGTGTGCTGGGCGCAGCCGCTGTGGGAGCAGGCGTTCGGCGACGGACGCGGCAACCTCTTGCGCCTCCTCACCAACGCCTCGGGAGGCGACACCAAGCTCGGGACCTCGCTCGGGGTCCGCTTCAGCGCCAACATCCTCCGCAGTCCGGTGTGGCGGCTGCGCAGCGGGTTCTCCGACCTGATCCCGAACACGGGCACCTTCGATGGCCCGTCCGGACCGTACGTCGCGATCACCCGCCCGATCCTCGGTGGGGTGCCGGCGGGGTTGGTGCTCCTCGCCCTCGTGGTCGTGTTCGGGGCGCTCGCCGTCCTGCTCCGGCGCCGGGGCGCGTCGTCGGCGTCCTCGGCGTGCTGGCTCGTGAGCGCCCTGGTCGTCGGGGCCCCGCTCTGCCTGTCGCTGGTGACCGTCGGCCACGCCTTCGCCCAGCACCACGTCCGGTGGATGTGGGCGTTCGGCGCGTTCATGGACGTCGTGCTGCTGTGGGCCGTCTTCGAGCTCGTCGTGCGCCGCTGGCCGCGAGTCGACCGGGCCGCCTCGGTCGTCCCGCTGGTCCTGATCGTCGGGCTGTCGATCGCCGCGGTGCCGTACTACGTCCAGCCGCAGGGTCCGGTCGCCGACTACGCGTCGATGCCGACGCTGCGCCGCATCTTCCGTGACCTCGAGCCGTTGCGCGACAGTGCTCCGGTCGTCTACGACATGTCGAACGTTCGGGTCTTCGAGCCCTACAGCAGCGCCATCATGATGCGCTTGCAGGAGCTCGGCATCGAGTTCCGCACGACCGACGAGGGCATGGTCCGCCAGCTCGGCGACGGCCGCCGAGCCAATGGGACGGAGCGGACACGGGTCTTCCAGCTCGAAGGCCGTGCGGCCATCGACTACGCGGGCGATGCCTGTCGCATCGGCATCGCCAGCGCCCTCGACCCGGCCGGCGAGGAGCGGGCCCGCCGCGATGTCGACTCGATCGTGGCCGGCGTGGTCGACGGCTCGATCTCCGTCGACGTCTCCGCCGTTCCGCCCGAGCTCGCCGACGCCGCGCGCGCGGCCGCTGGGGGCGACGCCGCGACGGCGAGGTGGATGGTGCTGGACGGCTCACTCGGCGCCGACACGCTGACCGGCGGGAGCGAGGACCTGCCGAGCCAGCTGGCGCTGGTTCGCCAATGGGTCGGCACCACCCTCGGCGTCTTCGCCGAGCACCCGGTCACCTGCCCGACGTGACCCGTCCCGCGCCCGGCGTCAGGAGTGCAGCTGCTCGATGTCGGCCTGGGTGACCTCGCCCGGCTTCTTGCCCGCGATGATCATGGCCAGGACCTCGTCCTTGGTCACGTCGGACTTGTTGACCGTGTCGACGAGGCGCCCTGTCAGCATCACGCTGATGCGGTCGGCGACATCGAACACGTCGTGGATGTCGTGGCTGATGAGGAAGATGCCGATGCCCTCGGACTTCAGCTGCGTGATCAGCTCGCGCACCTGTGCCGTTTCGGCGGGGCCGAGCGCCGCGGTCGGCTCGTCCATGATCAGGATCTTGGCCTCGAAGTGAACGGCCCGGGCGATGGCCACGGACTGCCGCTGACCGCCGGACAGGGATCGCACCGGGGTCTTCAAGTTGGTGAACCGGGGGTTCAGGCGGCGCATGACCCGGTACGTCGCCGCGGCCATGGCCGAGTCGTCGAGCGACCCGGTGCGGGTGCGCAGCTCGCGCCCGAGGAACATGTTCCCGGCGGCGTCGAGGTTGTCGGCGAGCGCGAGGCGCTGGTAGATCACCTCGATACCGTGCTGGCGGGCCTCGCGCGGGTTGTGGATCGTGACGGGCTGGCCGTTGATGAGGATCTCGCCGGAGTCGGCCGGGTGCGCGCCGGACAGCGTGTGCATCAGCGTGGACTTGCCCGCGCCGTTGCCTCCGACGACGGCGACGACCTCGCCGGCGTGGAGGTCGATGCTCACGTCCTCGACGGCGTGGACGCCGCCGAAGGCGACGCGGATGTTGCGCAGCTCGACGAGCGGGAGCGCGCCGTCCTCGATCGCCGCCGCGGGCGCGATGTCGGTGTCGGTCATGGTCCCCTCCGCGCTAGGTCCGGCCGGTCTGGATGATCACTGCGGCGACGATCAGCCCCACCGCTAGCGAGATGGCGGCGGCCCGCCGGCGACCCTGCCGCAGCGCGGCGTCGATGGCGACTGCCGTGACGAGCACCACGCCGACCACGATGTCTTGTGACGGTGAGTCGATCTTGAGCAGCACCATGCCGGAGCGCAGCGACTGCATCACGATCGCGCCGAGGACGGCGCCTGGGATCGTGCCGATGCCGCCGGCGAAGGACGTGCCGCCGATCACCGCTGCGGCGATGACGTCCAGCTCGTTCTGGACGCCGAGGTTCGTGACCGCGGCGTTGAGGCGTGCGGTCTGGATGGTGGCGCTCACCGCGCACAGCACGCCCATCAGGACGAAGGTCATCATCACCGTGCGGCGCGTGTTGATGCCGCCGAGCTCGGCTGCTTCGGGGTTGCCGCCGTACGCGTACACATAGCGGCCGAACCGGCGTCGCCGGGCCAAGTAGGTCATGAGCAGCGTCACCACGATCAGGATGACGACGGGGTACGCGACACCGGTGGGGTTGTGCGTGATCGGGGACTCGTACCGGTTCGCGACCAGAGCTATGCCGGCGATCACCGCGCCGCAGCCGACCACGCCGAGGCCGACCTCGGCCCAGATCGGGCGAACGCCCAGCTCGTAGCGCTGCCGGCGTCGCCGGGCCAGCACGAGGCTGAGGATGATCCCTGCGCACCCGAGAAGCCCGACCACCCAGCTCTTCCAGTCGCCGAGCGAGCCCTTGGCCCCGCCGCCGAGCAGCTGGAAGGTGCTGTTGAGCGGCGCCAGCGTCTGGCCCTGCTTGCCGCCGATGCGGAAGATCAGGCCGCGCCAGATGAGGAAGCCGCCGAGCGTGACGATGAACGACGGGACCCCGGCGTAGGCGACCAGGAAGCCCTGCAGGCCGCCGACGAGGGCGCCCAGCACGAGCCCCAACGCGATCGCCGCGACCCACACGTAGGCCTTGCCCTGCAGCCCGGATGCGCTGACGTCGATGCCGAAGAACGACAGGACCCCGTCCGTCTGGACGAGAGCCATCGTGTAGCCGAGGAAGCCGAGCAGCGAACCGACCGACAGGTCGATGTTGCGGGAGACGATGATCAGCACCATCCCCGTCGCCATGATGGCGATGGAGGTGCTCTGGACCGAGAGGTTCCAGAGGTTGCGGGCGGTCAGGAAGTCCCCGCCGCTCAGGATGTGGAAGGCGATCCAGATCGCGATGAGCGCGACCGCCAGCCCGAAGAGGCGGGTGTCGATCTCGGTCGACGTGACGACGTTGCGCCATCGCCCTCCCGGCTGTGGCGTCGAGGTCAGCGCCGCCGATGAGTCCTTCGGTGTCTCCACCGTCGTCATCTGTCCCCCCTGGTCCATGACGAGGAACGACGCGTGCCCCCGCCGGAGATCACCCGGGCGGGGGCACGTGCATGAAGTGCGGTTGCTAGGCGAGGGTCAGCAGACCGGGACCGAACCGGCCGTGACGCCCTTGCAGACGTTGTCCTTCGTGGTCCAGCCGGCGTCGATCACCACGTCCAGGTTGTCCTTGGTGATCGGCTGGGGCGTGAGCAGGATCGACGTCAGGGTGTTGCCCCCTGGGCTGGCGAAGTCCGCCGTCCCCGTGACCTTCTTGACGTCCTTGTCCTTGCACAGCTGGGCGGCCGACTCGCCGGCGGACTTGCCGAGCTCCCGAGCGTCCTTCCAGACGCTCACCGTCTGCGTGCCGAGGGCGACCCGGTTGAGGGCGGCCTGGTCGCCGTCCTGGCCGGACACGGGCACCTTGCCGGCGAGGCCCTGGGCCTGGAGCGCCGCGACGACGCCGCCGGCCATGCCGTCGTTCTCGGCCAGGACCGCCTGGACGTCGTTGTTGGCGGCCGTCAGGAACTGCTCGGTCTCGGTCTGGGCCTTCGACGGGTCCCAGTTGTCCGTGTAGGTCTCACCGACGATCTTGATGTCGCCCTTGTCGACCGCGTCCTTGATGACCTTGTCATAGCCGGAGCGGAGGAAGTCGGCGTTGGCGTCGGCCTTGTTGCCCTTGATGATGATGTAGTTGCCCTTCGGCTGGGCCTTGAAGACGGCGTCCGCCTCGAGCCGGCCCACCTCGACGTTGTCGAAGGTGATGTAGAGCGCGCCCGGATCCTCGATCAGGCGGTCGTAGGCGATCACCGGCACGCCGTTCTGGATGGCGTTCGCCACCGACGGCTTGATGGCGGTGCCGTCCTGGGCGAGGATGATCAGCACGTTGGCGCCCTGCGAGATCAGGTTCTCGACGTTGCTGGCCTGGGTCTCGGCGGAGGACTTGGCGTCGTTGGAGATGTACTTGCCGCCGCCGGCCTCGACGGCCGCCTTGATGGCCGGCTCGTCGAACTTCGCCCAGCGCTCTTCCTGGTAGTTGTTCCAGGACACGCCCACGGTGCAGCCGCCCCCGCCAGCCGCGGCGCTCCCGCCACTGGCGGCCGCGGTCGTGGCCGCACCCCCTCCCGCGGTGGTCGCCGCCCCGCCGCCAGACGTCGTGTCCGAGGAGCTCTTGTTGTCGCTGCCGCAGGCAGCGAGGATCAAGCCCAAGCTCGCGGCCGTGACCGCTGCGTACCGTCTCACTCGCATTCCTGGTAACCCCCCCTGAGTTCGTGGAGCCCGCCGAGGTCAGGGATGTGCGGGCCAGCGGGACTATACCCACGCGCGCTCGCGCCAGGATGCTCGCATCGGTCTGTGGTTCAATCCGCCGGTGGGCGATGCCTCGGCCAGGGTCCTGCCTGCGGCGCGCGGATGGCGTCGCTGGGCGTCGCTCACCACCGTCGTCAGCTCGGCGCTCCTCCTGCTGGCGTGCGGTCGCGGGGACGCGTCGGGCGGGGCCACCCCCCACTTCGTCGACGACACGTCGGCCGCCGGCGTCGATCACCGCTACGACGGCGAGTTCGAGTACTTCGTGGGCGGGGGCGTGGCCGCCTTCGACTGCGACGGCGACGGTCGTGACGAGCTCTACCTCGCGGGCGGGACGCAGCCCGCGGCGCTGTATCACAACGACAGCCCGATCGGCGGTGCCCTGCGCTTCACCGCACTCCGTTCCTCGGTCACCGACCTGACCGCGGTGACCGGTGCCTACCCGATCGACATCGACAGCGACGGGGAGATCGACCTCGTCGTCCTCCGCCGCGGTGGTGATGCGGTGCTCCGAGGCCTCGGCGGCTGCCGCTTCGCGCGGGCTGACCAGGAGCTGGGGATCGACGTGCCTCCTGGCTGGACGACCGCGTTCAGCGCCACCTGGGAGGGCTCGAACGTCCTGCCCACGCTGGCCTTCGGCCGCTACCTCGTGCCCGGACAGGACCGATGTGATGAGAGCTGGCTCGTGCGGCCCGAGGCACCGACCGCGACGCGCTACGCCGCGCCGGTCGCGCTGACGCCCGGCTACTGCACGCTGTCGATGCTCTTCAGCGACTGGAGCCACTCCGGACGCCGCGACCTGCGGGTGTCGAACGACCGCCACTACTACGTCGATGGTCACGAGCAGCTCTGGCGGATCGCTCCGGGGCAGCCGCCTGCGCAGTACACGCAGGCGGACGGCTGGCGACCGCTCCAGGTCTGGGGCATGGGCATCGCCAGCCAGGACCTCTCGGGCGACGGCCGCCCGGAGGTGTTCCTCACGAGCCAGGGGGACAACAAGCTGCAGACGCTGGCCGCCGCCGCGACCGGTCCGGACTTCGAGGACATCGCGCTCCGCCGCGGCATCACGGCACAACGGCCCTACATCGGCGGCGACGTGCTGCCCTCGACGGCCTGGCACCCGGAGTTCGCGGATGTCAACAACGACGGCCTGTTCGACCTGCTCATCACCAAGGGCAACGTCGACGCGCAACCCGACCAGGCCACGCGCGATCCGAGCGATCTGTTCCTCGGCCAGCCGGGAGGTTCGTTCGTCGAACGGGGCGAGCAGTCCGGGATCGTCGATTACCAGCGTGCCCGGGGCGCGGCCGTGGTCGACCTCAACCTCGACGGCCTGCTGGACATGGTCATGGTCCACCGGCGGGCGAACGTGACGGTGTGGCGCAACGCGGGGCGAGGGGATGCGCGCCGGACGCAGCCGATGGACCGCTGGATCGACGTGCGGCTCCAACAGCCCGCGCCGAACGTCGATGCCATCGGCGCGTGGCTCGATGTGCGGACCGGTGCCACGA
>JBKPRL010000070.1:0-7710 GCA_046734535.1 bacterium | reverse complement strand
GCGTACGCCCGTCTCGCGACCACGGCGGCGAAGGGCAAGGACGCTGCGGCATCGGCCGAGAAGACCCTCGCCGACGTCGCCGCCAAGCTCCCGGCTGATCTGCAGGCCGATCTGGCCGTGGTCGGCGACGCCTTCGGGCAGATCGCGGCCAAGGGCGTCGTGGACGGCGCCTCCGCACTCACCTCCTCGAGGTTCGTGAAGGCCAACCAGCACATCCTCGACTACCTCCGCCACGACTGCCTGCCCGGCTGATGCCCGACGTCCGCGCCCTGGCCGAGGGCTGGCTGGCCGTCGACCCCGACGAGGACACCCGGCTCGAGCTCCGGACGCTGATGGCCGCGGCCGAGCAGGGCGACCCCGGTCCGCTCGAGGAGCGCTTCGCCGGGCGGCTGCAGTTCGGCACCGCCGGCCTGCGGGGCGAGCTCGGCGCCGGACCGATGCGGATGAACCGGGTGACCGTGCGGCGGGCGACGGCCGGGTTGGTCCACCACCTGCTGGCACAGTCCCCGGACGCCGCTGAGCGGGGCCTGGTCATCGGCTACGACGCCCGACACAAGAGCGACGTGTTCGCCCGGGACGCCGCGGGGGTGGCGGCGGCACTCGGGATGCGGGCCCTGCTCATGCCGACCGCCCGGCCGACGCCGGTGCTGGCCTGGTCGGTGCCCCACCTCGCGGCGGTCGCCGGCGTGATGATCACGGCCAGCCACAACCCCCCGCGCGACAACGGGTACAAGGTGTTCCTCGACGACGGCTCGCAGATCGTCTCCCCGGTCGACGTGGAGATCGCGGCGGCCATCGACGCGGTGGACCTCGGGGCGATCGCGGTGGCCGGGCCGGACGACCCTCACATCGTCATGCTCGGCGAAGCGCCGGTCGACGCCTACCTGCAGGCCGTCCCCGCGGTGCGCCTGAGGCCGGACCTGCAGGACGTCACGGTCGCCTACACCCCGATGCACGGCGTGGGCGGGGCGACGCTCCTCGCTGCGTTCGAGCGCGCCGGCTGGCCTCGCCCGGCCGTCGTGGCCGAGCAGGCCGCGCCCGATCCCGACTTCCCGACGGTCGCCTTCCCCAACCCCGAGGAGCCGGGCGCCATGGACCTGCTCCTTGCCCTGGCGGCCGAGGTCGGCGCCGACCTGGCGCTGGCCAACGATCCTGACGCAGACCGGCTCGGCGCGGCCATCCCCACGCCGGAGGGCGGGTGGCGGCGGCTGACCGGCGACGAGCTGGGCTGGCTGTTGGCCGACCACGTCCTCCGCCACACGACGGGCGGGGACCGCCTGGTCGTGACCACGCTCGTGTCCTCCTCGCTCCTGGGCCGCATGGCCCAGGCCGCGGGGGTGCACCACGCCGAGACGTTCACCGGGTTCAAGTGGATCGCCAAGACCGTGCGCGGCCGACCCGACCAGCGGTTCGTGTTCGGCTACGAGCAGGCGCTCGGCTACCTGGTGGCTGCCGCGCCGCGCGACAAGGACGGCATCACTGCGGCCGTGCTGATGGCCGAGGTCGCGGCCCTCGCTCGCGCCGAGGACGTGACGCTGCAGGACCGGCTCGACGACATGGCTCGCCGCTTCGGGCGTCACGTGACCGCCGAGCGGTCGTTGCGGATGGAACCGCCAGTGGCGGCGGCCCGGGTGGCCGCGCTCCGCGCCGCGCCGCCGGCCACGCTCGCCGGCCGGCCGGTGGACGACGTCGTCGAGTTCCCGGAGGCGAACCTGCTCCGCCTGGTCTGCGGGCGGACCCGCGTGCAGGTCAGGCCGAGCGGCACGGAACCGAAGGTCAAGGTCTACGGCGAGGGCGTCGACGAGGATCCCACGCCGCTCATCGACGCCGTCGCCGACCTCCTCCTGCTGTAGCTCACCGCCTTCGGGGCGAAGGTGCGACGCCAGCGTGCCGTAGGTGGTGCGTCGTTGCCGCAGTCCGGGTGGGTGGTGGGCCGGAGTACCGGGGTAGGGGAAACCCCCGGTCGTCTTCGCCGGGAGGCGGGATGGGCGCGGAGGACGGTCATCCGTACCGTCGACCATGCCCCCGATCCCCATCCCGCCCGAGGAGGACACCGTGCTCGAACGCCTCGCTTCCGCCTGCTTCCGCCACCGTTGGAGGGTCCTCGCCCTCTGGGTGGTGGCCGTCGTCGGCCTGTTCGCGCTCAAGGGCGCGCTCGGCGGCGCCTTCGCGGACGGGGGCCGCCTGCCCGGCACCGACTCCCAGAAGGCGTACGACCTCGCTCGCGAGGAGCTCCCCAACCTGACCGACGACTCCGCCACCGTCGTGTTCCACGACGCCGGCGGCCTCGAGCAGCCGACCACGGCCGCCGCGATGCGCTCCTACCTCGACCAGGTGCGCACGCTGCCCGGCGTCGAGGCCGTGACGTCCCCCTTCGACGCACCCGAGCAGCGGTCCGCGGACGGCACCGTCGCGTTCGCCACCGTCGACCTGGCCTCCGACTACCCAGCCGAGACCACCGCCGCGGCGATGGCCGAGAAGGCCAAGGCGCTGCAACACCCGGGCCTCGACGTCGCGCTCGGCGGCTACCTGTTCCAGGACGTCCAGGTGCCCGCGAGCGAGGGCGTGGGCCTGCTGGCTGCGGCGATCATCCTCCTCATCGCCTTCGGATCGGTCGTGGCGATGGGGCTGCCCATCCTCACCGCCGTGGCGGGCGTGATGGCGTCGATGGCGGCGCTCGGGCTGTGGGCCGCCGTCGTGCCGACGCCTGACTTCACGACCCAGGTCGCGATGATGATCGGCATCGGCGTGGGCATCGACTACGCCCTCTTCATCGTCACCCGGTACCGCACTGCGATGCAGCGGGGCCTGGCGCCCCACGAGGCCACGGTGGAAGCCATGGGTACCGCCGGGCGCGCCGTGGTGTTCGCCGGCTGCACCGTGATGATCTCCCTGCTCGGGCTGCTGCTGATGCGGTTGAGCTTCCTGGAAGGCCTCGCCCTCGGCACGTCGACCGCCGTGCTGATCGCGGTGCTCGGTGCGATCACGCTGCTGCCCGCGCTGCTCGGCGTCGTCGGGCGCCGCATCGACCGCTTCAGCGTGCACCGCCGGCGGACGCGGCGGGTACCGCGGGAGACGATGGCCCATCGCTGGGCGCGCCGGGTGCAGCGCCGGCCGGTGGTGGCCGCGGTGGCCGGGGCCGGCGCGCTGGCCCTGCTGGCCGCGCCGGTCTTCAGCATGCGCCTGGCCGTGGCCGACGCCGGCAACGATCCCGCCGGCTCGACCACCCGGCAGGCCTACGACCTCCTCGCCGAGGGCTTCGGCCCGGGGGTGAACGGCCCGTTGACCCTGGTGTTCGAGACCCCTGACGCCGCGGCGGCGGCCGCCGTGCCCACGGCGCTCGACGCCATCGCCCACACCCCGGGCGTCGTCTTCGTGACGCCGCCGGTCGCCAGCCCCTCGGGCGCCATCGCGTCGGCCCAGGTCTTCCCGACCACCGCGCCGCAGTCCGAGGTGACCGGCCAGCTGGTCCGACACCTCCGCGACGACGTGCTGCCCGACGCCCTCCGATCGACTGGAGCCGTCGCCCATGTCGGGGGCCAGACGGCGTCCGACATCGACTTCTCGACGGTGCTCAGCGAGCGTCTGCCGTGGTTCATCGGGGCGGTCCTCCTGTTCAGCTTCGTGCTCCTGCTGGCCGTCTTCCGCTCCGTGCTCGTCCCGCTCAAGGCTGTCGTGATGAACCTGCTGTCGATCGGCGCCGCGTACGGCGTGATGGTCGCGGTCTTCCAGTGGGGCTGGTTCGGCAGCCTGTTCGGTGTGAGCGGAGGAGCTCCCATCGAGCCGTGGGCGCCGATGATGCTCTTCGCCATCGTCTTCGGCCTCTCCATGGACTACGAGGTCTTCCTGCTCTCGTCCGTGAAGGAGGAGTACGACCGGACGGGTGACAACAGCACGGCCGTCGTCGAGGGTCTGGCCTCGACAGCGCGCGTCATCACGGCCGCGGCGGCCATCATGGTGTGCGTGTTCGGCAGCTTCGTGGTCGCGGACGCCCGCGCCATCAAGCTCATCGGCCTCGGTCTGGCGATCGCCGTGCTCATCGACGCCACCCTCGTCCGGATGGTGCTCGTCCCCGCCACCATGGAGCTGCTCGGGCGGGCCAACTGGTGGCTCCCCCGCTGGCTGGACCGCCTGGTCCCCCGGCTCGCCGTCGAGCGCCACCCGGCTACCGCCGTCGTCGAGCCGGCGCTGCTGCCGCCGCCCGATCCGGCCACGATGGCCCCCCACGAGACCGTGGGTGCTGGGCGCTAGGGGCACCGATGGCGGACACGCACCTCCTCCCCCCACCGCCTCCTCCCGGCGCCGCTCAGGCGGCGGCCGGGAGGGCGGCCAGCCCCCCGCCCCTGCCGGCGCCGAACCGTCACCGGCGAGGGGTCATCATCAGCGCCGTCCACCCGCTGATCGAGGCCCGGACGTGGAAGGCGACGCTCTTCCACGTGCTCAGCCTCCCGCTCGGCATCGTCTGGTTCACGGTGGTGATCACCGGCCTCAGCACGGGGATCGGTTCGCTCATCACCCTGGTGGGCATCCCCATCCTCCTGCTCACCCTGCTGTTCTCGCGGGTCGTCAGCGCCGTCGAGCGCTTCCGGTCCGAGCACCTCCTCGACCAACCGCTCGCCTCGCCTTTCCGGCCGCTCGGCGGACCGGGCTCGTTCTGGCAGCAGCTGAAGGACGTCATCACCGACGGCGCGGCCTGGAGAGCGATCGCCTACGCCCTCATCTCGCTCTTCCTCGGCGTCATCGCCTTCACGGTGACGGTCGCCCTGTGGTCGACGGCGCTCGCCGGCGTCACCTACCCGCTGTACGGGTGGGCGCTTCCCACCGGTGGCCAGGGCATGGACCTCTCGGGCTTCGAGCGGGCCGTCGTCATCACCCTGACCGGTCTGGTCGGCCTCGTCGTCCTGATCGCCACGCCGTTCGTCGTCCGGGGCATGGCGACGCTGCACGGCGCCATCATCCGGGCCCTCCTCGGGCCGAGCGGTACCGCCGTGCTCCAGCAGCGGGTCGAGCAGCTCTCCGAGAGCCGGGAGGCCTCGGTCGACGCCGCGGAGGCCGAGCGCCGCCGCATCGAGCGTGACCTGCACGACGGAGCGCAGCAGCGCCTGGTCGCGCTGGCCATGGACCTCGGCCTGGCCAAGGAGCGCTTGGAGCGGGGCGAGGACGACGCGGCCACCGTCGCCCTCGTCGGCCACGCCCACGACGAGGCCAAGCGGGCCATCACCGAGCTCCGGGAGCTCGTGCGGGGCATCCACCCTGCCGTCCTCGCCGACCGCGGGCTCGACGCCGCGCTCTCGGCGCTGGCCGCCCGCTGCCCGGTCCCCGTGGACCTTCAGGTCGAGCTGCCCGAGCGGCCGCCCCCGGCCATCGAGGCCACCGCCTACTTCGTGGTCGGCGAGGCCCTGACCAACGTGGCCAAGCACAGCCGGGCCCGCTCGGTCCGCGTGCGGGTCAGCCGCCGCGGACCGGTCCTCGCCGTCGAGGTCACCGACGACGGCGTGGGTGGCGCGGTCGTCCACCGGTCGGGGGGCCTGGCCGGCCTGGCCGACCGGGTCCGAGCCGTCGAGGGCACCCTGCGCCTCGCCAGCCCCGCCGGCGGTCC
Source organism: bacterium (assembly GCA_046734535.1). GTDB lineage: Bacteria > Actinomycetota > Acidimicrobiia > Acidimicrobiales > Ilumatobacteraceae > DASTFY01. Next base: position 2,111 of record JBKPRL010000070.1, on the reverse strand, counting down.
GACGACGCTGCTGGCGGAGCTCCCGTGCGCGTCCTGATCGTCGAGGACTCGGTCCTCCTGCGGGAAGGGCTCGGGCGCATCCTGGCCGAGTACGGCGACGAGGTGGTGGCTACGCTCGGCACGGCCGACGAGCTCGTCCCGACCGTGACCGCGACGGCGCCCGACATCGTGATCGCCGACGTGCGCATGCCGCCGACCCACACCGACGAAGGCCTGCGCGCGGCGATCGACCTGCGCCGGCAGCGACCGGGCACCCCGGTCCTCGTGCTCTCGCAGTACGTCGAGGAGCGCTACGCGAGCGAGCTGCTGTCCGCCGACACGCAGGCCGTCGGCTACCTCCTCAAGGAGCGCGTGGCCGACGTGGCCGACTTCGTCGACGCGGTGCACCGCGTCGCGTCGGGCGGGACCGTCCTCGACCCGGAGGTCGTCGCGCAGCTGCTGGCCCGTCGTCGCTCGGGGCCGCTCGACTCGCTGACGCCGCGCGAGCGCGAGGTGCTCGCGCTGATGGCCGAGGGTCGCTCGAACGCCGGCATCGCCCAAGCCCTCGTCGTATCCGAGGGGGCGGTCGAGAAGCACATCTCCTCGATCTTCGGCCGCCTCGGCCTGGGCCCCACCGACACCGAGCACCGAAGGGTCCTCGCCGTCCTGACCTGGCTCCAAGGTTGATCTTTCGCCTCGGAACCAGAGGTCCCTCGGCGGGGGCTCCGCCAGGATGCTCTGCCCCCGCACCCCCGCCGCGGGTCGGTTGGGAAGCGACTACCAGAGGCCGAACTGGCGGTCGCCGGCGTCGCCGAGGCCCGGGACGATGTAGGCCTTGTCGTTGAGGTGGCTGTCGACGGCGGCGGTGATGACCCGCGTCTCGATGCCCGACCGCTCGATGCGCTCGAGTCCCTCCGGTGCCGCCAGCACGCACACCACGACGATGGGCTGCGGTGCCCCCCGGTCGACCAGCAGGCGGCAGGTGTACTCGAGCGAGCCGCCGGTCGCCAGCATGGGGTCGAGGACGAAGCAGGGCCGATCGTCCAGGCGGTCGGGCAGCTTGGCGAGGTAGGGGTGGGGGAGGAACGTCTCCTCGTCCCGAGCGAGGCCGATGAAGCCCACCTCGGCCGCAGGGAGCAGGCGGAGCGCGCCGGCCACGAGGCCGACCCCGGCCCTGAGGATGGGCACGAGCATCGGCACGGTGGACAGCCGGCGACCCATGGCCGGACCGAGCGGCGTCGTGACCTCGACCTCCTCGGCCGGCAGGTCGCGTGTGGCCTCGTAGACGAGCATCCCGGCCAGGCCGTCGAGGGCGGCCCGGAACTCGGCGTTCGGCGTGCTGGCCTCCCGCAGGATGGTCAGGCGCTCGGCGGCCAGCGGGTGGTCGATGACGGTGACGTCCACGCGGCCCATCGTGGCAGGATTGTCGCCATGGCTGCGTCTGATCGGGCCGCCACCGCGGCCCGCCTGCTGCCGGTGGCCGATCGGGCCACCGTCGCGGCGATGATCGACCACACCCTCCTCGTGCCGGAGGCGACGGCGGACGAGGTCCACCAGCTCTGCCGCGATGCGACGTCGCTCGCGGTCAAGGCGGTGTGCGTGTCCCCGTCGATGCTGCCGCTGGGGAGCGGGTGGCTGCCCACCGGCATCCTCACCGCGTGCGTGATCGGGTTCCCCTCGGGCGCCCACCACGCCGCGACCAAGGCGGCCGAGGCAGCACTCGCCCGCGCCAACGGGGCGGACGAGGTGGACATGGTCATCAACCTCGGCCTGGCCAAGGCCGGCGCGTGGGGTGGCGTCCGGGCCGAGATCGAGGCGGTACGGGCGGCGGCGCCCCACCCGGCCGTGCTCAAGGTCATCATCGAGTCCGGACTGCTCACCGACGACGAGATCGTCGCCGCCTGCCACGCCGCGCTGGCCGCGGGCGCGGACTTCGTCAAGACCTCGACCGGGTTCCACGCCACCTCCGGCGGCGCGACCGTCGAGGCGGTGCGGCTGATGCGGGCCACGGTCGGTCCCGACCTCGGCGTCAAGGCCAGTGGCGGCATCCGGTCGGCCGAGAAGGCGCTCGCCATGATCGAGGCGGGCGCCAACCGCATCGGCACCTCCTCGACCGCCGCCATCCTGGCCGA
>JBKPRL010000069.1:0-9260 GCA_046734535.1 bacterium | reverse complement strand
AGCCCGAAGTGCGGGCATCGACGAGGAGTTCGTCCGGAGTGTTCGCGAGCACGTGACTCCTGGCACCTCCGCCCTGCTGGTCCTGTCGTCGGACGCGGACCCGGTCGCGGTGGGCGACGTGCTGCGGTACAGCGAGGCGGTGCTGCTCCAGGCCGAGCTGACGCCGGAGGCGCAAGCGCTCCTGGAGGAGATCGGTGTGTCCGCTCCCGAGAAGGACGAGGACTAGTTCGACGCGTTGTCGAGGGCCGTGGCCAGCCCGGCCAGGTGGATGCGGGTGCCCATCATGTCGAGCGCCGCCAGTACGCCGAGGAGGGACGACTGGTCCGGAAGGTCACCGCACAGCACGGTGTGCCCGTTCCGTGCCTGTGCCGTCAGCGACGGGAACCACGTCATGAACGGGTCGCTCAGCTGGCCCTCGATCCGGATGACGAAGGTTGGCATCGCAACCCCTCCCACACGCCGACATGACCCCGGTGACCCCGGTACCCACGCCGCGGGGCGGCCACGCAGGCGACCGGCCCGGCCACCCGATTCGGGCGAGGCACCCCGGTGCCCTCCGCCAGACGATCGCTGCCACCGGCGACGAGGAGCGGAGGAACGATGTCCGAGCCCGGAGGCTGGTGAAGGCGCGCGACGTCCGTCGTCGAGCCGCCTCTGGCGTCGCGTGGGGCCGCGCGCAGGGCGACCGCGTGATGCAGGGTGTCCCGGCCGCGCGACGGCTGGTCTCCGAGCTGCTGCGGGTCGAGGTCGTCGACCGGTCCATGGCCCTCGCCGCGCAGGCGCTCCTGGCCCTGGTCCCCCTGCTGGTCGTCGCCGCGGCCTTCCTGCCGGAAGCGGCCATCGAGGCGGCGTACGAACGGCTGCAGGCGGTGACCGGGATCCAGTCCGTCCAGACGTCGCAGCTGGCCGAGAGCGTGACGACCGGGGTGGACGTCGGCCAGGTCCGCGCCCAGGTGGGCCTCATCGGCCTTGCGATCACGGTCTTCTCGGCCACGAGCTACGCGCGGGCGACCCAACGCGCCTACGAGAAGGTGTGGGCCCTGCACCACCGGGGCGGGTGGGCGGGCCGGAAGCGGGCCTTCGTCTGGCTGCTGGGCTGGCTGGTCGGCCTGCAGACCATTGCGGCGGTCGACCGACTGGTCGGCGGGGGCTCCCGCGCGCCGGTGGAGCTGGCCGGGTTCGTGCTGCGTGCCGGGCTCATGGCGCTTCTGTGGTGGTGGTCGCTGCACTACCTGCTCTCCAACCGCGTCCGGTGGAGTTCGCTGGTGCCGGCTGCGGCCCTCACCGGGGTCGCCGTCGTGGCGTACGCCGCCGGCTCGACGCTGGTGATGCCGACGTTCGCCCGGTCGTCGGCCGAGGAGTTCGGCGCCTTCGGCCTCGTGCTCACGCTCGCCACCTGGCTCGTCGGGCTGTCCGGCGTGCAGGTCGTCTCGGCCGTCATCGGCCGGGTGGTGGCCGAGGACCGTGCCGTGGGGGTGCTGACCCGGCGCACCATCGCCGCCCTGCGTGACGAGGCCGCCAGGCTGCGCCGGCGTGACTGACCGGCGCATCGACGTCATCCGCGGTCGGGCTCGCCCTCGGCCGGGCTGACGCCTTGGTCGACGCCGGTGCCGCCGCGTGCGGCGACCCGGGCGCTGGCGGCACGGCGGATCCGCGTCGTGAGCATGGTCGCCGCCGTGGCGACGAAGACGACGTCGAACACCATCTGCACCAGCACCAGGACGCGGGCAGCCTGGCCCGCGGCGTGGACGTCGCCGTAGCCGATGGTGAGGATCGTCGAGGCGGTGAAGTACAGCGAGTCGACCTTGGTGTTCAGGCCGGCCACCTGGCCCGGGTCACGGAGCTCGAGGAGGTAGAAGGTCAACGCGAAGGTCACCGTCATGATGACCACGGCGAGCATCAGGCCGTCGATGTTCCGCTCTCCGTCGTAGGCCGACAGCCGCAGCTGCCGGATCATCACCCAGGCAGATCCGAGGAGAAGCACCAGCACCGTCGCCAGGCGGGCCAGCGACCCCGTGTGGAAGGGGTCCTGCGTCGGCACGACCGCATACGCGCCCAGGACCAGGGCGAGCGCAGCTGCGAGGCGCACCCAGCGGATCGCGGCCATCGGACTCCCTTCCAGCCGGCTGCATGCTGCTCTCACCGGCTTGCGTGGTGTTCCCCCGAATCAGGTGACGGCTCGGGCCCGCATCGCCCGATTGACTGGCGTCGTCGGCCGAGGAGGTGTCACGACGAACAGGCTCTCGTGGCGACCCGCGGATGTCGGCCGGGCGCTGCTCGCCCTGGTGGGGGCAATCGCCGGCCTGCTCGTGGCGTCGTGGATCGTGCCGGGCTTCAAGGTGGGCGGGTGGACCGACCTGGTCGTGGCGGCCGCGCTCATCCTCGTCATCGGCGGGCTGCTGCGGCCGCTGCTGATCTGGGGCGCGGTCCGCATCGGCTGGGTGGCGACGGTCGCCGTCGGGCTGTTCGGCCAGACCCTCGTGATCTGGCTGGTGCTCAGCAACGAGGACACGTCGGTGACCGCGGCCTTCTGGGGGTCGTGGGTCGTGGTCTGCGTCTCGACGCTGTTCGTGTGGGTGGCGACCGCGGGCACCGACGACACGGTCGTCGTCCCGCTCCTGAGGCGGGCCCGGCGCCGGCCCCGCCAGGTGGCCGACCCGGACGTCCCGGGGGTGCTGTTCGTCCAGGCCGACGGCGTGCCCTTCCCGGTGCTGGACTGGGGAGTGCGCGCCGGGACCCTGCCGACCCTGTCACGCTGGATCAGGTCGGGCTCGCACCGCATGGTCGAGTGGCGGCCACGGCTCCCGGCGACGACGCCGGCGAGCCAGCTCGGAATCCTGCACGGCACCATCGAGGGGGTGCCGGCCTTCCGGTGGTACGACCGGGCCGAGCAGCGCGTCTTCGTCGCGAACAAGCCGGCGGACGCGACCCTGATCGAGGCCCGGGCCTCGGACGGCCGAGGACTGCTGGCAGACGACGGTGTGTCGGTCAGCAACCTGTTCACCGGCGATGCCGTGACGGCGTACGCCACCATGAGCGCGATCAGCCGCACCCGGGAGGACGTGCGGACGAGGTCGGCCCTGATGCGGTACGCCGCCGCCCCGACCGGGATGGCCCGCTCGCTGACTCGCGCGATCTCGGAGATCGGGCGCGAGCGGTTCCAGCGCGCCGGAGCACGGCGTCGGGACGTCCGGCCGAGAGTCGCGCGAGGGTGGAGCTTCGCGTTCGAGCGGGCCGCGTTGCTGGGGCCGATCCGGGACATGAGCACCCACCTGGTGGGAGAGGCGCTGCTCGACGGCCGCCGGTCGATCTACGTCGATCTCGTCGACTACGACGCTGTCGCCCACCACGTCGGCATCATGCAGCCGGAGGCGCTGTCCGCGCTCGAGGGCATCGACCGCGTGCTCGGACAGCTCGAGCGAGTGGCGGCGGTGGCCCCGCGGCCGTACCACCTCGTCGTGCTCTCCGACCACGGCCAGAGCCAGGGCGAGGTCTTCGCCGACCGGTACGGCGAGGACCTGGGCACCCTCGTCACCCGGCTCGCCGACGCCGCCGTGCAGCACTCCCAGTACAACGCGGAGGCGACAGGCACGATCGGCGCGCTGGTGGCCGACTCGACGAGCGGCGACTCGGTGCTCGGCCGCTCCATGAGACGCGGCACGGACCGCCTCGAGGGTCGGCTGGAGACGGAGGCCGCCTCCGACACCACGGTGCCGGATGCCGTCGGCAGCGAGCTGATGGTCTTCGGCTCCGGCAACCTCGGCCTGGTCTACGTCACCGGCGAGGACCGACGGCTGACCCTCGAGGAGCTCTCGCTCCGGTACCCGGCCCTGGTCGACGGGCTCGTGGCCCATCCGGGCGTCGGTTTCGTGGTCGTCGAGTCCGCGGCTGACGGCCCGGTCGTGCTCGGAGGTCGGGGTGAGCACCGCCTGCGCACCGGCGAGGTCACGGGCGAGGACCCCCTCGCGCCGTTCGGCCCGGACGCCGTGCCCTTCGTGCTCCGCGTGACAAAGATGCCGGAGGCTCCGGACATCCTGGTCAACAGCCTGCTCGACGAGCTCGGGGAGGTGGCGGCGTTCGAGGGGCTCGTCGGCTGCCACGGTGGTCTCGGGGGGTGGCAGGACCGGGCCATGCTCGTGTCACCGGTCGCCCTCGACGCGCCCGCCGGGATGATCGTGGGGGCGGACGCGATGCACCGGCAGCTGCTGACGTGGCTCGAGGCCCTGGGCCACCGCAAGACCCTCTCCGAGGCACCCCCGATCGGATCGAGCGAGCGCTAGTCACCGGTAGTTGGTGAACTGCACCGCGAAGTCGTAGTCCTGCTCGCGCACGAGCCGCTGGACGGTCTGGAGGTCGTCGCGCTTCTTCGACGACACCCGCAGCTCGTCCCCCTGGATCTGCGCCTTCACGCCCTTGGGCCCCTCGTCCCGGATCAGCTTGGAGATCTTCTTGGCGTTCTCCGAGCTGATCCCCTCCTTGAGGGCGATCGCGATCTTGCTCTGCTGACCGGACTGACGGGGCTCGGAGGCGTCGAGGACCTTCAGACTGACGTTGCGCTTGACCAGCTTCTGCTTGAACACGTCGAGGACGGCGTTCGCGCGGTCGTCGGCCGACGCGCTGATCTCGATCGCGTGCTCGCCCTGCCACTCGATGGTGGCGCCGGTGCCCTTAAAATCGAACCGGGTGGCGATCTCGCGTGCGGTCTGTCCCAGGGCGTTGTCGACCTCCTGCCGGTCGATCTTGCTCACGATGTCGAACGACGAGTCAGCCATGTCCCAGCTCTCCCTACGATTCTTCGGCCCGCTTGGCGCTGCGCTATTGTTTCGCTCCGTTGTCGGCCGGCCAAGCCGGGTACGACGACACCAAGGCAGGTTGTCCGAGTGGCCAATGGAAGCGGACTGTAAATCCGTCGGCGTACGCCTACGCAGGTTCGAATCCTGCACCTGCCACCCATATCAAACCTGCGCAGCGCCCGTGGCTGTCGCCACGGCGGTCACCGTGTGGGACAAGCTCAAGGGCAGCCTCACCTCTTGACCCCGGCCCGTTGCACACAGCCAGTCAGTGAACGTCGGGCCTCGAACCTGGCGCCTCCGACATCCCAGCGCTGCCGCCCGCCTGACAATCCTCGGCATGAGACGCCGACTGCGTACGCGGAACGACCCTGCCTGAACGCCGTCGCCCGATTACCGCGTCGATGGCGATGGAAAGAACGAAGTTCGGGAGGAGCTGATCAGGAACAGAAACACCAGCGGTGATGACGAAATGCCCCGTTCGAGTCATTTCTTTGCCTTCTCCGAGGTCGAGAATGGCAAGCGCGCTTTGGCACTCATGGGGACGCTTTTGCACTCATTTGGATCGTGTCCAGCGCATGGGGACCAGTGTCGGGCGCACTCTGTGAGCGCTGTGACCAAGCGGCGTTGCTGACCCACGGGGCCTCCGTGACGGACGAGGCACACCATGCAAGGAATCGAGCTATTGAGGGCGCTGGCCGCGCCTGTCGACGGGGACGCCGAGGTCACCGGTCTTGATCCGCACACGCTGCGGTTCGTGGTCGAGTACCCCTCCGAGGTCGACGAGGCGGCGACAGCCGCACAGATCCGGCAGCTGACCGGGATCGACCGCTTCCAGTTCTTCGCGCTCTTCGACGAGCCGAGTGCCGACCCCGAGTTCGGCGAGTTCTACGTTCTGCAGTTCCCCGGACTCGAACGGACGGTCGACAACCCCTCCCTCTTCACGATGGCGCACGAGCTGCAAGCCCAGCTCGGCGCGGTCACCGTGGAGCCGGAGCTGGGCAGCAACTTCTACCAGGACCCCGTCCCGCCGGATGCCCTGCCCGAAGGCCTCATCGGGGACCTGTTCCGGAGCACGTGTTTCGTCCCCGGGGATCCTCCAGCAGACCGAACGTGGGCGCTCGATCGCACCCGCGTGTTGCGGGCCTGGAACGCCAGTCCTGCCAGAGGCGCCGGCATCAAGGTCGGCCAGCCCGACACCGGAGTGACCCAGCACGTCGAGCTGTCCGACGTCGCGATCGCCGACGGTTTCAACGTGCTGACCGGCGCGGCGGACCCGACCGATCCCCTCGCGGCCGGCGGGAACCCAGGGCATGGGACCGGCACGGCCAGCGTCATGACGAGCGGACCCGTTGGATCGGTGCTCGGCCCAGCACCGAAGGCGACCCTGGTGCCGATCCGATGCACCGAGTCGGTGATCTTGACCTTCAACGGAGGAGCGGTGGCCAAGGCCGTCGACCACGCCCGTCTCCACGGCTGCCACATCGTGACGATGAGCCTCGGCGGGACGCCGAGCCGCGCCTTGAGAAGGGCCGTGAAGCAGGCGATCCAGGAGAACATGATCGTCCTGGCCGCGGCAGGGAACTGCGTCGAGCTCGTGGTCTACCCGGCCCGGTACGACGAGGTCATCGCCGTCGCGGGGAGCAACATCGCCGACGGCACGTGGCGCGGCTCGTGCCACGGGCGCGATGTCGACGTCACGGCTCCCGGCGAGAAGGTGTGGAAGGCGGTCGCCGGGCACGGCGGCACCGACGTGGGTGGTGGACAGGGCACGTCGTTCGCGGTGGCCATCACCGCAGGGGTGGCCGCCCTGTGGCTTTCCCACCACGGTCGACAGAACGTGATCGCCGCGGCGACACAGCGGCAGCTGTCCGTGCAGGCCCTCTTCCGGGAGGTGCTGATGGCAACCGCCCGCGTGCCTGGCGGGTGGGACACGAACGACTACGGCGCCGGCATCGTCGACGCCGAGGCGTTGTTGGAGCGATCCCTGGCCGGCCCCGTGGCGCCAGCGCCGGAGGGCGGCCCCGCGGTGGCAGTCGGCGCCGACACGATCGGCCTCCTGTCCGAGGCGTGGGGACCAGGCGAGGCGATCCGGCTGGCGGACGTGGCCGCGCAGCCTCAGTTCCAGCTCGAGCTGAGCTCCGTGGTCTACGAGGATGCCAAGCTCGGCGTCCCGGAGTCCGGGGGCGCCGACGCCGAGGCCGCCATGACCCGCCAGGGGATCAGCCCGCAGCTGGAAGCGGCACTTGGCGCGCGGGCACCGGCAGGTGGCACGGGATCGACCCCCAGCGCGGGAGTGCCCACGCTGCGCGCCGACGGCATCCCCGCCCCGGACCCTGTCGTGCTCGTCGCGGGCCGGCACAGCGCGCTGGAAGCAGCCGCCGACCTCAGCCCCGAGGCCGCGCGCGAGTCGTTGCGCGCCGACTCCGACGCCCGGCTCGGCGCGCTCGAGGACCGGGTGGCGCGAGTCCGGGCGAGCGTCCCTGAGGCCTCGCGCGGAGCCCTGGTGCCGCTGCACGACGAGCTGCTCCGCGACAGCGAGCTGGTGCTCCACCAGCTGCGCGAGGGTGGGGCGATCCCGGACGCACCCGGTCCGCAGACGGCACTCGAGGCGCTGGTGCAGCTCGAAGACCGGCCGGCGCTCCGACTCGGCGACGACGGCGTCGACCCGAACGACCCGGAGCTCGGCGACTGGCAGGGTGCCGTCGTCCTGCATCCCACCTTCGCCCAGCTGCAGCGGTCGGTCGGCCGTATCGACCTGCGGCCAGGTGTGCACGCAGGCACCGGTTTCGTCGTCGGCGACGGACTGGTCATGACCAACCGGCACGTGCTCGAGGTGCTCGCCTTCCCGACCCCGAGTCGCTCGAACCCGGCCGGGTGGGTGCTGACCGGGGAGCCGGTCGTCAACTTCTCCCCGTCGGGCACCGATCCCACGAGAGCCTTCCGGATCGTCGACGTCGTCTTCAGCGGTCCCGATCCGATCGAGGGACACGTCGACCTGGCCCATCTCGACCTGGCCCTCCTGCGGGTCGAGCAGACGAACGCCGCGGGCGCCGCCCTCCCAGCTGCTCTCACGCTGTCCGACCAGGGCATAGCGGTGGGCGCCGCGAAGGTGTTCGTGGTCGGCTACCCCGCCATGCCGACCGTGCTCCCCACCGACGAGCAGGGCAAGCGCAGGATGGACGTCGTACAACGGCTGCGCGAGATCTTCGGCATGGACTACGGCATCCGGTACCTGAGCCCCGGCCTCGTGATGGCGGCGTCGGAGACGGTCCCGGACAGCCCCAGGCACTGGGTCTTCACCCACGACGCGACGTCGCTCGGAGGCAACAGCGGGTCGTGCGTGCTGTCGTTCGACCACGACCTCGACGTCGCAGGGCTGCACTTCGCGGGCGACTGGCTGAGAGCCAACTACGCCCACGCGACGGACAAGGTCAGGTCCGCGATCGCGGGGTTCGTGCCGTGAGCCAGGGTGACGCGACATCCGTCCTGCCCGACTTCCCGGGGCTCGCGTCGCGGATCGCCCGGACGCGCAGCGACTTCGGACGCGTCTACGACGAGGTTCGCGAGGTCGTCCCGACCAGCCGACCCTTCATGGCCGTCAGCGCGGGTGCCACGAGCGACCAGGTCGCGTTCGAACGTGCCCTCCGCAACGCGCACGAGGAGGGCTGGTTCACCCAGCTCGGCGAGCGACTCATCCACGACGGTTTCCTGCCGGACAAGTCGGCCGCCGCGACCGACCTGCAGGCCCTGATCAAGGCGGAGCTGGGCTTCCAGGACGCGGCCGAGGTCGAGAGGGGAGGGCTCCGTGCGCGGGCACGCCTGTGCCGGGTCGAGGTCGCGGTGGGTGCCAACCCGGAGGCGGTGACCGGCACCGGCTTCCTGGTCGGGCCGAGCACCGTGGTCACGGCGTTCCACGTGGTCGCCGGTCTCCTCGACGCTGCAGGCACTCCGACGGTCGGCTCGGAGCGGCAGCTCCGGGTGCGTTTCGACTTTGCGACCGGGAGGAAGGACCCGGTCGAGTACAAGGTCCCCGAGTCGTGGCTGGTGGTGTCGAAGCCACCCCATCCCGCCGAGGTGGAGAGCCCGCAGGGGAAGCCGGAGCTCGTCACGCCGGCCGGCGGCGTCGACCTGCGAGGGTTCCTCGACTACGCCGTCATCCTCGTGGCCGGCTCGCCAGGTGCCGAGCGAGGCTTCTACGACCTCGCGAGCGCCGTCGAGCCCAACGTCGGCGGGACGATCCATCTGTTCCAGCACCCCATGGGGCTCACGCAGCGGCAGACGGAGGGCGAGTTCGCGGGCTTCCGGGACCCGGCCAGCAAGGAGCGCGTCGACCACACGGCGAACGCGGTGCCGGGGTCGTCGGGCGGGCTGCTGCTCGACGGCAGCTACGCGCTGGTCGGGCTACATCAGGGCGCCCACGGCACCCCGGTCGTCAACTCGGGCATCTCGGCCCTCGCCATCCACGCC
>JBKPRL010000068.1:0-2686 GCA_046734535.1 bacterium | reverse complement strand
TCGGCGAACAGCAGTGCCCGAGCCCGCTCGATCGCCGGCGGTCGCTCCAGGTCGCCCCGGACCGGGCGGGTCAGGATGGTGCGACCCTCGAAGTTGCCGGCGGCCGTCACGCCGTACCACTCGAGTGCCGCCGGTGCCAGCTCCGCGCCGACCGCGGCCTCGACCTCCGCCGGGGTCCAGAGGTAGAACCGTCCCTCCTCGCCCTCCGAATCGGCGTCCTCGGAGGAGTAGAACCCGCCGGCCGGGTGGCGGAGCTCGCCGAGCACGTACCCGACCGTCTCCTCCACCACCTGCCGGTAGCGGGCCTCGCCGGTCACCTGCCACGCGTGGAGGTAGAGCGGCACCAGCAGCGCCTGGTCGTACAGCATCTTCTCGAAGTGGGGGACCAGCCAGCGCTCGTCGACCGAGTACCGGGCGAACCCGCCGCCGAGGTGGTCGTAGATCCCCCCGGAGGCCATGGCGTCGAGCGTCGTGGTGACGACCTGCAGCGCGCCCTCGCCGGCACCGGCCAACGAGGCCCGGAGGACCAGCTCGAGGTTCATCGTCTGGGGGAACTTGGGCGCCGGGCCGAACCCGCCCCACTGCTGGTCGAAGGAGGAGGCGAGCTGCTGCAGGGCGGTGTTCAGGTGAGCGACGCCGGGGGGCTCCGGGGCCGCCGCCAGGCGCGCGGTCCGGTCCAGCGACTCGACGAGCTGGCCGGCGCTCTCGTCGACCTGCCCGCGCCGCGTGCGCCACGCGTCGTCGATGGCCGCCAGCAGCTGGAGGAACGCCGGCTTCGGGAAGTACGTGCCGCCGTAGAACGGACGGCCGTCCGGCGTCAGGAAGACCGTCATCGGCCAGCCGCCCCGACCGGTGAGGGCCTGCACCGCGTCCATGTACACCGCGTCGACGTCGGGGCGCTCCTCCCGGTCGACCTTGATGTTGACGAACAGCTCGTTCATGGCCGTCGCCACCTCGACGTCCTCGAAGCACTCGTGGGCCATGACGTGGCACCAGTGACAGGCCGCGTAGCCGACGGAGAGGAGCACGGGACGGTCCTCCTCCGCCGCCCGGGCGAACGCCTCTGGACCCCATGCGTACCAGTCGACGGGGTTCTCCCGGTGCTGGCGCAGGTACGGCGAGGTCTCGGCGGCGAGGCGGTTCACCGTGCCGACGCTACCGGGGCGCCTTCGAAGGGCTCCGGTAGGGTCCGGCGCTCATGGAGCTCCGACTGGATGGGAAGGTCGCGCTGGTCACGGGCGCGTCGAGGGGGATCGGCCGAGCGATCGCCGCGGAGATGGCGGCATCCGGCGCCCGGGTGATGCTGTCGTCGCGCAAGCAGGACGCGCTGGAGGCTGCGGCAGCCACGATGCAGGGAGACGTCGCCGTCCACGCCGCCCACGCCGGTGACATCGACGCCGCGGACGCCTGTGTGGCCGCGACCATCGAGCGCTTCGGCGGCCTGGACATCCTCGTCAACAACGCCGCCACCAACCCGCACTTCGGTCCCACCCTCAGCATCGATCCCGCGCGCTACGACAAGACGTTGGCGGTCAACCTGCGGGGCCCAGTGTTCTGGTGCCAGTCGGCGTGGGAGCGGGCGTTCAAGGACCGCCCCGGCGTCATCATCAACATCGCGTCGGTGGGCGGGCTGCGGGCCGAGGGCCTCCTCGGGGTCTACAACGTGACCAAGGCCGCGCTCATCCATCTCACGCGCCAGCTCGCCGGGGAGCTCGGGCCCACACGGGTGGTCGGCATCGCACCGGGGCTGGTCAAGACGGACTTCGCCCAGGTCCTCGTGGACAACTACGGCGACACGCTCGCCGCCGCGCTGCCGTTGCGCCGCCTGGGCGAGCCCGAGGACATCGCCCACCTGGCCACCTTCCTCGCCAGCGACGCGGCCTCGTGGATCACGGGCGACACGTACGTCATCGACGGGGGCGCCGGCGTCCGCAGCACCGTGTGACGCCACCCGCGCCGCGCCGGCCGCTCGCGGGGGTTCTGGCGCGGTTCCGTCTCGCCGCTGCGAGGATCTCGCGCCAGAAGCCGTCCGCCGCGGTTGCTGCACACCGTGCCGGGGTTTCTGGTGCGGGTCCGGCTCGCCGGTGCGAGGATCTCGCGCCAGAAGCCGTCAGCCGGAGGCCGGGTCGGCGCGGAGGAGGAGGTCGCGGCGGGGCTTGCCGAGCGCGGTCCGTGGGATCCGCTCGACCAGCGCCAGCTCGCGGGGGGCGCAGAACGCCGGCAGCCGCTCCTTCACCCAGGCCCGGAGGCCGTCGAGGTCGGGCGCCGTGGCGCCGGCCACCGGGACCACGAAGGCCACCACCCGCTGGCCCCACTCAGGGTCGGGTCGCCCGGCGACGACCACCTCGGCAACGTCGGGATGCTCGACCAGTGCCGACTCCACGACGTCGGGCCAGACGTTCTCGCCGCCGGTGATCACCAGGTCATCGCGCCGGCCGTGGACGACCAGACGGCCGTCGCCGTCGAGCGCCCCGAGGTCGCCGGTGGGGAGCCACCCGTCGGCGTCCTTGGGGTCGGCGCCGTCGCGGTACGCGCGCAGCAGCATTGGCCCCCGGAGGTGGATCTGACCGTCGTCGGCCATCCGCACCTCCACGCCGTCGAGCGGCCAGCCGTCGTAGACGACACCGCTGCCCGTCTCCGTGAGCCCGTACGTGGTCACGACGTTGCCGGGGAGGTCGGCAGGCGG
>JBKPRL010000067.1:0-9127 GCA_046734535.1 bacterium | reverse complement strand
CGCCAGGACCGGAGCGGAGCGTCGGGCGCCGCCCGCTCACCGGGCCGTTCCCCATCCGCCGGCAGTGATCGACGGCGGTCCTTCGGGGCAGGCCCGTCCGCGCCTTCGGACCGGCGTCGGCTGCCGGCCGACGGCCGGCGTGGTCCGCGCCAGGGACGAGGAACGAGCGTCGCGCTGCCCCGGGGGGCGTCGCCCCGAACGCCACCGCTCGAGGCGCCGGACCGCCGGGAGGTGCCGCTGTGGATCGATGAGGGCTCGGTCAGAGCGGAGGCGTCGCGGGCGACCGAGCGGGCATCAGCGATCGTCGCGGCCGGCAGTCGGCGGCGGCGCCGCTTGCCCGAGGACGTCGTGGCGGAGCTCGAGCGAGCCGCTGGCCGGACCCGTGCGCCACGCCTCGAAGCTCGCCTGCAGGAGGCCCGCGCCGCCTTCGAAGCCGAGCGGTACCGGGACGCGGTCGCCGTCCTCGGCCCGCTGGCCACCGACGTCCCGGGGGCGGCGGCCGTGCGGGAGCTCTACGGACTCACCTGCTACCGGCTCGGCCGCTGGAAGAGGGCGACGGTCGAGCTCGAGGCCTACCGCCACCTGACCGGAGCCGTCGATCAGCACCCCGTGCTGGCGGACAGCTACCGCGCGCTGCGGCGGTGGGCCGCGGTCGATGAGCTGTGGACCGAGCTGCGAGACGCCTCACCGTCGGCCGAGCTGGTGATGGAGGGGCGCATCGTGGCTGCCGGCGCCCTGGCTGATCGCGGCCGCCTGACCGACGCCATCGAGCTCATGTCGAGCGCGGCGTCTCAGCCTCGACGCGTGCAGGAGCACCACCTGCGGGCATGGTACGTGCTCGGCGACCTCTACGACCGGGCTGGTGATCCGACGAGTGCGGCGTCCTACTTCCGGCGCATCCTTCGCTACGAGGCCGGGTTCGCCGACGTCTCCGAGCGCCTGGCCGGCCTCGGCCAATAGCCCACGGGTTCTCTGTAGCACCCCTCCACTACGGTCCTCCCACGCTTCCCCGCGCCATTGCAAAGGCCGTCGACCCCCCGCCACGAGCGGGCCGCCGGCCTGAGCCGGGACGCACGACGGGTCAGGAACACCGGCGGCCGCACCGCCAAAGGGTGTGGTCCGCCGGGCGGCCCGTCAGCCGAGAGTGGAGGCGACATGAACGTCGTGCTGTTGCGAGGGGTGGTCGAGCGCGCGCCGGAGGTGCGCGAGCTCGCCGATGGGACGGAGCTGGCGGTGCTCGACGTCCGGACGGCGGTGGCGTCGGGCCGGGCGACGGCACCGGTGGCGTGGGTGACCAACGGGCAGCCGCTGCCCGAGGTCGGGACTGAGGTGGTGGTCACCGGCCATGTCCGCCGACGGTTCTTCCGCGCCGGCGGTGCGACGCAGAGCCGCACGGAGGTGGTGGCCGACGCCGTCGTCCCGGCGCGGTCCCGAGCCAAGGTCCGCCGTGTGGTCGACGACGCGGTGGCACAGGTGCTCGAGCCGGCGCCCCGATGACCAGGGCGGGGCCGGCGGGGCGAGCGAGCCCCGGCTGCACCGCCCAGGAGCCGACTACGCTCTGGGCATGGGTCGGGCGGGCTCGTCCGGCTCCCTCAGACCTCTCCCGAAGGAGCGCTCGTGGACCTCCACGCCTTGCTCGGTGATGACGCCGACGACCTGCTGAACCACACGTCCAAGGGCATCGTGAAGGAGGATCTGCACGCGCCTGGGCGGGACTTCATCGACCGCTGCCTGGCGCCGACCGATCGCTCGCCGGTCGTGCTGCGCAACCTGGCCAGCATGTACGACCACGGCCGGCTGGCCGGGACGGGCTACCTCTCGATCCTGCCGGTGGACCAAGGGATCGAACACTCCGCGGCGGCGTCGTTCGCCCCCAACCCGATCTACTTCGATCCGGCCAACATCTGCCGGCTGGCAGTGGAGGGCGGGTGCAACGCGGTCGCCTCCACCTTCGGGGTACTGGGCGCGCTGAGCCGCGAGTACGCCCACAAGATCCCCTTCATCGTGAAGCTCAACCACAACGAGCTGCTGACCTATCCGAACAGGTTCGACCAGATCATGTTCGGGTCGGTGAAGGAGGCGTTCGACCTTGGTGCGGCCGGCGTCGGGGCGACCATCTACTTCGGGTCGGAGGAGTCGACGCGCCAGATCCAGGAGGTCTCGCGGGCGTTCAAGGAGGCTCACGACCTCGGGCTGTTCACGGTGCTGTGGTGCTACCTGCGCAACAGCGCCTTCAAGACCGAGCAGGCCGACTTCCACGCGTCCGCTGATCTGACGGGACAGGCCAACCACATCGGCGTCACCATCGAGGCCGACATCATCAAGCAGAAGCTGCCGGAGAACAACGGCGGCTACAACGCCCTGTCCGGCTACGGCAAGACCTCCAAGCTGGTGTACGAGGAGCTGACGACCGACCATCCGATCGACCTGTGCCGGTGGCAGGTGGCGAACTGCTACATGGGTCGGATCGGGCTCATCAACTCCGGTGGCGAGTCGAAGGGCGCAGGAGATCTCGCCGCCGCGGTCCGCACCGCAGTGATCAACAAGCGCGCCGGGGGTCAGGGTCTGATCTCCGGGCGCAAGGCGTTCCAACGTCCCATGGGAGAAGGCGTCGAGCTGCTGAACGCCGTCCAGGACGTCTACCTCGACACCAGCGTCACCCTCGCCTGACCAACGAGCTGCACAGTGTGATCATCGTCCGCTGACGGAACCGTGATCGGCTGACGAACCTGGGTTGACCAAGCCCTGGTCCGGTGACGCACACCGCTCCGCCCAGTCGAGGCCGCCGCCGGCCGCCCCCCGGGGGCAGGTCATGCGTCACACCACGCCGGGCTTCACCCGAACGGAGGTTTTCCGGCCGTTCGACGTCATGGTGCGACGCGCCTGCGCCCGGTCGGTGGCGGGCTGGCCACGGTGGGCAACGGCTCGTGGCCGGACAGGGAGTGCCGGCCGGCGGAGCGCAGGTGTCCTGCCTTTTGCCTGGTCGCGGGTGTACGTTCAGTAAAGGAGCGGCGACCACGTGCTTCGGCGTGTCACCACCGGCCGGAGCGCCCGCCCAGGAGAACGAGCCCCACGTACCACGAGAGCACCTCGCACGACAGGATTGGGGGAGCCGATGACTGACATCGTCGATCGCGCACCCGCGCCGGAATCACTGGGCGCAGTGGTGATCCGCTTCGCCGGGGACTCCGGCGACGGCATGCAGCTGACCGGAGACCGGTTCACCAGCGTCAGTGCCTGGCTGGGCAACGACCTGGCCACGCTGCCCGAGTTCCCGGCCGAGATCCGGGCGCCGGCGGGGACGTTGGCCGGCGTGTCCGCCTTCCAGGTCCACATCTCCGACCACGACATCACGACGCCGGGTGACGCGCCGAACGTCCTCATCGCCATGAACCCCGCGGCCTTGCGCAACGAGCTGCACCGGGTGGAGCAGGGCGGGACGCTCATCATCAACACGGACACCTTCGACGAGCGCAACCTGGAGAAGGCCGGCTACACCCGCAACCCGCTGACCGACGACTCGCTGCGCGGCTTCCGCGTCGTCGAGGTGCCGATGACGTCGCTGACCAAGGAGGCGACGGTCCCGCTCGGCGTCAAGCCCCGCGACGCCGACCGGTCGAAGAACTTCTTCGCGCTCGGCCTGATCTGCTGGGTCTACTCCCGCCCGGTCGACCAGGTGCTGACCTGGATCGACAACCGCTTTGCCGGCAACGAGCTCGTGCGGACGGCCAACCGCGCCGCATTCCAGGCCGGCTGGAACTTCGGCGAGACGACCGAGGTCTTCGACCACCAGTACGAGATCAAGCGGGCCGACCTCCCGGCCGGTGAGTACACCCAGATCACCGGCAACACCGCGCTCGCGTGGGGGCTGGTCGCGGCCGGGCAGCAGGCGAACCTGCCCATCTTCCTCGGCAGCTACCCGATCACGCCGGCGTCGGACATCCTTCACGAGCTGGCCAAGCACAAGAACTTCGGCGTGCGGACGCTGCAGGCCGAAGACGAGATCGCCGCCGTCGGCACCGCGCTGGGCGCGGCCTTCGCTGGGCATCTCGGGGTGACCACCACGAGCGGACCGGGCCTGGCGCTCAAGAGCGAGACGATCAGCCTGGCCGTCAGCCTGGAGCTGCCGCTCCTGGTCATCGACATCCAGCGCGGCGGCCCCTCGACCGGGCTGCCGACGAAGACGGAGGCGGCCGACCTCAACATCGCGCTGTACGGCCGGCATGCCGAGGCGCCGTTGCCCGTCGTCGCGGCCTACCGTCCGTCGCACTGCTTCGAGGCCGCCATCGAGGCGGCCCGCATCGCGCTGAAGTACCGGACGCCGGTGATCCTGCTGTCGGACGGGTACATCGCCAACGGCGCCGAGCCGTGGAAGCTGCCGGACGTCGAGACGCTGCCCGACATCTCGGTGCCCTTCGCCACGGAGCTGAACCACGAGCGCGAGGACGGGTCGCTCGAGTTCTGGCCCTACAAGCGGGACCCGGAGACGCTGGCGCGGCCGTGGGCCATCCCGGGGACGCCCGGGCTGATGCACCGGGTGGGCGGCATCGAGAAGGAGGATGGCTCCGGCAACATCTCCTACGAGCCGGAGAACCACGAGCGCATGGTCCGGCTGCGGGCGGCCAAGGTGGCCGGCGTCGCCAAGGACATTCCACCACTGCAGGTGCGGGGGGCCGAGGACGCCGACCTTCTGGTCGTCGGCTGGGGCTCGACGTGGGCGGCGATCGACGCGTCAGTCGAGCGGCTGGCTCGCCAGGGCACGAAGGTCGCGTGGGTGCACCTCGTCCACCTCAACCCCCTGCCGTCGGACTTGGGCGACATCATCCGCCGGTATCGCCATGTCGTCGTCCCGGAGATGAACATGGGCCAGCTCTGCCGGCTCCTGCGGGCCGAGTACCTGGTCGACGCCAAGTCGATCACCAAGGTCCAGGGAGCCCCCTTCACGGCCCACGAGCTCGAGCAGGCCTACGCCGAGGTCCTGGCCGCGGCCAACGGGAGCAGCCATGAGTGACACGATCGTCCCCCTCACGAGCAAGAAGGACTGGGCCAGCGACCAAGAGGTCCGCTGGTGCCCCGGTTGCGGCGACTACGGCATCTTGACCGCGGTCCAGATGCTGATGCCCGAGCTGGGCGTCAAGCCTGAGCAGGTGGTGTTCGTCTCGGGCATCGGGTGCTCGAGCCGGTTCCCGTACTACATGAACACCTACGGGATCCACAGCATCCACGGTCGGGCGCCGGCCATCGCGACCGGCATCGCCACCGCGCGGCCCGACCTCGACGTGTGGGTCATCACCGGCGACGGCGACGCACTGTCCATCGGCGGCAACCACTTCATCCACGCGCTGCGGCGCAACGTGAACCTCACGATCCTGCTCTTCAACAACCGGATCTACGGCCTGACCAAGGGTCAGTACTCGCCTACCTCCGAGCTGGGAAAGGTGACGAAGTCGACGCCGTACGGCAGCCTCGACCCGCCGTTCAACCCCCTGGCGGTGGCGCTCGGCGCGGAGGCGACCTTCGTCGCCCGCACCCACGACCTCGATCGCAAGCACATGATCGAGATCTTCCGGGCCGCCCACGAGCACCGAGGCGCGGCGATGGTCGAGATCTTCCAGAACTGCAACGTCTTCAACGACGCCGCGTTCGAGGACATGACCGGGCGGGAGCGACGGGAGGAGATGCTCATCCCCTTGCACGACGGCCAGCCCATACGCTTCGGGGCCGACGGCCACCGCGGCGTCGTCATGGGGAGCGACGGTCAGCTGCGCATCGTCGAGGTGGCCGACGTCGGTGAGGACGCCATCCTCGTCCACGACGCCCGGCGCGACGACCCCAGCCTGGCGACGGCGCTCGCCCGCCTCTCGACCGACGATCACTCGCCGACACCGATCGGCGTCTTCCGCTCGGTCGAGCGGCCGGACTACGGCACCGGGATCAGCCAGCAGCTGATGGCGGCGGCCGAGCGCAAGGGTCCGGGCGAGCTGAGCGCGCTCCTGCGCTCCAACGGCACCTGGTCGGTGAGCTGACTTTTCGTCGCCATCCTCCGCTGCGCTTTGGCTGGCTCCTACTCGCTTCGCTCGGCAATGCGTCAGGCCGCGCTGCGGTGCGCCGGCCCAGCCGGACGCACCGGGTTTGGCACCTGCCGCGCGCGTTGGAACCTGGGCGCCGACCAGCCGGTGGCGTCAGGCGGCCATCGAGCGGAGGACCAGGCCGGTGCGGAGCTTCGGCGTGAAGAAGGTCGACTTCGGCGGCATCAGCAGGCCTTCGTGGGCGGTGCGCTCGATCTCCCGCACGCTCACGGGCCGGGTGAGGACCGCGGCCTGCGCCTCGCCCCGCTCGAGCGCGGTCAGCACGTTGCCCACGCCGTGCTGGTAGCGGACGACGTGGGGCACGCCCTCGACGGCGCGCTCGAGGCGGACGGAGTCGAGGTCGCGCTCGGCGCCGAAGGCGTCGGCGCGGGGGTGCAGGAGAGTGGCGGTGCCGCCCGGCTCAACGAGGGCGAGGGCATCGCGCTCGACGAGTGACGCGGCGAGCGCCGCTGTTGCCGGACCGCCGGGCTCCGCGTCGAACCACGGGGCCAGCACCTCGGGCCAGGACCGGTCGGCGGGCAGGCCGTCGAGGAGGCGGTGGATCGGCTCCACGCTGAGCTGGTCCTCGACCAGCTCGCCGACGTAGGCGAGGGTCAGGTCGTACGGGCCCGGGGCACCACCGGCGTCGGCTCGGCGCTCGGCCTGGTAGGCCTGGCTCACGCCGTAACGGTGGTGACCGTCGGCGATCAGCACGGGCCGGCCGCTGACCGCGGCCTCGATCGCCGCCAGGCGAGCTGGATCGTCGACCCGCTCGACCCGGTGGGTGACCCCGTCGTCGTCGACGACGGAGCCGAGCAGCTCGCCTGGCCCGCGCAGCAGCTCGGTCAGCCCCGCGGCGAGGGACAGGCCCCAGATGGGGGAGAGGTTGGCCTGGGTCGCCCGGGTGAGGTCGAGGCGGTCCGTGGAGGCCTTTGGTGTCGTCCGCTCGTGGGGCAGGACGCCCGCGTCGCCGGCGACGCCAGGGGGCACGACCGCCAACCCGCCGATGACACCAACCGTCTCCCGCCGCCGGCCGGCTTCGTCGGTGAAGGCCATGCGGTACAGCGTGTAGGAGGGTCGCGGGTCGTCCACGATGGTGCCCTCCGACCGCCACTGCGCCAGCGCTGCCGCGGCCGCGTGGTAGCGGCCCGGGCCCTCGGACTCGAGGGGCACATCGACGCGCACGATGTTCCGATCGTGACGTTCCGCGTAGCGCTGCCGCTCCTCCTCGCTCATCACGTCGTAAGGAGGGGCCACGACCTTCTCCAGCGCAACCTTGGCCGTGTCGTAGCGGAGACCCACGAAGGGCTCGAAGCGGGGCACGGAGCCCAGGGTGCCATGCCGGCATGGCAGCATCCAGCCCCGTGAGCAGCCCCGCGCCCGACGCCCCGACCGTGATCTGCGACCTCGACGGTGTGATCTGGCTGGCCCAACGCGCCATCCCCGGCTCGGCCGACGCCATCTCCCGCCTCCGCGCCGCCGGCCGCCGGGTGCTGTTCGTGACCAACAACTCCTACCTGCCGATCGAGCAGATCGAGGGCGCGCTCGAGAAGGTCGACGTCCCGGCGCGGGGCGACGTGCTGAGCTCGGCGATGGCCGCGGCCCGGTTGGTGGCCGAAGGCGAGCGGGTGCTCGTCGTCGGCGGACCGGGCATCGTGCAGGCGGTCGCAGCGAAGGGGGCGGCGGTCGTCGACGAGGGACCGGTCGACGCGGTCCTGGTCGGCTTCACCCGCGACTTCGACTTCGACGCGCTGCACCGCGCCCAGGCCGCGATCCTCGGCGGCGCTCGCCTCATCGGTACCAACGACGACGCCACCTACCCGACCCCGGACGGGCCGATCCCCGGCGGCGGAGCGCTGCTCGCCGCGGTGGCCAAGGCCAGCGGCCAGCAACCGGTCGTCGCCGGCAAGCCCAACGAGCCGATGGCCGCACTGGTCCACGCAGAGGTCGGGCCGCTCCGGGCAGGGTCGATGATGGTCGGCGATCGGCTGGAGACCGACGGCGACTTCGCCGCGCAGCTGAAGGTCGACTTCGGCCTGGTGCGCTCCGGTGTCACGCCGGCCGACCGGGAGATCGAGCCGCCGCCGCACTACGACGCGCCCGATCTCGCCACCCTGGTCGACCGCTATCTCGCCCGAACACCCGTCAGCGGCTGAGCCGAAACGACGGCGCGCGTCTCCGTCGCGCCGCCGCGTCGTCGAGGGTGGGCGCGATGCCCGTAGGCTGCTGCAGATGACCAGCAACGACCTGATCAAGCGGCTCATCGATGCGGGCCTGAGCTTCACCCAGATGTCCCAGGCCAAGGCCGAGGAGATCGCGAGGGACCTGCAGGAGGCCGGACAGCTCCGGGTCGATGAGGCCCAGGCGACCGTGCAGGATCTGATGGCCCGCGGGCGCGAGAACACCGAGAACCTGGTGCGCCTCGTCCAGCGCGAGGTCACCAAGCAGCTCGAGACGATGGGCGTCGACCTCTCCGATCTCGAGGCTCGCGTCGAGGACCTCGCCGCCCGCATCGGCCTCCGGACGCCCAGTGGCGGCTCGACGGCCAGCGCCGGCCCGTCCAGCGCGACGACCGCGGCGGCCACGACGAGTACGGCCAAGAAGTCGACCGCCAAGCGCTCGACGGCGAGGAAGTCGACGGCCAAGAAGTCGACCGCCAAGCGCTCGACCGCCAAGAAGACCACGGCCAAGCGGGCGCCGGCCAAGCGGTCGACAGCCAAGAAGGCGACGGCCAAGAAGTCGACGGCCAAGAGGACAGCGGCCAAGAAGACGACGGCCAAGAAGGCCGCCAGCCGCTGACCGGCCGCCGGCCGGTCGACCCCCATCGCGCCGCGGTGACCGTCCGCCGCCGCCTGGACACCGAGCTCGTCCGGCGGGGCCTGGTCCCGAGTCGCACCGCCGCGCAGGTGGCCATCGCCGACCACCTCGTGACCGTCGGCGGGTCGATCGCCGGCAAGCCCTCGCACCTCGTCGCGCCCGGCGACTCCGTCGAGCTGCTCGGTCCGCCGGCCCGATTCGTCGGGCGGGGAGGCCAGAAGCTCGACGCCGCGCTCGAGCAG
>JBKPRL010000066.1:0-8538 GCA_046734535.1 bacterium | reverse complement strand
TGGGCGATCCGCTCAAGACCGATCTCGCCCATCGCTGCCTAGTCGCCGGAGATCACCGCCGCGAACTCCGGACGGTCGGCGAGCTGTGCGTCGGCCCGGATGGCCTGGGTGAGGGCGTCGACGAAGAAGTCGAGCTGGGCGTAGGTCGGGCGCTCGCACCACAGCGTGCCGTCGTTGTCGAAGCACGCGACCCGGCCCTCCGTCGGCACATCGGAGGTGGCGTCGAGGAAGGCCAGGACCGCGTCGCGAACGACTCCGGGCCGCCAGGACGGTAGGAGCTCGTCAGCCATGCTCGGCCTCCTCCGGCTGCGGGCGCCGCACGCACCGGAAGCCGATGTGGCTCATGCCGGTGTCGACCGGTTGCGGACGACGGGCGGCCGGCCGGTAGCGCAGGCAGTAGGAGTCCGCGCACAGGTGGGAGCCGCCCTTGACCACCTTGCGGCCGACGCGGAACTGGGGCTGCGCCGGGTCGTAGCTCGCCTCGAGGTCGCCGCCGCGGGGGTCCTCGGGTGCGCAGCAGGGTGACCCTGCGTCGTCGGGATGCCGACTGGTCCACCAGTCGTCGGTCCACTCCCAGACGTTTCCGGCCATGTCGAAGAGGCCGAAACCGTTGGGCGGGAAGCTGCCGACCGGGGCGGTACGCCGCCACCCGCTCTCGCCCGTGCTGCGCCACGGGAAGTCCGGCCCGTCCCAGGTGTTCGCCATGATCCGCCCGCCCGGACGCGCTTCGTCGCCCCAGGTGAAAGCCAGGCCCTCGAGGCCGCCGCGCGCGGCGTACTCCCACTCGGCTTCGGTGGGCAGGGCCGCGCCGAGCCAGGCGGCGTAGGCAGCGGCGTCCTCGTGCGCGACGTGCACCACGGGATGGTCGAGCTTCTTGTCCACGGTGCTCGCCGGACCCAGTGGGTGCTTCCAGCAGGCACCGGGACGCCACCGCCACCACTGGCTCAGGTGCGTGAGGTCGACCGGACCGTCGGTGGGCGTGAAGACCATGGAGCCCGGCTGCAGGTTCTCCACGGGTGCACCCGGGTAGTCGGCCGGGTCGAGCTCCCGCTCGGCCACGGTGACGTAGCCCGTCGCCGCGACGAACTCGGCGAACTCGGCGTTGGTCACCGCAGTGGCGTCGATCGCGAAGGCGCCGACGTGCACCCGGTGGGTCGGGGCCTCCTCCGGGTAGTGCTGGTCGGAGCCCATGGTGAACGTGCCGCCGGGCAGGCTGAGCTGCACGTCAGTCGCCTGAAGCAGCCGCCTTGAGCTTGGCCAGCAGCTGGTCGAGGTTGAAGCTGGCGGGCTCCTGGCGGGCCGGGAACTCGACGAGGGTCTGGAGCATCCGCGCGACGTAGGCCTGGGCGGGGATGAAGGTCCAGACGTGGTCGAGCACCCAGTCGTAGTAGGTGTTGGACGTGATGTCGGCCCGTTCGTACGGGTCGGTCTTGAGGTTGAACAGCTTGGGGAAGCGCAGCTCGGTGAACGGCTCGGCCCAGATGCGCAGCGTCCCGGTCGCGCGCTGCTCGAGGAAGACGAACTTCCAGTTGTCGTAGCGCATCGCGGTCAGGTCGCCGTCGTCGGAGACGTAGAAGAAGTGCTTGCGCGGGCTCTCGTCCGTGGCACCGGTGATGTAGTCGAGCTGGTTGTGGCCGTCGAGGTGCACCTTGTACGACGTGCCGGCCAGCTCGGTGCCGGCCTGGAGCCGTGCGGCGATGTCGGTGTCGCCGGCGGCGGCGAGCAGCGTGATGAACCAGTCGGCGTGGCTGACGATGCCGTTCAGGACCTGGCCGGCCGGGACGTGGCCCGGCCACCGGATCATGGCGGGCACCCGGTAAGCGCCCTCCCAGTTGGAGTTCTTCTCGTTGCGGAACGGCGTCATGCCGGCGTCCGGCCAGCTGTTCAT
Source organism: bacterium (assembly GCA_046734535.1). Taxonomy (GTDB): domain Bacteria; phylum Actinomycetota; class Acidimicrobiia; order Acidimicrobiales; family Ilumatobacteraceae; genus DASTFY01. The sequence goes on along the minus strand of JBKPRL010000066.1, from coordinate 6,650 downwards.
GTGCGGGCCGTTGTCGGTGGAGTACATGACGATGGTGTTCTCGGCGAGGCCGTGGTCGTCGAGGAAGTCGAGCACCGAGCCGACGAGCTCGTCGTGGTCGACCATCGTGTCGTGGTACTCCGACTGCCACCGGCCGGCCTTGCCGCGGCTGCCGTCCTTGACGTGGGTGCGGAAATGCATGTGGGTGGTGTTGAGCCACACGAAGAACGGCGCGTCGCTCGCGTGCGCGTCGGTCATGAAGCGGATCGCCTCGGGGACGACCTCGTCGTCGATGGTCTTCATCCGCTCCCGGGTGAGTGGGCCGGTGTCCTCGACTCGCTGGGTCCCGTCGCCGCTGGCCCACGAGTGGATGACCCCCCGCGGTCCGAAGTTCTTCCGGAAGTCAGGAAAGTCTTCCTCCGACGGGTAGTCGTACAGCTCCGGCTCCTCCTCCGCGTTGAGGTGGTAGAGGTTGCCGAAGAACTCGTCGAACCCGTGCATGGTCGGCAGGAACTCGTCGCGGTCGCCGAAGTGGTTCTTTCCGAACTGCCCGGTCGCGTAGCCGAGCGACTTGAGCGCGGTCGCGATGGTGGGGTCCTCCGCCCGCAGGCCGAGGTCCGCGCCGGGCATGCCCACCTTGGTCAGACCGGTGCGGTAGGGGTTCTGACCGGTGATGAATGCCGCGCGGCCGGCCGTACAGCTCTGCTCGCCGTAGTAGTCGGTGAACCTGACCCCCTCGGCCGCGATGCGGTCGATGTTGGGCGTCCGATACCCCATCAGCCCGTCGGAGTAGCAGCTGAGGTTGCTGATCCCGATGTCGTCACCCCAGATGATCAGAATGTTCGGCTTTTCTGGCACGGGTCTCCCTCAGTCTCAGGTAGGCGCTCGGACGCCGACGCGTCTGGACGTTAGGAATCGGGGCGAGGGTCCGCCTCCCCCGTCTCGGGTGACGCACCGGTCAGGATTCGTCTCCGATCTGACCTGTCCCCCGCCGCTCGCGGCACAGACGAATCGCGGCTGCGTGAACGTCGCCCCAGATGCGCTGGAAGTCGACCGGGGTGAGCTCGCCGCGGTCGAAGGCGCGCTCGGCGTCGAGGAGGGTCGAGCTCAGCGACACCAGCCGCCGGCAGCGGACCAGCTCCTCGGGGGTGCCCGGGTCGAGGAGGTATTCGGCGTCCACGACCGCCAGGTCGCGCCGCTGCCGCCGGACGGTGTGCCGCAACCACAGGAGCGGGCCGAGGAAGAGCGCCACCGCGAGGCCGACGGAGACCGGGAACCCGGCGGGGTCGCCGAGGAGCGCGAAGGCGACGACGGCGAACGGCGGACCGCCCTTGGGCCACCACTGCAGCGCGCTGAGCAGCCGGCGGTCCCGGTCGTCGGTGCCGGGCGGGTAGACGACGAGGCGGTACGCGCGGCCGCCGTACCGGAGGGGGCCGCCGACGAGGGAGCCCCACCGGTGGCCGGTATAGGGCCGTTGTCCGCGCACACCCCCACGGTGCGTCGCCCAGAGCCCGACCGTGATGGGTGAAGCAGCCACGATCCGGCCGAAAACGGTCGAATTTCGGGTACCCGAGGCAATACCAGCCATGACAGCGCCATGACAAGTTCCTCATGGGGGGGTTGCCTAGACCGGGATAAGGCGCACCATTGAGTTCGGAGGTCGAGAGGGGGTGCGGTGCGAGGAACCGGAAGCCTGATCGTCGCAGCCCTGCTCTCGGCGGCCGGTGTGGCGGCCGCCGTGCAGCAACCGTCCGCCGCGACCAGGCCGGAGGCTCACGTCACCGTGGCGGCTCCGCGGCCCGTCCTGCCCCAGCTCCCGGCCGGCTACGACGCCCCGGCCACGCTGACCCCCGCACCGGACTCGACGGCCCCGGCGGCGCCGGCGGTCGTGCCGGTCGTGACCGCCGACGACGCGGTGCCGGCCCGCGCGCTCGAGGCCTACCAACGGGCCGCGGCGGTGATCGGGCAGGCCGACCCCTCGTGCCACCTGGCCTGGCCGCTGCTGGCGGCCATCGGGCGAGTCGAGTCCGACAACGGCCAGGCCGCAGGCTCCCAGCTGACGTCCGACGGCAAGGCGCAGCCGCCCATCCTCGGTCCGCCCCTTGACGGTGGTCTGGGCACGGCACGGGTCGTCGACACCGACCACGGATCCCTGGACGGCGACACCGGGGTGGACCGGGCGCTCGGCCCGATGCAGTTCATCCCGAGCACGTGGGCGGCCGTCGCGGTCGACGCGGATGGCGACGGCGTGCGTGACCCGCAGGACATCGACGACGCCGCCCTGGGCGCAGCGGTCTTCCTGTGTGCGTGGCACAACGACCTCGCGACCGAGGCCGGACAGCGTGCGGCGGTGCTCCGGTACAACCACAGCCGGCCCTACATGCACGTCGTCCTCGAGACCATGACGCGGTACGCGGACGCCTACGGCGCGCCCTCGGCTGCGCTGGTGCTGGCCGGCGCGGACGCCGGCGAGAGCACCTGGAACGACGTCGAGCACCCGTCGTGGGACGGCGCGCAGCTACCACCGACGCCGACCCCCACCGCGCCACCAGCCTCCGGCCCCGCACCTACTGCCCCGACCACTGCCCCGTCGACTGCCCCGTCGACTGCCCCGTCGACTGCCCCGTCGACTGCCCCGTCGACTGACCCGTCAACAGCCCCGTCGGCCACCCCGTCGCCCAGCCCCTCCGCCACCACCCCGTCGGCCACGCCCACACCGGAGAACTCCCCCTCGCCGACGCCCACCGACGCGCCCTCTCCCACCGGCCACCCCTCTCCCACCGGCCATCCCTCTCCCAGCGACGCCCCCAGTCCCTCCTCCTCGCCGAGCGCGCCGACCAGCACACCGTCGGACGGGGTGACGTTCGACCCCACGGAGCCACCGCCCACCGGACCCGACAGCCTGACGCCGGCAGAGACGGACGCCGTGAATGCCTGCGCCACCAGCTCCGCGCGCGGGTCCTCGGACGCCTCGCGCGCGGACGCCCAGAAGCTGCTCACGTGCCTGGCCAAGGGGCTCGGGACCCCCGAGGACGATCCGCGTCTGGTCTGGATCGTGGCGCAGCTCCTCGGGCTGCCTCCTGAGCAGGTCCCCGTCGCCGGCACGTCTTGAGCGGCTAGGACGGCGCAGAGCTGCGCGGAGCTTGGGGTACCCCGGTACCGCCGAGCGGCCTCCGGAAGCACGTGGCCCGGCACCGGACCGGTCCCGACCGGGTAGCCCCAGTCGGCTGGCGTGATCAGCTCAGGGAGCGTTCGCGGACCTCGGCCGGACGTCACCACCGGGCGTCATCGACCGCGGCAGCTCATTCGGTGGCCGAGCTCCACGTGGCGCATCCACCAGTACGCCGCGGGCTGGCCGGCGTTGTACTCCGCCTCCTCGTCCGGGCTGCACCGCACGAACCCGACCCCCGCATAGCAGGCGATCGCCACCGCGTTGTCGGCGTGGACCCGCAGGAAGATGTTCGTGAGGTCGTCGGCGCGAGCCCGGCTGACGAGCGACCGGGCCAGCGAGGCACCGAGGCCCTGTCGGCGCCGGGCAGGGTCGACGACCAGGTGGGCCAGCTCCGCCTCGGCGTCGCCGGGCTCGACCCACAGCTCGCCGTAGGCGACAGGCGTGCCGGAGCGGTGGAGCAGGTACCCGCTGATGTCCGGGTCCTCGAGCCATCCGGCGAGCACGGCGTCGGGATCAGCGGCACCGGCGGGCACCCACTCGGACGAGAACGGCGAGGCGGCGCACCAGTCCACGACGAGCGCGGCGCAGGAGCCGTCGTACGGAGCGAACGAAGGCACGCAACGACCGTAACGATCAGCAGTAGCCGAGCATCTGGCGCAGCGCCCGCTTCTCCGGCCGGTCGGCCGTCAGCCTCCAGCGGGACTTGGTGCCGATCCAGCGCACGGCGTACGTGCACTGGAAAACCTTGCGCGGCCGCCACGCGGCCGGGTCGTCGTCGCCCTTGCTGGCGTTGGTCGGGCCGTCGACCGCGAGCAGCTCGGCGAGGTCGTTGGCGAACTGGCTGCGCCGGCCGTCGTCCCACCGCGAGGCGCCTGACGCCCACGCCTCCGCCAGCGGCACCAGGTGGTCGATCTGGATCGCCTCCGCCTGGCGCACGTCCTTCAGGTCGGTGAGGACCAGGGGCCGGCCCGTGTAGGGGTCGAGCCAGGTCCCGGCCAGCACGTCGTGGTCGCACCGGCCCTGTCGCGCGTAGCGGACGGTTCCGGGCACGGCGTCCCGGAGCAGTACGTCGTCACGCTGGTTGCAGCCGTTGCCGTCTGTGTCGAGCCACGCGCTCCCGAACGCACCGCGGACGTACGCGACCGGCGGCCGGCGTGGCGCCACCCGCAACATCCGGAGCTGGGTGCGCGCCCCGGCCTCGGTGCCGGCCGGCGGTGGCGGGATGGTCGGCGAGGCCGTCACGACCCGCGGCGCGGGCACCGGTGGCGTTTCGGTCGGCGTGCCGGAGCATCCGGTGAGCGCGAGTCCGGCGGCCAGGGCGGCCAGCGCCGCCGTCCGAGCGGTCAGGCCGTCGCCGCGTCCTCGGCGGCGGGCAACCGGCACGGCTGGGGGGCGCCGTCGCAGCACGGCTCGATGTAGAGGCAGGACGGGCAGCGGTTGTGCGCCTGCTCGGCGTACATCTGGGTGCCGCAGAACGGGCACGGGAGGTCGAGGGCCACGTGCCCCAGCATGACTCGAAAGTCCCCGGCGTTCATGTCGCCCCGCGTGCGTGTCGGGCACAGTCAGCGCGTCCCCGTGACGTGCTCCGGACAGCGCAGCACCCCTGTCGAGCCCCGCGGTCTCGACAGGGGTGCTGGGCATCACGCCGCCCTGGTCAGGCGGGCATGGTCACCACAGCCCGGGGAACACGGTCCGCGGGTTGACGGGGCCCGACCCGAAGCTGGTCGGGTCACTGCCGGCACGGATCTCGCCCAGGTCGGACACACCTCCGTGGTCGGTGTCCCAGTTGAGCGGGTTGCTGCCCACGTGGCCGTGCTTGCGGTTGGCCTTGCCGGTGATCTCGACCTTGTCGGAGAGGCGGTCGCGGTCGCTGTCCTTCTTGAGCGGGTTGGACTTGTACCGCAGGTGGGTGTGCCTGGCCTTGGAGCCGCGCACTTCGCGCCCGTCCGTGAGCCCGTCGCGGTCCGTGTCCGCCCGGCAGGGGTTCGTCTTGACCCGACCGATCCTGAAGGTCTTGGTCTTGGTCACCGTGCGGACCCGCATCTTGATGCCCTTCAGCTCCTGGCTGTCGGTGAGTCCGTCGTGGTCGGTGTCCGTGGCCCGCGGGTCGGTTGCGCAGTGGTAGGCGTTTGCGCCCGCCAGCTCGTCGACGTCGGTGACCCCGTCGCCGTCGGTGTCGCCAACCGCCCACCGCGCGTGCAGCAGGAGGTCGTGCTCGACACCGAGCCCGAAGTCGTACGCCGCACCGCCGCTCACCTGGGTGAACCAGCCCTGGAACGCGTACCCGGTCCGGGTCGGCGCCGCCGGCTCCGACGCGCGGTCCTGGTACGCCACGGACTGGTTGGCCACGGCGGAACCACCGTTGGCGTCGAAGCCGACGGTGTACACCTGCTTCGCCCAGTGCGCGGTCAGCGTCAGCGGACCCGTGACCGGCGTGGCGAAGTCGTACGCCGTACCGCCCTGGAACCAACCCTGGAAGTCGTACCCGGTCCGGGTCGGCGCCGACGGCTCGCTCGCCACGTCCTGGTAGGCCACCGACTGGCTGGAAACGGCCGTGCCACCGTCGGCGTCGAAGCCGACCGTGTACACCTGCTTGGCCCAGTGCGCCGTCAGGGTCAGCCCGCCCGTCACCGGAGCGGCGAAGTCGTACGACGTCCCACCCAGGAACCAGCCCTGGAAGTCATAGCCAGTCCGGGTCGGTGCCGCAGGCTGCGACACCAGGTCCTGGTACGCGACCGACTGGCCGGCCACCGCGGAACCACCGTTCGAGTCGAAGCCGACCGTGTAGACCTGCTTGGCCCAGTGGGCCGTCAGGGTCAGCCCGCCCGTCACCGGTGAGGCGAAGTCGTAGGCGTCACCACCGGCGAACCACCCCACGAAGTCGTAGCCAGTCCGGGTCGGAGCTGCCGGCTCGGAAGCCAGGTCCTGGAAGGCGATCGACTGGTCGGCCACTGCGGAACCACCGTTGGCGTCGAAGCTGACCGTGTAGACCTGCTTGGCCCAGTGCGCGGTCAGCGCAACCGCACCGCTCACCGGGCTGGCGAAGTCGTAGGCGTCGCCACCGACGAACCAGCCGACGAAGTCGTAGCCGATCCGGGTCGGGTCGGAGGGAGCAACCGCCACGTCCTCGAACGCGACCGACTGGTCGGCCACTGCGCTACCACCGTCGGAGTCGAAGCTGACCGTGTACACGTGCTTCGCCCAGTGCGCGCTCAGCGACAGCGGACCCGTCACCGAGGTCGAGAAGTCGTAGGCGTCGTCACCGGAGAACCAGCCGACGAAGTCGTAGCCGGTCCGGGTCGGAGCTGTCGGCTCCGACGCCAGGTCCTCGAAGGCCACCGACTGGTCGGCCACCGTCGTCCCGCCGTTGGCGTCGAACGACACCGTGTAGACCTGCTTCGCCCAGTGCGCCGTCAGTGCCACGGCGCCGGTCACCGGAGTGGCGAAGTCGTAGGCGTCGTCACCGGAGAACCAGCCGACGAAGTCGTAGCCGGTCCGG
>JBKPRL010000065.1:0-30291 GCA_046734535.1 bacterium | reverse complement strand
GGCCGTCGATCACGGCTCGTACTGGGACAGGTGTGACGGCTGCCGGGCGCGCCGCGGTCCGGCGCGCCCTGGGATCAACTCACGAGGAGGTTACGGCTTGATGATGGCAACAAGGTTGAGAGGCGACGCGAAGGTGGTCACGGGAAGCTGGGGTTGGTTCCTGCTCGCCGGCATCGCATGGATCCTTTTCGCGTTCATCGTGCTGACGTTCAACTACACGACGGTGTGGGCCATTGCCGTGTTCTTCGGCATCGGCTTCATCATCGGCGGCGTCATGGAGTTCGGGATCGCGGCCATCGCCTCAGGGTGGAAGTGGCTGCACATCCTGCTCGGCGTCGTGTCGATCATCGCCGGGTTCATCGCCCTGATCTGGCCGGGCGAGACGTTCCTGGTGCTGTCGGCGATCGTCGGCTGGCTCCTGCTCTTCTACGGGATCATCGACGTCGTGTTCGCGTTCAGCACCAGACACTTGGACACGCTGTGGTGGTTGCAGCTGCTCACCGGGATCATCATGGTCTTGATCGGCTTCTGGGCCATCGCCCCCGACGACGCCACCGTCTCCACCTACCGGGGCAGCGTCCTCCTGGTCGTCTGGGTGGGCTTCGCCGCCCTCTTCCGAGGCATCTCCGACCTGATCATCGGCTTCCGCCTCCACTCCGCCCACAAAGCCCTCGACACCCCCAACCCGGCCTGAGACGCGTCCGGCTCGCCGCTCCACGCGGCTCTCCGCTCGCGACGAGGAGAATCGGATGCCATCAGATCTCAGCAACCACCATCGCGACACGCTCGAGAAGATCTTTCGCCATCCGACGAGTGGGAACATCGACTGGCGACAAGTGATCTCCCTGCTCGACGCGGTCGGCACCACGGTCGAAGAACACAACGGCAACGTCAAGGTCACCCTCGGCGGAGAGACCGAGGTGCTTCATCCACCGCGAGGAAAGGACATCGACGCGCAGATGGTCGTCGACCTCAGGCGCATGCTGACCAAGGCGAGGGTTTCGCCAGATGACATCCCAGAACGAGAGGACTGAGTCGCACAGGCACCGCGGCGTCCACGCCCGTCCCGGCCACTCGTCATCCCGCTCCGCCACGGCGACTGTCGCGTTGCGCGCTCCGCATGTTCGTCGCGTCGCGCGCGAGGGACCCAAGCGGCGGCGTTGTCGGGATCTTCGGTTGATCGCAGCCGCAGGTAGGGTCGGTTCGGTCGCAGTGTCCTTCATCTGTCAACGCCCCGGGGGCAAGCAGGAGCACCAGGCATGAGTCAGAGCAGCAAGTCTCCTTCCCAGCTGATCGACGAGAGGATCGAACAGCTCGGCGACTGGCGGGGCGAGATGCTCAGCAAGATTCGGAACCTGGTCAAGGAGGCCGATCCCGACGTCGTCGAGGAGTGGAAGTGGAGAGGGGTTCCGGTGTGGTCGCATGACGGCATGCTCTGCACCGGCGAGACGTACAAGGACATCGTGAAGGTGACCTTCGCCAAAGGGGCGGCGCTGCCGGATCCGTCGGGCCTCTTCAACTCCAGCCTCGAGGGGAACACACGCCGAGCCATCGACTTGCACGAAGGCGAGAAGATCGACAAGAAGGCGTTGCAGGCGCTCGTTCGCGCTGCTGTCGCACTGAACACGTCGAAGGCCAAGCGCTGAGCCACGGATCAGACCGGCAAGACGACGTGGTCATGCGCGACCGTCGAGGAGATGGATGGTGGCCGGGCCCCTTCGCGGCTCGGCGGCCCACGCAGGAGTAGGTGACGCGCTGAAGCACGTGCTCCTCCTGCTCCGGTCGGGCTGCGCGGCGGGCGCACCGCTCCGGCGCCTGGTCGACGGCCAGCCGATCCGCGACGCTGTTGTCAACGACCGAGGTGCGCACGAATCGTTCGACCTCACGCTGTCGTAGGGCGGGCTCGCAGCGGTCGCGGGAGCCATAGGCCCGTGGAGATGAACGCCCGGTGTCCGGAGGATGACGGCCCGGCGTCGTCCGGTCGAAGCCGTGCCGGACGCCACTAGCGTCCGCCGCCACCGAGTCCGCACCTTCCCGAATGGAGACGTCGTGGACCTCAGTCGTTATATCCGCAACCTTCCCACGGAGGCGTTCGCAGCGGGCGACGTCATCGTCTCCCAGGGCGACGAGGGAACCTCGATGTACATCGTCGTCGAAGGCGAGGTCGACGTCTCATACGACGAACAGCGTTCGGTGCGCCTCGGCGTGGGCGAGTCGTTCGGTGAGATGTCGCTGATCGACAAGCGGCCCCGCAGCGCGACCGTCACCGCCGCTACCGACGTGACGCTGGCCCCGATCAGCCAGGGTTCGTTCCTCGTGCTCGTGCAGGACACCCCCTACTTCGCGCTCGAGGTGATGCGATCGCTGTCGGATCGGCTGCGGCGCGCCAACCAGATGCCGGTTGCTGGAGACCGAGCCTGATCTCAGGCGCGGCGACGCCGCCCACGGCGCTCGCCTCATCCCTCATGGCGGGCCGAAGAGGGCGTGCACGATCGGGAGCGCGTCGTCCGGCGCCCGGACCTCCAACCCGACACCGCGAGCGTCGACGGTGAGTGCGAACGAGAAGAACCGGCAGCAGAGCTGCTCGGTGTGGGCCAGCTGGGCGAGCTCCGCAACGGGGACGCCCGGATCCAGCTCGAGGCGGATGCCGCCGTCGACGGACGAGCGAGTCGTCACGAATCGGAGCAGCCCGGCCCAGTCCTCGATGCGCCCCGGCATGGCATCGTCCGGCAGCGTGCATGCGATGGGGGAGGGGTCTGCGGGCTGCGGCGGCGTGTCGCTCGAGCGGGTCGCTTCGAGCGCAGGACCCGTCGTGCAGCCGCAGCGGTCGTCGCAGGGTCCATCCGGACGGTGCCGTTCGAGCGCGGCGGCCGCGGCGTGCAGCTCTGCGGTGAGCGTGGCGAGCTCGACGACCCGGTCCTGGGCCTCGGCCAGCTTCAGCTGCACGACCCTGCGCAGCCTGTCCTGGATCGGGCCGCACTGGCCGCCATCCCACGCGATCGACAGGTCGCCGATCTCCTCGAGGGAGCACCCCAGCTGCTTGGCCCGGGCGATGAACGCGAGGCGCTCCAGGGTTCGGTCGTCGTAGATGCGGTAGCCGCCGCTGCTGCGCTCGGGCGCGGGCAGGAGCCCGATCTCCTCGTAGTAGCGCAACGTGGCGGGCGTGAACCCGGTCCGGCGAGCCACGTCGGCGATGCGATGTCCCGCGGTCACGCCTCCGAGGGTAGACCTTCAAGTCGACTTGAAGGTCAAGGAAGGGCAACGACGACGTCGGGCAGTGGGGCCCGGACGTTCGTAGGCTGCCCCGAGTGGCCTACGTCCCGGCAGATGACCGCTACCAGGGCATGTCCTACCGCCGGTGTGGGCGCCGCGGTCTCCAGCTGCCCGTCATCTCCCTCGGGCTGTGGCACAACTTCGGCGCCGATCGGCCGTTCGCCACCCAGCAGGCCATCTGCCGGAGGGCCTTCGACCGGGGGGTGACCCACTTCGACCTCGCGAACAACTACGGCCCTCCCTATGGCGCCGCCGAAGAGTGCTTCGGCCGCCTGCTGGCGTCCGACTTCGCATCCCATCGCGACGAGCTGGTGATCTCCACCAAAGCTGGCTACGACATGTGGCCCGGGCCGTACGGGGACGGTGGATCACGCAAGTACCTGCTCGCCTCCCTCGACCAGTCGCTGCGGCGCATGGGTCTCGACTACGTCGACATTTTCTACTCCCATCGCGTCGATCCCGACACGCCCCTGGAGGAGACCATGGCGGCCCTCGCCTCCGCGGTGGAGCAGGGCAAGGCGCTGTACGCGGGGATCTCTTCGTACTCATCGGCGAGGACGACGGAAGCGGCGACGCTCCTCGCCGCCCTCGGCGTGCCGCTCCTCGTCCACCAACCCTCGTACTCGATGTTCAACCGGTGGATCGAAGACGACCGGCTGCTCGACACGCTCGAGGCGGTGGGCGCCGGCTGCATCGCGTTCTCGCCGCTCGCGCAGGGTCTGCTCACCGACCGGTACCTCGACGGTGTCCCTGCCGACTCGCGGGTCGCCACGGGGGGCGCCCTCAGTCGGGAGATGCTCACCGAGGAGCGGCTGTCCCACGTCAGGGGCTTGGCTGGGCTGGCCGAGGCACGTGGGCAGAGCCTCGCTCAGCTCGCGTTGGCGTGGGCGTTGCGAGACCCGCGCCTGACGTCGCTCGTGATCGGCGCCAGCAGCGTCGCGCAGCTCGACGCCAACCTCGGGGCCCTCGAGAACCTCGGTTTCACCGACGACGAGCTGAGGGCCATCGACCAGTACGCCACCGACGCCAGCATCAACCTGTGGGCCGCTTCCAGCAACCGATGAGCGCTGTTGTCGCGGGTGGCGGACGTCGACGGCGCGTCGGCCACGATCGCCGTGACCGGGGGCCAACCGCCGACCGCGCAGCGACTGCGTCCCCGGTGGCTCAGCCGCCGAGGATGCGGGCCTTCTGCGCCGCGAACTCCGCCTCGGTGAGGATCCCCTGGTCCTTGAGCTGCCCGAGCTCACGGAGCTGTTGCAGCATGTCGTCCGTACCGGACGAGGCGGCCGCGGGCGCCGCCGGGGCCGGCTGCGCGTACTGCGGCGGCGGCGCGTACTGGGGCTGCGCGTAGACCGGCTGGGCGTACTGCTGCTCGGCATAGGCGGACTGGTCCTGCTGCGACCAACGGTTGGCTTGACGGCGCGAGACGCGGTTGCTGACCGCGGTCGCGGTGCCGGCGACGACGGCCGTGCGGGCCATACCACCGATGAGTCCCATGGTGTGCGTCCTTTCCTCAGGCCTCGAGGGCGTCGAGCGTGGCCACGATGGCTTGGGTGTCGATGGGGCCGCGGGCGACCAGCTGGCCGCCGGCCTTGCGGGCCGCGGTCGCGAACGGCAGCGACCAGAGGTTCTCGTAGACGATCAGCAAGCCGATGTTGCCTGGCTGGAGGGCCGCGGCCGCGGCCGCCGCATCCTCCTCCGACAACAGCCCGGACGACGCACCGGCGAGCGCCCCGATGTCGCCGACCTGTTCGGGGTCGAGCTGAGAGGTCGTCAGCGCGTCGAAGTCGTCGTCACTGCGCTTGATCAGGACCAGCGCGTCCAGGATCCGGATGAGGCGGCGGTCGACCAGGTCGAGCAGGGGCGGGACCAGCTCGCCGTCGATCTCCTTACGGCCCTCGATGAGAACCCAATCGATCGCCCCGGTCTCGTCGTTGTCGCTTGCAGTCTCGCTCACCGTCTCGCTCCCGACTCGTGTCCGGCCGCGGATGGTAACGCAGCGCGGGCCACAGGTCCTTCGTGAGCGCCGGGTAGCGTCCCGCCGTGGCGCTCACGACCCGGTGTCTGACGTTCGCGGACGAACTGCGGTCTTCATCCATTCGGGCAGCTGGATGACCGACGCGCATCGCCTGTACCGGCGACTCGGCTTCGTGCCGGCGCCGTCGCGGGACTGGGAGATCCCTGGACCGCTCACGCTGCTCGGCTACAGGGTCGCCCTGTGATGCGCTCCTCGGCCGTCGCTTGAGCAGCCCACCCCGCGGCGGGTGGCGCGTCACGGCAGGTCCACGAGATCTCCGAGGGCATCGACGAGCGCGGCGACCCGAGCCTCGAGCGCGGTGATCCGCTCCTCCAGCTCGTCCACCCGGCTGCCCCCGCGGGCGGCCGGGCTGATCGCAGCCGGTCGGGTCGTCGCGGCCCGTCCGTCCGGGTCCGCCTCGAGCAGCTGGAGCCAACGCCCTTCCTTCTGGCCCGGCTGCCGTTCCACTGGAGCGGCCAGCGGCGTGGCGCGCGCCGAGAGCGCGTTCAAGGTGGTCTCGACCTCGGCGGCGGAGGCGAACGGGTGAAACCGCTCGGTGCGGGTCTTCAGCTCCGCCAGGGTCTGCGGGCCACGGCGGACGAGCAGCGCGCAGATGATGGCCCGTTCCTCCGGCGTCAGGTCGAGCGCCTCGTCGGCCACCTGCCGGTACTTGGTCGCCCGCTCGCCCGATCCCGGGTGGACGACGCGGACCAGTCCCTTGGACTTGAGGACGAGCGCGGTGGTCTCCACCTGGTAGGGCTCGTAGTGGACCACCGGCTCGCGGTTCGACGTCTGGTTGCAGCCGGTGGTCAGCGCGTTGAGGGTGAGCGGGTAGGCGTCGGGCGTGGTGAGCTGCTTCTCGATCAGGACGCCGAGCACGCGGGCCTCGATGGCGGTCAGGTCGAACGGATCCAATGCCTCCACCATGCGGTCAGGGTGCCACACGCTCTCGTGGCTGTCCGCTTGAGCCCGGAGTTGTGATCCGCAGCGGACCCCTCCGGCGCTCTGGTCGGGGAACTGCCGCGCTGAGCGGCACTTCTCCGACCGGAGCTGCGCGGCCGATGGCCATGCGCCGTCAGCCACCCGGGACGATGACGACCTTCATGGCGCCGTCGGCACGGAGGGCGGTCTGCATGGCCTCGTCGGCGCGCTCGATCGGGAAGCGGTGGGTGACCGCGCGGGCGAAGGGCACGCGCTCGTGGTGCTCGGCGAGCATCCGTAGCGTGGCGTCGTACACGCGGCTGTCCTCGCCGGCCACGCCGACGATGGTGAGGTTGCGCCCGAGGACGTCGGCAGGGTTGATCGGGACGGTGCCGAGGTCGACGAAGGCCCCGACCTCGACCAACGTCCCCCCGTCGCGCAGGAGACCCAGCGCCAAGGGGAAGCTGGCCGGATGGCCCGTTGCGTCGACCACGACGTCGACGCCGTCCGGCGCGAGGGCGTGCACCCGGGCGGCGGTCTCCGCGTCCTCGGTCGCGGTCACGACGCCGGTGGCGCCGAGTGCCGTGGCGATGCCGAGGCGAGCGGCAAAGCGGTCGACACCGATGACGCGGGCCGCGCCGGTGAGCGCGGCCTTGGCCACGTGGACGACGCCCACCGGCCCCACGCCGACCACGACGACGGTGTCCCCGGGCCGGTAGCCGCCGGGCCGTGGCATCCGGGCCGCGAGGTCGAGGCTGTGGGTCACGGCGAACAGCTCCGTGAGCACGGCCACGTCGGTCGGGAGCGAGGCCGGGACCTTGAACACGGGAGTCCCGGGCAGCAGGTAGAGATGCTCCGACCAGCCGCCGAACAGGTGCGGTGCCGTGGCCGACGTCAGCGAGTTGCCGTAGTTCTCGAGCTCCCGGCAGAAGTAGTACGGGAAGTCGTCGGTGCAGAAGCGGCAACGGCCGCAGGCCCGGTTGGGGGCGGGCACGACCCGGTCGCCGACGGCGAGCGGTGTCCCATCGAAGGCCGTCGCGCCACCGGCGCCGACCTCGACCACCACGCCGACGTTCTCGTGGCCCTGGATGATCGGGAACGGGGTGCTGCTGGCGTGCTCGGTCCCGACGTACTGCTCGGTCTCGCCCCGATAGGTGTGCTTGTCCGTGCCGCAGATGCCCGACGCCAACATCCGCAACAGGACGGCGCCCGGCTCGAGCTCGCTCGGGTAGGGGTAGCGCTGGATGCGGAGGTCGTAGGGGGCGACCAGGGTCGCGGCGAGCACGGTGTCGCTCATGGCGCCGGATCATGGCCGCTGCGGTCAGAGGACTCCAGCCAACGCCAGGCCGGCGGCCGCGGCCGCGGTGCCGAGCAGCAGGTTGGCGAGCACGTTCACCAGCGCCGAGCGGCGCACACCCTCCTCCGCCAGTCGCACCGTCTCGAAGGCGTGCGTCGAGAAGGTGGTGTAGGCGCCGCAGAACCCGGCGCCGAGCACGGCCTTCGGGACGCGAGGCAGGCCGTGGTACAGCGCCAGGCCGGTGACGAGGCCGAGGACGAGCGAGCCGCTGACGTTGACCACGAGGGTGCCGACCGGAAAGGAGCGGCGTCGGGCGAGCTGGACGCGGCTGTCGACCAGGTAGCGGAGGGGCGCGCCCAGCGCCCCGGCCAGGATCACGCCGAGGCAGGCGGTCATCGGCCCGGCTCCGGCGCCAGCCGGCGGCCGATCCGGAGTCCGCTCACCGCCGCCGCGAGACCGACCGACAGCGAGGCGAGCGCATACGACGCGGCCATCGGCACGTGGCCGTCCTTGGCCAGCGTCACGAGCTCGACCGCGAACGTGGAGAACGTGGTGTACGCGCCGAGGAAGCCGGTGGCCACGAGGGGACGAAGGAGCCTGGACCTCGACCAGCGGCCGAGCAGGAGGGCGACGAGCAGCCCGAGCGCGAACGCGCCCGACACGTTGACGAGGAACGTCGTCAACGGGAACGCGCCCGCGCCGGCCGGGTGCAGCTCCTCGAGGACGTAGCGGAGGGGCGCGCCCATCGCGCCGCCGAGCGCGACGATCCCGAGCACCCGGGGGTCGGCGATCCGGCCGCTCGGGTCCGGCAGCTCGGGATCGATCGGCCCGTCCAAGGTCGGAGCCGGGACCGCAGGCGTGTCCCGGTCGGGGGGCTCGACGGTCACGCCGCGAAGCCGCGCAGCAGCGTGTCCACGAGCTCGTCGGCCAGCTCGTCGCCGAGCTCTCCGCCGAACATGAGGCGGAAGTAGGCCGGTCCGACCAGGAGCTCGGTGGCGAGGTCGGCGTCGGCATCGGGACGGAGGTCGCCGCGGGCCACGCCCCGGGCGATGACGGCGGCGATCTCGTCCCGTCTCGCCCGGACGACGGTGGCGCGGAACGGGTCGCCGAGCGCGGGGTTGATCGCGATCTGGGACAGCAGCGCTCGGATGATCGGTCCGAAGGGCGTCTCCGTCAGGGCCCGCAGGACGTTGCGCACTGCGGCGACCAGCTCGTCACGGGTGTCCCCGGTCTCGACGATGGCGAGGTGCGGCGCGGCCAGCTCGAGCAGCAGCTCCAGCGCCAGGTCCTCCTTGGAGGCCCAGCGGCGGTAGATGGTGGCCTTGCCCACGCCCGCTCGTGTCGCGACGTGCTCGAGGCGGAGGTTGGCGAAGCCGCTCTCGATGATGAGGTCGCGGGTGGCGTCGAGGATGGCGCGATGGGCCTCGCCGCTGCGGGGGCGACCTCGACCGAGGGCGGCCTCGACCCGAGCCGCTCCGGTGCCCGCTGTCACGGCCGCGACGTCGGCCGGCGCAGGGTCTTCGGTGCCCATGGCCGGTAGGATACGGAACGAATCGTATTTGTTTGGACACCGCAGGCGCTCGCCCGCCGCGCGGGTGGCGAGGAGTCGACCGATGCTCGATCAGACCTGGGCCCTGGAACAGCTGGAGGACGCCGAGAGGGGGACCCCAGTCTGCCGCGCGTGTGGTGAGCGGACGGCGCCGGTCGCCCACGACGACGGCTCCGTGTGGTTGGAGTGCACCTCACTGGCAGGGCCCAAGCCGACCCTGCGCCGCGTGCTCTCGCTCGAGTTCCTCGTCGGGCACACCCGCCGGCTCATCGTGGAGCCGCAGCCGGCGCGTCGGGCGGCCTGAGCCCGCGCTGCCGACCGTCGCCCAGCAGCAGCCCGGTGACGTCCTCCGCAGTCGCCGCGTCCGTGTCCTTGAGGTCGGCCAGACGGGAGAACACCTCGGCGGCGGCCCGATGGAAGCCGTCGGGGAGCCCAACGTCCGCGAACGTCGACGCGATCTCGTCCATCTCCCCGACCCAGCGCCACGCCTTCGGTGCCGACCGGCGCGCCGCCGCCGACAGGCGGTCCGGGAGGTCGCGCTGCGAGCGCTCCCACTCGGCGGACAGGGCCGGTGCCACACCCGTGGCCTGCGCTGCTGCGACCACGGCCAGGAGCAGGGCTGCCGTGCCCTTGGTGTAGGCGGCGTAGCACATCTTCAACGCCGAGGCCGCGCCGGGCTCGTCGCCGATGACCCGGGCCTCGAGCGGGCCGCCGCAGAACATCCTCGCCACGGCCTCCGCCCGGGTGCCGGAGAGGTAGAGCCTCGTGGTGCCGGGACGCTCGGCCGGTGGACCGACCAGGCCGCCGTCGACGAGCTCTCCACCGCGCTCGGTGACGATGCCCTCGATGACGGCGACTGTCGCGGGGGCGATCGCGTTGGCCTCGACGTAGACGCCGCCGAACCCCGTCCCGACGACAGCGCGAGCGAGCTCGACGGCCGCATCCGGCGGGCAGACGCTGACCACGACGTCGCTCTGCCGGCAGGCGTCGGTCAGACTGCCGGCGTCCGTCAGGTTCGTGCGCTCGGCCCTCGCGCGGGTGGCCGGTGACCGACCTTCGGAGGCCCAGACCACTGTCGCCCCGGAGCCGATGAGCGACGCCGCGACCGTCACGCCCATGGCTCCGGGATGGAGGACGGCGACGCGACCGGGGGGCGGGTGGGGGCTCGTCGCGCCGATGGTACCGGCGACGCTCCGTGGCGACCGGTCTGGGCGCCGGAGCGACCGACCGGTGCGACAGGACTTCGCGCGACTCCTGTGCCATCCTGTGGACAACAACCCGGTCCTGAGCCCACTGGCGCCGTTCCCGGCGCCCTAGCGTGCCGGCCGGACGGGCGTGGCGGCGTTCGAGGGAGGAGATTGCGTCCATGGCGACCAATGGCAGTGGCCGTCGAGGCTCTGCCCGAACGCGCCCGTCCCCTGCAGCCGTCGAGACGGCGCCGAGCACGCCGTCGCGGCGTACCTCGCGGCCGGACGCGGCCGACGCTGCGCCCGACACGAGTGCCCGGCGGGTCCTGACGATCCTCCTCTACCTCGCGAAGCACCAGCGGCCGGTCCTCGCCAGCGCCATCGCCCGTGATTGCCACTTCCCCCGCTCGAGCACGTACCGGCTCCTCCACGTGATGGCGGACGAGCGCTTCGTCACCTACTACCCGGACGAGGGTCGCTGGGGGCTCGGACTGTCGTCCTATGAGCTCGGCACCGGCTACCTGCTGAGCGATCCGCTCGCTCGCCAGAGCATGAGCATCCTGGTCTCGTTGGCCGCTCAGACCGGGGCCTTCATGGCCATCGGCGTGCTGGACGGGACCGACGCCATCGTCTCCCGGGCCCACCATCCGGAGTCGACGACGGCGTGGGCGGACTTCGAGCCGGGCCTGCGCTATCCCGCCCACCTCACGGCGATGGGCCGGGCGCTCCTGATCGGCCGGTCCCGTGGCGACCTCATCGCGCTCTATGGCGACCGCCCCCTGTCCCGGCCGAACGGCAAGGGTCCGGGCACGGTCGACGAGCTGCTCGAGCAGCTGCGGGAGGCCGAGGCGCGGGGCTACGCGGAGTCGCCGGTCGATCTCGCCGACGGGATCTGGGCGTTCGCGGCGCCCGTCCGGAGCGCGGCCGGGCGGGTCGTGGCCGCCCTCACCGCCGGCTTCCTCGGTGAGCCGCCGGTCGGCGCGACGTTCGACGCGGCCATGGCGGCGCTCCTGGCCGGGGCCGCCGAGATCTCGAGCCGCCTCGGCTACCGTCCGTGCGATCCCCCTGCCGCTGGGTGACGTTCGGACCGCGGATCCGTCCTCTGTGACCGCTTTGTTGCGGTCGCGGTGCAGGGATCGCAACCAATCCGTAACGCTCTGCTACCCTCACGCTCCGTGTCCGTGAGAGCCGTCGGCCCGGCGCGCCGTCTCGTGCCGCGCTGCCTGATCCTGGGTGCGCTCCTCGTCGTCAGCTCGGTCGGCGTCACGCGCTCGGCGTCGGCCAGTCCGGTCGACGACAAGCGCAAGGAAGCGCAGAAGATCGCCAACCAGATCGACTCGCTGCAGAACCAGTCGTTCGATCTCGGGGCGGAGTACGACCGTGTCGAGAGCGAGCTGACCAAGGTCGACGGTGAGGTCGCCACGGCCCAGAAGCGGGTCGCCGCGCTCGAGGCGCAGGTGTCGACGATGCGCACCGCGGTACAGGGCTTCGCGGTCCAGTCGTACATCTACGGCGTGCAGGGCGAGGGTGTGGCCGCCGTCCTCGGCGGTGCCGACGCACCGGCCGTCGCCGCGCAGCGTGAGCAGTACACGGAGCTGGTGCTCGGGTCGTCGGTCTCGAAGATCGACGAGCTGGAGACCGTGAGCCAGGACGCCACGCGTGAGCGCCAGGCGCTCGAGACCAAGCAGGCGCAGAAGCGGACCCTCCAGCGCTCGCTGGCCGACAAGAAGGCACAGGTCGAGGCCTCGATCAAGAAGGCCAACGACCTCCAGAGCAAGGTCAAGGGGCAGCTGGCGACGCTGCTGGTCCAGGAGCAGAACCGGCGCGCGCAGGCGGCTGCCGCTGCGGCTCGGGCCCGGCAGCAGGCGGCCGTGCCGGCCCGGGCGACCGGTGGGCAACGGACGCTGACGGCGGCACGCTCCTCCGGCCGGGTGGCCGCTCCATCCGGACCGCGCGCCGGTGCCAACGTGCCGGCGCCCTCGCCCGGTGCCTCGGGTGCCGTCGCCGCCGCGATGAGCCAGCTCGGTGTCGGCTACCGGTACGCCACGGCCATCCCTGGCGTCGCGTTCGACTGCTCAGGCCTCACGGCGTGGGCGTGGGGCCAGGCCGGCGTGGCACTGCCTCACCAGTCCCGCCAGCAGTTCGCCTCCCTGCCCCACGTCGGCCAGGGTGACGCCCAGCCGGGCGACCTCCTGTTCTTCTACAACCCGATCGGTCACGTGGCGATGTACATCGGCAACGGCCAGATGGTCCACGCGACGCATCCCGGCGACGTGGTGCGGGTGGCCGGGGTCAGCTGGGACCGGGTCGTCGGCATCGGCCGGCCCTGACCCCCTTGCCTCTCGCCTCCTGAGCGCGCTGGGCGCCCGCGTCCGGTCAGAGGTCCGTGGCCGAGAGCTGCTGCAGCTTGGTCACGAGCCGCCGCCGGCGGTTCCTGACCGTGCGGTCCGTGCAGCCGAGCGCCGAGGCGATGGCCGACAGGGACCGGCCATCAGCCAGCGCGTGGAGGAGCGCCAGGTCGCCCTCGACGAGCCCACGCGGGCCGCCGAGGCCGACGACGAGGTCGTGCAGCTCGTCGGCCGCGTGCTCGTTCCGCCGGCCCCGGAGGCCGACCTCGGGCACATGCTCCTCGAGCAGGGTCACGCGGTGGCTGGCGTCGTGCAGGCGGTGCGGCCGGACGCACGTGAGGTACTCGGCGTCCCGCACGACGTTGGCCAGCACGGAGTGCGGCCGGCGGGCCAGCGGATACGAGCCGATCACGATCCACGCCGTCGAGCACAGCTCCTCGAAGAGCAGGGCTCGTCGTCGGGGCTGCCCGTTCGTGCGGCGGACGGCGATGGTGACCAGCGAGCCGAGCGCCCGCTGCAAGACGAGTCGCACGGCGAGCGTCCGCCCTTCGAGGCCGGCGGCGACGACCTGCGCCAGCAGCGCGTCGGCCCTGTCGTGATCGACTGACCGATCGCCGCCGCACGCGGCAAGGAGGGTGTCGAGGCGACGATGGCCGGCGATCGGCGCTCGTTCCAGGTCGGCCCGGACGTCCGGGTCGGCCAGGATGCCGTCCCACTCGGCGTTGAGCCGGCGGGTGAGGTCGCTGCTCCGGCGGGGCCCGCCGGCAGGCGAGGTGGTCGGGAGGTGGGTGATCCGCACGATGTCCATGCCGGCCACGGTCCGGACGGGGCTCACCGGTCCACTCACCCGGGGCCTCACCACGCGGGCGCGATCGTCGGCGGTCGGCGCGCGAGGAGCGGCCGTCGAGGCTCCGGGTGCGGGAGTTCCGGAACCGGAGCGCTCGCGCACATCCTCCGCGCATGGCGAGCGAGGCGGAGGAGCCGAGGCTGGTGCCGGTCGCCCCGGGCGGGGCGCGGCTGGAACTGGTGGTACGCGAGGTCGATGGCGACGGTGACCAGGTCGAGCGCGACCTCGAGGTGACGCACCAGACTCCGTTCGCGACGGTCGGGGACCTGGTGGACGCGATCTCGGCGCTGGCTCCGTACCGAGACCGCGTGGCGGGAACCGTCGAGCTCGACGGCCGTGCCGTGCCGAGGGACCGACCGTTGCGGTCGAGCGGCCTGCGTCGCGGCTCGATCTTGACCGTGCTGAGCTCGTCGGCCGCCAACGGCCGGGGCGGTGAGCTCCAGGGTGAGACCTCTGGTGAGACCCGGTCATCGGCCGCGCACGCTGGGCCGACGCAGGTGGTCGCACGGACGGTGGCCGGGCCCGACGCCGGTCGTGAGATCGCCCTCACTGCCGGCAGTCACGTCGTCGGGCGGTCCCGGGCGGTCGACGTCATCCTGGACGATCCGGCGATCGCCGGCCGGCAGGCCGTCATCTGCGTGGATCCGGAGGGCGCCGTCGCGGTGACCGACCTGTGCTCGCCGCGGCCGACCCGCGCCGGCGGACAGGTGGCCGACCGGACGACCGTCGTCCCCCCGGGGGAGCTGTTGAGGATGGGAGGCTCGGTGCTCGAGATCGAGCCGGTCGGCGTCGATGCCGCGGCCCGACAGCCCGGCGGGCCCGATCCCTGCCGGCGGCACGGGCTGGTGGCCGGCTGGACCGTCGGCCTCCATCGGCCGCCGCCCGCGCCGGCCCCCCCGCCTATCCCTGCCGTGCGGCTGCCGTCCTCCATGCCACCGCCGCCCGCGCCGCCCTCGCCAGCCGGCGCGGCGATCGTCGTGACCCTCACCGGCGGTGCCGTCGTGTCGCTGCTGCTGCACCAGCCGACGCTCCTCATCCTGAGCTCGATCGGTGCGCTGGGGACGCTGGCCACTGCGCTCTGGCCTCGCCTGCGGCGGCGGGCCCGACGGAGGGCGGAGGGCGATCGGGCGAGCGCTACGAGGTCGGCTGTCGCCGCCGACGTCGCATCCCACCAGTCGGCCGTCGCGGCGCGCCTGAGAGCTGACGCGCTGGAGCTCCCGGCGGCCGTGGCCTGCGCAGTACGAGGGGGTCCGCAGCTCTGGGCGCGCCGCACCGGCGACCCGAGTGCGTTCACCGCCGTCGTCGGCCGTGGTGATCGGTGGCAGCCACCGGCACTGGAGACCGGCGGCGGCCCCGTGCCTGACGAGTGGTGGGCCATCGTCGAGGCGGCGGGCTCGCTCCACGACATCCCGGTCGTCGTCGACCTCGGCCCCGGTGCTGTCGTGGGCATCGTCGGGCCGGCCGCCGTCGCCCGAGCGCTGGCGCGAAGCCTGATGCTGCAGCTGACCGTCGCCCACGGTCCCGCCGACCTCCTGGTGGCCGCGGTGACGGCGCCGGCCTCGCCGGAGCCGGGATGGCTGCGCTGGCTGCCCCACGCCCGCGACCCCGACTCGGGTGATCGGCTGGTCGCGATTGGGGATCCACCCGTATCGCTCGTCGGCCGCGACCGGTCGAGCGGGGAGTGCCCACGCCACCTCGTGCTCGTCGTGGACGATCCGACGTCGATGGCCGCTCGCAGCGCCCCTGTTCGCGAGCTCCTCGTCGGAGACCAGCGCGCCGCCGCGCTCGTCGTCGCGGACGCGGTGACGTCGCTCCCGAGCATCTGCGACGTCGTGATCGACGCACGACCCGACGGCACCGCCGTCCTCCACCGGCCCGGCCGAGCCGAGCTGGATGACCACGTGATCGCGGCTGGTGCGTCGCTGGGGACGGCTCGGGAAGTGGCCCTCGCGCTCGCTGGGTGGCACGATCCCGAACAGGTCGGGCCCGGAAGCGCGCTGCCGTCCGCGGTACCCCTGGCGTCGCTGCTCCGTGCCGGCGGCGCCCTGGACCCTGACGAGGTGCGCCGGGGGTGGGAGAACGCCGGCTCCGATCCTCCGCTGCGCACGCGGCTGGCGGTGGCCGCGGACGGCCCGGTCGAGGTCGACCTGGTCCGCGACGGTCCCCATGCGCTGGTCGCTGGAACCACCGGCGCGGGCAAGAGCGAGCTGCTGCGGACCCTCGTCGCGGGGTTGTCGGTCGGCACGCCGCCCGACCACCTGGCCTTCGTGCTGGTCGACTACAAGGGCGGGGCGGCGTTCGATGCCTGTGCCCGGCTCCCGCACGTGGCCGGGGTGGTGACGGATCTCGATGAGCGCCTGGCCGAGCGCGCGCTGCGCAGCCTGCACGCCGAGCTCCGGCGCCGTGAGCAGCTGCTCCGAGCCGCCTGCGCGCCCGACCTCACCGCCTACCGGGCGGGGGCCGGCGCGACCCCCATCCCGCGCCTCGTCGTGGTCGTCGACGAGCTGGCGACGCTCGCGCACGACCTGCCCGACTTCGTGCCCTCGCTGATCGGCGTGGCCCAGCGCGGCCGCAGCCTCGGCGTGCACCTCGTCCTGGCCACCCAGCGCCCAGCCGGGGCCATCAGCGATGACGTCAGGGCCAATACCAACCTGCGCGTCGCTCTCCGCGTGCTGGACGCGGCCGAGTCCGTCGACGTCGTGGGCGTTCCTGACGCGGCCTCTCTGCCCCGGCACCGGCCGGGGCGGGCCATCATGCGCTTCGGCCCGGAAGAGTGTGTGGTGGCGCAGGTCGCGTCGGCCACCGGCGGCGTGAGCCGGGGCGCCCCGCCGGTCACCGTCGCGCTCCTCGACGAGCTCGCCTCCGCCGTCGCCGACGACATGGCCACGGTGGGACCGTCCGCGCTCGACGTGCTCGTCGACGCGGTCGCCGGAGCCGCGGCGGGTGAGTGCGCCGGAGATCGCCACCGGCCCTGGCTCCCGCCGCTGGCGCCCACGCTGCGGTGGGAGGACCTGCCCGCCGGCGCGGCCGGGCTGCTCGACGATCCGGACCATCAGGCGCAGCCGCCGTGGCAGTGGGATCGCGCGACCGGTCATCTGCTGTGCATCGGCGGGGCGAGCAGCGGCACCACGACAGCGCTCACGACGACCGTGCTCGCCGCGGCGACGAGCGCGCCACCGTCCGAGCTCCACGTCTACGTCGTCGACGGCGGCGCATTGCCCGATGCGCTGGCCGACCTGCACCACGTCGGCGCGGTGATCGCTCGGACCGACGACGAGCGGGTGGCCCGGCTCGTCGACCGGCTGGCCTCCCGGCTCGACGGTCGCGCCGATGGCATGCCACCGGTCCTCGTCGTGGTCGACGGCCTCGCGACATGGCGGCAGGTCGTCGCCGAGCGGCTGGGCAGCGAGGTGGCCGACCGTCTCGACCGGGTGCTGGTCGAGGGTCCGGCCGTGGGCATCGTCGTGGCGGCGACGGTCGAGCGGCCGGGAGCGCTGCCGCTGGCCGTCTCGGGCGCGGTGGGCGAGCGCTTGGTCTTCCGGCTGGGCGATCCGGCCGATGCGCTGGTCCTCGGGCTGCGACCCGCCGCCGTTGCCGACCTGCCGAGGGGCCGGGCCGTCGTCGCCGGTTCTGGCCTCGACGTGCAGATGGCGGAGGTCGGTGACCCCTCGGACGCCGTCGCTCGCGTGGTGGCGAGCTGGCCGGCGCACCCCGGCCTCGGGGTGGCACCACCTGTCGACCGGCTGCCCGAGCGGGTCGCTGTGCAGCACCTGCCCGAGCCGAGCCTGGCGTCGGTGACGTCGAGTGGTGAAGCGCGGTCGATCTGGTCGCTGCCGATCGGGCTCGACGGGAGAACCCTCGACGTGTGCCGCATGGAGCTGCACCCGGGTGAGCACGTCCTCGTCGCGGGCCCCGCTCGGTCGGGCCGATCGTCCGCGCTCGTGCTTCTCGCGCACCAGGTTCGCGCTGCCGATCCCTCCGCCCGCATCGTCACCCTCACCCCGCGGCGCTCACCCCTGCGAGACCTGCACTGCGCGGAGCAGGTCGCGGGGCCGGACGAGCTGGCCGCGATGTTGTCGACACCGTGTCCTCGCGGGACGGACGCGCAGTTGCGCACCGTGCTCGTCGTCGACGACGCAGAGCTGGTCGACGACTCGGACTCGATCCTGCTTCGACTGGTAGGCGGGCGGTCCGAGGTCACCGTCGTCGCGGCTGGCCGGATCGACGTGCTGCGCTCGGCCTACGGCCACTGGACGCAGGCGCTGCGGCGGCAGCGCTGTGGGTTGCTCCTGCGGCCCACGTCCGACCTGGACGGCGATGTGTTGGGGGCCACACTCCCGCGCCGTGAAGCCGTCGCGGCGACGCCTGGACGGGGTTACCTGGTCGCCGACGGCCGGTGTGTGCTCGTCCAGCTGGCCTGGTCCGATCGGGCCAGGTTCGGGTTGGCGGACTAGTCTCGCCGTGGTGGGGAGGGCCATCGATACGAGGTGGGTCCGCGCGGGCGACGCGCGCGACCGTTGGCCTGCCTGAGCCGAGTCGGTCGCTCGTGATCAGGGTCTGCTTCGTCTGCCTCGGCAACATCTGCCGATCGCCGGCCGCCGAGGCCGTCATGGCGCAGCTCGTCGAAGCCGCCGGACTGTCCGACGTGATCGAGATCGACAGCGCCGGTACCGCGCGCTACCACGTCGGTGACCAGCCGGATCCGCGCACCCTCGCGGAGGCCCGCCGGCGGGGCGTGCCGATCGTCCACCGCGGTCGCCAGCTCTCGCGAGACGAGCTCGCGGACTGGGACCTGGTGCTCGTCATGGACCGTGACAACCTCCGCGACGTGCGCCGCCTGGCCGGCGAGCGGGCCGACATCGGCCACGTTCGGCTGCTGCGCTCCTTCGACCCGGACGCCGCCGAAGGGTCGCCCGACCTCCCGGATCCCTACTACGGCGCCGACGCCGGCTTCGCCGACATGTTCGATCTGATCGAGCCGGCCTGCCGCGGCCTCTTGGCCGACCTCGTCCAGAACATGGTGCCCGAGGGGCGAGCCGGATGAGTGAGCGGACGTCGATGCGCGCGTGGCGCCGCCGAACGGCCCGCGCTGCTCGCCCGGTGGCCAGGCCCGGGGCCGGACCATTTCCGGACCGAGTCCGGAGGCGGATCTCGGTGAGCGGGCGTCGATGAGCGTCGCGACCGCGGTCGCGCGCGCCCTGGGGGTCGCGGTCGGCGCGTCCCACCCGATCGGGGGTGGCGACGTCGGCGAGGGGTGGCGGCTCGAGCTGGCTGACGGGCGTACCGTGTACGCCAAGACGCGGGCCGGGGCGCCGGCGGGGATCTTCACGGCCGAAGCGGCGGGCCTGCGTTGGCTCGGCGGCGCGGCCGCGCTGCCCGTTCCCGAGGTGCTGGCCGTGGCCGACGGTCCGGACGACGACCCGCCGGTCCTCGTGCTGCCGTGGATCCAGTCCGGCCGCAACCACACCGACGAGGAGGCGTTCGGACGGGGACTCGCCGCCCTCCACCGTGTCGGCGCGGCCTCCTACGGCTTCAACCGCGACGGCTTCATCGGCCCGCTCCCCCTCGACAACCGGACGACCGCCACGTGGGCCGCGTTCTACTGGGAGCGGCGCATCGAGCCATTTCTGCGCATGGCGGTCGACGCCGGCGCCATCGATCTGGACGACGCCGAGATCGTGGGCGAGATCGAGGACGTCCTCGACGACCTGGTCGGGCCGCCTGAGCCCATCGCCCGCCTGCACGGCGACCTCTGGTCCGGCAACGTGCTGTGGGCCGACGACGGCCGCGCGTGGTTGATCGATCCCTCGGCCTACGGCGGGCGGCGCGAGGTCGACCTCGCGATGTTGGCGCTGTTCGGCGGTCTCGGCCCCAGGGTCTTCGCGGCATACCAGGAGACGTGGCCGCTCGCCGAGGGCTTCGAGGACCGGGTCGCGCTGTACCAGCTCTACCCACTGCTCGTGCACGCCGTGCTCTTCGGCGGGGGGTACGGCAAGCGGGCCGTCGCGGCCGCCGACCACTACCGCTGATGCCGGAGGCGCCCGCCGTCGGGGGGCTCCTCACGCCCGTTCGGCTCGGTCCGAGGACGGCCGCCAACCGCGTGCTCTTCGGGCCGCACGTGACGAACCTCGGCGACGACGACCGCGCCCTGACCGACCGCCACCTCGCGTACTACCGGCGACGAGCGCTCGGCGGCTGCGGGACGATCGTCATCGAGGAGGCCAGCGTTCACGAGAGCGACTGGCCCTACGAGCGGGCGCCCTTGGCTGAGCGCTGCGCCGACGGGTGGACCCGCATCGCGACGGCCCTCCGGTCCGAGGGTGCGCTCGCCGTCGCAGCGCTCGGCCACGCCGGCGGCCAGGGTTCGTCCGCCTACTCGCAACGCCCGCTGTGGGCGCCGTCGCGGGTGCCCGAGGTCAACAGCCGCGAGGTCCCGAAGTGGATGGAGCCGGAGGACATCGCCGCTGTCGTGACCGGCTTCGGCGCGGCCGCGGGGTTGGCGGCGGCCGCGGGCCTCGATGGGGTAGAGATCAACGCCGGCCAGCACAGTCTGATCCGGCAGTTCCTCTCCGGCCTGACGAACCATCGGACCGACGAGTGGGGGACCGACCGGCTGCGCTTCGCCCGCGATGTCCTCGTCGCCGTCCGCCGCGTCCTCGGCCCGGGACGAGCGCTCGGCCTGCGCCTCTCCGGCGACGAGCTGGCCCCGTGGGCCGGGATCACCCCCGACCAGGCGCCGGCCATCGCCGCCGAGCTGGCCACCGTCGTCGACTACGTGGTCGTCGTCCGGGGCGCGATCTACTCCGCCGAGAAGACCCGGCCCGACTTCCACGAACCGCCCGGGTTCAACATCGAGCTGTGCCGAGCCATCCGCCAGGCCGTGCCGGGCGGGGTGGCCGTCGTCCTCCAGGGCTCCGTGGTCGACGTCGGGCAGGCCGGCCGGGTGCTGGACGATCGAGTCGCCGACGCGGTCGAGATGACCAGGGCGCAGATCGCCGATCCCGACCTCGTGGCCAAGCTGCGGGCCGGCACCCCGGAGCGCATCCGGCCCTGCATCCTCTGTAACCAGACCTGCCAGGTGAGGGACGCCCGGAACCCCATCGTGACCTGCGTCGGTGAGCCGACGAGCGGTCGGGAGACCGAGGACCCGGACTGGTGCACGCCGACCCGGCGATCGCGAGAGGTACTCGTCGTGGGAGGTGGTCCGGCCGGGCTGGAGACGGCGCGCGTGGCCGCGCACCGCGGTCACCACGTCCGCGTGGTCGAGGCCCAGGAGCGGCTCGGTGGCATGGCCGCGATCGCGGGACCGGGACGGGCGCTGGTCGACTGGTTGGTCACGGAGCTCGACCGCCTCGCTGTCCCGGTCGAGCTCGGGACGTCGAGCTGGTCACCACGACCGGGAGAGGCGGTCGTTCAGTGCAGCGGCAGCCGGCGGGGCGATCCTCCGTACGAGATCGATGACGACGCAACTGTTCTCGACGTCGCCGACGTCCGCGCCGGGATCGTCACGCTTCCGGCAGAGGGGCGCGTCGTCCTGCTCGACCCGATCGGAGGTCCCATCGCGGTCGCGCTCGCGGAGGAGCTCGGCGACCGCGCCGTCCTCGTGACGCAGGACAACATCGCCGGCAACGAGCTGTCCCGCACGGGGGATCTCGCGCCGGCCAACGTGCGCCTGCAGCAGCGTGGCGTCGACATCGAACGCCGAACGATCGTCCGAGCCGTCCGTGGCACAGCGACGCCGGCGGACGCCGCGCTGGAGGTCGAGGTGGAGGATCGCTTCAGCGGTGCCCGGCGGGTGATCGCCGCGGCCGCGGTCGTTGATTGCGGCTTCCGGCTACCCGACACCCCGTTGCCTGGCGTGACGCGTCGAGCGGGCGACTGCGTCGCGCCCCGCACGATCCACGAGGCGATCCTGGACGGTCGGCGGGCGGCGATCGGGCTCTAGCAGCACGGCCACGCGGATCGCCACGGGGTTTGCCCCTGGTACAACGGGGGCACCCCCACCGCCCGGAGGACACATCATGACCTACTCCCTGCCTGACCTTCCGTACGACTACAGCGCGCTCGAGCCGCACTACTCGGCCAAGGTGCTGGAGCTCCACCACGACAAGCACCACAAGGCCTACGTGGACGGCCTCAACGCCACGATGGACAAGCTGGTCGAGGTGCGAGCCTCGGGCGACTACTCGGCCATCGTCGGCCAGGAGAAGACCCTCGCCTTCAACCTGTCCGGACACGTGCTCCACTCGATCTTCTGGCAGAACCTGAGCCCCGAGGGCGGTGAGAAGCCGACCGGCGAGCTGGCGGCCGCGATCGACGAGAACTTCGGCTCCTTCGACCAGTTCAAGGACCACCTCAGCCAGGCGACCATCACCGTGCAAGGGTCCGGATGGGGTTCGCTGGCGTGGGACACGCTGGGCCAGCGCCTCTACATCGAGCAGATCTACGACCACCAGGGCAACATCGGACAGTCGGGGGCGCCGCTCCTCGTCCTCGACGCCTGGGAGCACGCGTACTACCTGCAGTACCTCAACGTGCGGCCCGACTACGTCAAGGCGATGTGGAACATCGTGAACTGGGCGGACGTGGCCGACCGGTTCGAGAAGGCCCGCGCCGCCAGCGCTCCCGTCGTCTGATCAGGCGCCGTCCGGAAGCCCGGCCGGGGGAGGCTCGTCGCTCGGGCGGCGATCGTCCTCACCGCGGCGTGAGGCCATCTCGCTGCGGAAGCGATGTGCGAGCCGCTTCGGGTCGACGAACCGGATGATCGGCGCGAACGGGGTCTCCAGCAGCAGCAGGACGATGACGGTGACGCCGGCGGCGAGCACGGGGTGGCCGACACCGGCCAGCACCCCGACCGCGACCATCCCCCACATCGCGGCCGCCGTCGTCAGACCGTGGACGTCGTTCGAGTGCCCTCGCCAGACCAGTCCGGCGCCGATGAAGCCGACGCCGGTGGCCACGCCTGCAATGACCCGGCCGGCCTCGCCGGGGAACGCCACCCCGGATACCGTGAAGACCGCGGCACCCGTGGCTATGAGCGCGAAGGTCCGGCCGCCCGCCGCCCGGTTGCGAACGTCCCGCTCCCAGCCGACGACCAACCCGGCGACCGCGGCGACCAGGACTCGCGCCAGCAAGGCGAGATCGTTGGCCTCGGCGGCGGCGAGCACGACGGCCGGAGCACCCATCGCCCTCAGTGTGGCAAAGACGGGCGCGTCGGCCGGCGACCCCGAGCCGGGTGCGGGGGTCGAACCCGCGACCTACCGCTTACAAGGCGGTTGCTCTACCAGCTGAGCTAACCCGGCGATGGGTGCCGGAACGGGGCCACGACGCAGGGTAGGCGCCCGGCGCCGGCGGCATTGGGGGATGCTTGTATCACCCCTGGTCGTCAGGCAGGCTGTGCCGATGCCGTTGACCGATGCGCTCGCTCACGATCGCCTCGTCGTGCATCGCCTCCGCCGGCGGCAGGATCGCGCTCGCCGGGCTCGCTACCAGGAGGTTGGTCGGTGAACCAACGGCGCTCGTCGCCTGGCCGAACCCCCGCCCGGCCCGGTGGCACGTCGACGGGGATCACGGTCGTCCTCGTCGTCGTCACCGCGCTGCTCGGGCTGTTCATCCTGAAGAAGATCAGCGACGACTCCGGCGACGGTGGGGGTGGCAGCGGATCGGCCACGACCCAGCCCGTCGACACCTCGCCCGACAGCACGACGTCGTCCACCGTCCCGGCCGCCGACATGTCGCAGGCCAAGATCCTTGTGGCCAACGGAGCGGGCGTGAAGGGTCTGGCCGGTTCGACGACCACCGCGCTGCAAGGTGCGTTCCCCACGGCGACCTACCTGACGCCGACCGACGCCAACGCCAAGTACCAGGCCAGCGCGGTCTACTACCAACCGGGCTTCGAGGCGCAGGCCGGCCTCGTCGCGACGTCACTCGGCCTCGCGCCGAGCGGGCTGTTCCCGCCGGCGTTGCCCTTGGCCGATCCGACCAAGATCGGTGACGCCAACATCCTCGTGCTGCTCGGCGCCGACAAGGCCGGCGGCGTGACGGTCACCCCGCCGGTCCAGCCGGGTGCGGCGCCCGAGACCACGGTCGCGGGAGCCGCGACCACCGAACCACCGGGCAGCGACTAGCGCGCTCGTCGGGCGGCCGCCTCCCGCTCCGCCTGTCGACCCGCCCGAGGGCGGTCAGCCGACCAGCTCCGCCAGCTCGGTCTCCACGACCTCCTCGATCGCGGCTGCGGTGTGCTCGAGCGCCGCCGCGCGCCCGCAGCGCTCCACCAGGGAGACGACGTGCAGGCCGTCGGGCAGCTCGACGCCATCCAGGACCTCCCCGACGACGGCGAGGACGGGCCGGTCGGTCCGGCGGGCGAGGGCGAGGACACCGCCGACGACCTTGCCGTCGAAGCTCTCGTCGTCGAGGAAGCCCTCCCCCGTCACCACGACCTCGGCCGCTTCGATGCGTTCGAGCAGGCCGAGCTCCTCGGCCACCAGCTCGAAGCCGCTGACCAGATCGCCCCCGACCGCAGCCAGGCCGCCGGCCAGCCCGCCGGCCGCGCCGCCCCCGACGAGCGGTGCCACATCGACCCCGAAGTCCTCGCGGTAGACGTCGACCAGTCGCTCGAGGCGGCGGGTGAGCAACGCGACCTGTGCCGGGGTCGCTCCCTTCTGGGGCGCGAAGACGCTCGCGGCATCGACGAAGCCGGTCCGAACGTCGCACGCGGCGATCAGGTCGATCCCCCGCAGGCGGCTGACGCCCCAGATCGCCCGCACCGCACCGAGGCCGCCGTCGGTCGTGGCCGAGCCGCCCATGCCGACGATGATCCGCTCGGCCCCGCCGTCGAGCGCGGCGGCGATGAGCTCGCCCGTGCCATGGCAGGTCGCGGCCACCGGATCGTTGCCGGCCGCTCCGCCCGCGAGGGCGAGGCCCGACGCCAACGCCATCTCGATCACGGCCGTGCCCTTGCGCATCCGCCACGGCGCGTCGACGGGATCGCCCAGCGGACCCATGACCATCGTCGAGCGTGTGGGGCCGCCCAGTGCGGCCAGCGTGCCCTCGCCGCCGTCCGCCACCGGCGCCTCGTCGCACTGGCCCCCGAGCGCGGCGACACCACGCGCGACCGCCGCCGCGACCTCGGCGGCCGATGCCGTTCCTCGGAACTTGTCGGTGGCCGCCACGACGCGCACCGCCGGAGACTACGGCTCGGCCTCGCTCTACGATGCCGGGGCCGCGGCGGGGCCGCGCGCTCGACCGTGGAGGGAACGCGATGTCCGATCACGACCTGAGCACGATGGACGCGGTCGACCAGGCCGCCCTGGTCCGCGATGGCCGGGTGTCGCCGGCCGAGCTGGTCGACGCGGCGATCGACCGGATCGAGAAGGTCAACCCCGAGCTCAACGCCGTCATCCATGAGCGGTTCGAGCTGGCGCGGCAGGAAGCCGCGGGCCAGCTGCCGGACGGCCCCTTCCGGGGTGTGCCGTTCCTGCTCAAGGACCTCACCGTGATGATGGCGGGCGACCCGTACCACGCCGGCAGCCGGTTCCTGAAGGGCGTCGACTACCGCGCTCCCCTCGACACTGGCCTCGCCCGTCGGTTCCTGGCCGCCGGCGTGGTGGTCGTCGGTCGCACGAACACCCCGGAGTTCGGCACGACCGTGACGACCGAGCCGCTCGCCTATGGCCCGTGCCGCAACCCCTGGAACCCCGGGCACTCCACCGGCGGGTCGTCAGGGGGCTCGGCCGCCGCGGTCGCCGCCCACATGGTCCCCATGGCCCACGCCAACGACGGCGGCGGGTCCATCCGCGTGCCCGCGAGCGAGTGCGGGCTGGTCGGTCTGAAGCCGAGCCGGGGGCGAGTCACCCACGATCCCGAGGGTGAGGGGTGGATGGGCGCCACCATCGACGGTGTCGTCAGCCGCACGGTGCGGGACACCGCGGCCATGCTCGACTGCATCGCCGGCTACGAGCCCGGCGATCCCTACACCGCGCCTGCCCCGACGCGCCCCTACGCCGAAGAGATCGGTGCCGACCCGGGCCGGACCAAGGTCGGCGTCCTCGACCACCCGCTGCAGCCCGGGGTCGCCGCCCATCCCGAGTGCACGGCGGCCGTGGCCGCGGCGGCCCACCTGCTGGAGTCGCTCGGCCACCACATCGAGGAGGGCCATCCCGCTGCGCTCGAGGATCCCGACTTCCTGTCCCACTTCATCACGATCGTGGCCAGCGCCACCGCAGCCGAGCTGGCCATGTGGGAGCGGGAGGTCGGCCGGCCGGCCGAGCCGGACGACATCGAGGGTGACAACCTCGCCTTCCGGGCCATCGGCGAGAGCTTCACCGCGCCGGCCTACGTCGACGCGGTGTCGTGGCTGCACCGCTGGTCGCGGCGGGCGCAGGCGTGGTGGGCGGCCGACGGCTTCGACCTGCTCCTCACGCCGACGCTGGCCGTGCCGCCTCCCGAGATCGGCTACCTGTCGGACCCCGAGCTCGGTGGGCGGCGGGTCCAGGAGGTCCTGCAGTACACCGCGCAGTTCAACATCACAGGCCAGCCCGCCGTCAGCCTGCCGCTGCACTGGACGGCCGGTGGCCTGCCGGTCGGCGTGCAGCTGGTCGCGGCCTACGGCCGGGAGGACGTGCTGCTCCGCGTCGCGGCGCAGCTCGAACAGGCGCAGCCCTGGGCGTCCCGCATGCCCGCGGTCCACGCCTGACGGCACCGGCGATTCAGCGGTTCGGCGGTTCGGCGCTGGCCTGCCGCGCCGCCGCTGGCCTGCCGCCCGCCGCGCCATTTTCGCGACGACGTCGCGCCAACGGCCGCCGTGATCGCCAGAATCGCGACAAGTTCGGTTTTTTGGCGCGGTGGACGGTGCGTCGCGCATGCCCGCGGTCCACGCCTCACGGGTCAGGCGGTCGCTCGCCGTGGCCGCGCGTCGAGCAGGTCGGCCAGCGGCGGTCGCTCGACGTGGGCGCACGTGACGGGCGCCAGACCAGGTCGGCGCAGCGTGGCCGGCCGGCTGGCGGGCAGGCCAGCGCGCGCGAACGCCGTCTGCAGGATCGAGAGCGCTTGCGGCGAGAGCTCGTCCAGGCTGCGGTTGCGATGGTGGCGGGAGACCAGGTCGACCTGGGCGATCGCAGCCGGGCCACACCGCGCCTCGACGTCGACGAGCAGCCCGAGGTCGACGCCGTAGCCCTGGACGAACGGCACGCGCTCGAGCACCGTCCGGCGCGCCGCGTACTCGCCTGAGAGGGGTTGGACGATGCGGGTCAACGACGGGAACAGCAGTGTGATCACCGGGCGGGCGACGAGCTCCGTCGTGCGACCGCCCGTCCCCGGCGCGTGGGTGTCGGGACGCTCGTAGAACCCCTTCACGAAGAGCACGGTGGGATCCACGAGGAGCGGCCCGACGAGCCCGATGATGAAGCGGGTGTCGAAGTCGGTGATGTCGGCATCGCAGAAGACGACGAGGTCGCCGGTGGACGCCGCGAGCCCGCGCCACAGCGCCTCGCCCTTCCCTGTCCCGGGCGTCAGCTCGCCGAAGGGTTCAGCGGTCGAGACGACGGTTGCGCCGGCCGCGATGGCGGCGGCGGCGGTGTCGTCCGACGAGCCGTCGTCGACGACGATGATCTCGTCCACGAGCGGCTGGTCCTCGACGAGGGGACGGCGGATGGCGGCCACGATCCCACCGATCGTCCGGCCCTCGTCCCGGGCGGGTAGGCAGACCGAGATCGTGGTCGAGCCCTTCCGCGCCACCAGGTCGTCGAGCGCGAACTCGTCGTGGTGGAACGGCCGCCGTCCGGGTAGGTCCATCACAGCAGTTTTGGGGGCGGGCCCTGTCGGGCGCAACCGGCGCGGGCTGGTGGTGGCGAGGGACCGCGCCGCTAGCGTGCCGCCCATGGCCGTCACCGTCCGCATCCCCACGACTCTGCGCCCGATGTCCGGCGGCAAGTCGGAGGTCCAGGTGGAGGGGACGACGCTGGCCGAGGTGCTGGCCAGCCTCGACTCGGCCCACCCCGGCTTCCGCGACCGGCTCTTCGACGACGAAGGTGGCCTGCGCCGCTTCGTCAACGTCTTCGTGGCCGACGACGATGTCCGGTACCTGCAGGGCCTGGAGACTGCGGTTCCCGATGGCGAGACGGTGGCGATCATCCCGGCCGTCGCGGGGGGATGACCCGGGCTCCGGTTGCCCGTTAGCACTCGCAGGGTTAGAGTGCTAGCACTCACCCACGAAGAGTGCGAACACCGACCGTCCAACGGAGGACACTGATGCCGAAGATGATCGCGTTCGACGAGCAGGCTCGTCGCGCCCTGGAGGCGGGCATGAACAAGCTCGCCGACGCCGTCCGCGTCACGCTCGGCCCGAAGGGCCGCAACGTCGTCTTGGAGAAGAAGTGGGGCGCTCCCACGATCACGAACGACGGCGTCTCCATCGCCAAGGAGATCGAGCTCGAGGACCCGTTCGAGAAGATCGGGGCCGAGCTGGTGAAGGAGGTCGCCAAGAAGACCGACGACGTCGCCGGTGACGGGACGACGACCGCCACCGTCCTGGCGTGGTCGATGGTCCGTGAGGGTCTGCGCAACGTCGCCGCCGGCGCCAACCCGATGAGCCTGAAGAAGGGCATCGAGGCTGCGGTCGATGCCGCGGTCGAGTCCATCAAGGATCAGGCCAAGGACGTCGACAACAAGGACCAGATCGCCCAGGTGGCCTCTATCTCGGCCGCCGACGACGAGATCGGCGCCATGATCTCCGAGGCCATCGACAAGGTCGGCAAGGACGGCGTCATCACCGTCGAGGAGAGCCAGACCTTCGGCATGGAGATGGATCTGGTCGAGGGCATGCGCTTCGACAAGGGCTACATCTCGCCGTACTTCGTGACCGACCCGGAGCGCATGGAGGCCGTCATGGACGACGCCTACCTGCTCCTCGTGGGCTCCAAGATCTCCTCGGTGCGGGACCTGCTCCCGGTGCTCGAGAAGATCATGCAGACCGGCAAGCCGCTGGCCATCATCGCCGAGGACGTCGAGGGCGAGGCGCTGGCCACGCTCGTCGTGAACAAGATCCGCGGCACCTTCCGCTCGGCCGCCGTCAAGGCCCCGGGCTTCGGTGAGCGTCGCAAGGCGATGCTGCAGGACATGGCCATCCTCACCGGCGGCCAGGTCATCACCGAGGAGGTGGGTCTCAAGCTGGAGAACGTGACGCTCGATCTGCTCGGTCAGGCCAAGAAGGTCATCATCACCAAGGACGAGACCACCATCGTCGAGGGTGGCGGCGTCCAGGACGACATCAAGGGCCGGATCAACCAGATCAAGGCCGAGGTCGAGAACACCGACTCCGACTACGACCGGGAGAAGCTGCAGGAGCGCCTGGCCAAGCTGTCGGGTGGGGTGGCCGTCCTCAAGGTCGGCGCCGCCACCGAGGTGGAGCTCAAGGAGAAGAAGCACCGCATCGAGGACGCGGTGTCCACCACCAAGGCCGCCATCGAGGAGGGTGTCGTGCCCGGCGGTGGCGTGGCTCTGGTGCGGTCGCAGGCGGCCGTGCTCAAGACGGCCGACAGCCTGAGCGGCGACGAGGCGACGGGGGCCCGCATGGTCGCCAAGTCGCTCGAGTCGCCGATCAAGCAGATCGCCGAGAACGCCGGCATGGAGGGTGGCGTCGTCGTCGAGCGGGTGAAGGGCCTGAGCGGGAGCGAGGGTCTCAACGCCGCCACCGGCGACTACGAGGACCTGGTCAAGATCGGCGTCATCGACGCTGCCAAGGTGACCCGCTCGGCGCTGCAGAACGCAGCCTCGATCGCGGCCCTCTTCCTCACCACCGAGGCCGTCGTGGCCGACAAGCCCGAGAAGGAAGCCCCGGCCATGCCCGGTGGGGGCATGGAGGACTTCTGAGCGCCTGACGCTCGCAGCATCCGAGAGGGCCGGTCCTGCGGGACCGGCCCTCTTTCTTGCGTCCGGCGGTAAGCGGACCTGCCTGGTTCGGAAGCGGGAAAACCTCGCATCGCCCATGGCGCGATCTCGCCTGCCTACTTCCCGGCGGACCGGCCGGCGCGTCCGGGCTACCGTCACCGGCGGTGGCGCCCGCACTGCACCCCGACATCGAGCCACTGGGCTTCCTCCTCGGCAGCTGGAGCGGTGAGGGGAAGGGGAGCTATCCGACCATCGACGACTTCGCCTACACCGAGACGATCACCTTCGGCCACGTCGGCAAGCCCTTCCTCGCCTACGGGCAGCGGACGGCCCGAGTGCCCGACGGCTTTCCTCTTCACGCCGAGTCCGGCTACTGGCGGGTGACCGGCTCTGGCCGGGTCGAGCTCGTGCTCGCCCACCCGACCGGGATCGTCGAGGTCGACGAGGGCTCGCTCGACGGCCAGCGCCTGGATCTTCGCTCGTCGTCGGTTTCGAGGACCGCGACGGCCAAGGAGGTCAGCGCGGTCGAGCGGTCGTTCGAGGTCGACGGCGACCTGTTGCGCTACACCGTCCGCATGGCCGCGGTCGGCCGTCCCCTCACCCACCACCTCGCCGCCGAGCTTCACCGGATCCCAGCGCCGCCGACCTGACGCCGACGAAGACCGAAATGCCGGGCCGGGTGCGTCCGGCTTGGCCGGCGTACCGCCTCGGCGCTCGACGGGTTGCCGAGCGCAGCGAGTAGGAGCCAGCCGAAGCGCAGCGGAGGATGGCGACGCAGAACTAGTCGTTCACGGTGTCGTCGAGCTTGTCCGCCGCGTCGCGGACTTCGGTCGCGCCCGGGATCTCGGCGAACATGGTGTCCTCGAGGCGGGCCTCGTCGATCATCAGCCAGACCAGTGCCCCCACCGCGCCACCGATCAGCGGGAAGACGATGAACAGCCAGAGCTGCGAGAGGGCGTTGGTGCCG
>JBKPRL010000064.1:0-3544 GCA_046734535.1 bacterium | reverse complement strand
CCTTGGGCTCCGACCGACGTCCGCCGGCGTGACCCGGTCGCACGCGCTGCGGACCGAGCCGGCCTTCGTGCGCTGGGCCAGCGCGGAGGGGATCTCGCTCGTGGGGAGCGCCGTCACGACGATCGTGCTACCGCTCGTCGTGTTCGAGGCGACGGGCTCGATCACCCAGACCGGCGCGCTGTACGCCGTGCGCGTCATCCCCTACCTCCTCTTCGGCATCATCGCCGGACCGATCGCGGATCAGGGCAACCGGCGATTCCTGATCATCGGCGGCAACGTGGCCGAAGGCCTGCTCGTGGCCACTATCCCCATCGCCCACGCCCTCGGCATGCTGACGGTCGCGCAGGTGTACGTGGTCGGTCTCCTGTCGGCCACGGCGTTCGTGTTCTCGGACGCCGCCGTCTTCGGTGCCGTGCCCGCGCTCGTCGGGCCCGAGCGGCTCTCGGCGGCCAACGGCTTCCTGTCGGCGTTGGCCTCCGGTGCAGACATCGCCGGGCCGGTCATCGGTGGCGCACTGGCCGCCACGATCGGAGCGGCCAACGCGGTCACGGTCGACTCGGCCAGCTTCCTGGTCGCCGCCGCGCTGCAGTCGACCATACGCAGCAGCTTCCGGACCGGGTCACCGCCGGCGGGCGATCGGCTGCCGCTCATGGCGCAGGTCAAGCGAGCGCTGCGCTTCGTGCGGGGCCACCGGACCGTGGCGACCCTGATCGGCGTGGGCTTCGGCAACTCGTTCGCCTTCGGCGCGGTGCTCGGCCTGCTCGTCCCCTACGGCGTGACGGAGCTGGGGCTGTCGCAGAAGGATGCTCGCATCGGGCTGCTGTACGGGGCGACGGGCGTCGGCGCGCTCGTGGCCGGCGTGGTGTTCGCACGGCTGTTCCGCACGTATCGGGTCCGCTGGCTCACCCCGACCACCTTGCTCCTCTCCTCGGTGGTGGCGACGGGGCTGGCCCTCGCATCGGGATGGGTCGCCGCCGCCCTCCTGCTCACCGTGTTCTCGTGGTCGATCGCCACGACCATCAACGTGGGCATCACGTACCGCCAGCTCGCCGCGCCCGACGACCTGCGCTCGAGCGTCAACGTGCTCGGCCGCATGATCGCCTGGGGTGGCCAGCCCTTCGGCGCCGCCTGCGGCGCGGTCGTCGCGGGTTCGGCAGGGGTCCCGCTCGCCTACGCGGGCGCCGCCCTGGTAATGGCCGTCAGCGGCACGGTGGCCGCCGTCCTGCTGTTGGGTCGCCCGACGGAAGCCGTGCGTGTCGGGGGCTGAGCGGTGTCGGCGCGCGGATCGCTCAACTACCGTCCGCGGACGATGGACGACGTCGCGCGCCCGCGCCCCGACCTCACCATCGCCTCTCGGCCGGGTGTCAGCCCTCGCGGCTCCACGGAGTTCGACCGCCTGGCCAACTTCAACGACGCGATCTACGCGATCTCCCTGACCCTGCAGGTCGTCGGTCTCGAAGCCCCCAAGATCACCCATGCGGAGAGCACTCGCGAGCTGTGGGATGCGCTCGGCGACGACTCGTCGCAGATCCTCATGTTCTTCGTCAGCTTCGCCGTGATCGGCAGCTTCTGGCTCGCCCATCACCGCTTCTACCGCAAGCTGGCGGCCATCGACCGATCGCTCCTCGCCGTCAGCCTCGCCTACCTCGCGTTCATCTCCTTCCTGCCCTTCCCCTCGTCGCTGCTCGGCGATGAAGCCAGGAACTCCCTCGCCGTCGCCCTCTACGCGCTGTGCATCGCGGCTGTGGCCGGCCTCGAAGTGGTGATGCAGTGGATCGCCCGTAACCACGACCTGCTCCTCGACCCCCCGTCGGCCGTCGCCTACCGCTGGGGCCTGATCGCGTCCTCGACGCCCGTCGTCATCTTCCTGGTGTCGATCCCGATCGCGTTCGTCTCACCGTCGCTCGCCATCCTCACCTGGATCTTGAACATCCCGGTCGGTGCGATCCTCGGCCGGCGCATACCGGCCGAGGCCAGGGCGTACTACGACCGCTGACGGCGGGAACAACCGTGACCGAAGTTGCGTTGAGAACATTTGCACACGCAAGCAATCGTTGAGAGGATCCCCATGCCTGCTGTCACCGCCGACACCCTCACACTTCCCAAGATCCCGGCCGTTGCGGCCGATGCCGTCGAGCGGCCCGTGAAGTCGGTCACGACGGCGCCGAAGGGCTTCGAGGGCGAGGGGTTCCCGGTCCATCGCGCCTTCGCCGGCGTCGACCTGGCCGACCTCGACCCATTCATCCACATGGACCAGATGGGCGAGGTCGACTATGCGCCGGGCGAGCCCCGAGGCACCGACTGGCATCCCCATCGCGGCTTCGAGACCGTCACCTACATGATCGACGGGACCTTCCAGC
This sequence comes from bacterium, assembly GCA_046734535.1. Lineage (GTDB taxonomy): Bacteria > Actinomycetota > Acidimicrobiia > Acidimicrobiales > Ilumatobacteraceae > DASTFY01. Next base: position 1,184 of record JBKPRL010000064.1, on the reverse strand, counting down.
ACCAGGACTCACACGGCGGCGGCGGCGTCATCGCCAACGGCGCCACGCAGTGGATGACCGCGGGCGGCGGGATCCTGCACATCGAGACGCCCCCCGAGCAGCTGGTCATCAGCGGTGGTCTGTTCCACGGCATCCAGCTGTGGGTCAACCTGCCCGCCAAGGACAAGATGACCGCACCCCGGTACCAGAGCCTGGAGGGCGACCAGGTCACCCTGCTCAGCTCGCCGGACGGCGGCGCGCTGGTGCGCCTGATCGCCGGCGACGTGGCTGGTCACGAGGGCCCGGGCTCGACCCACACGCCGATCTCGGTCGCCCACGCCACCATCGCCGCCGGCGCCCGGCTCTCGGTGCCATGGCCGCCCGAGTTCAACGCGCTGGCCTATGTGTTGGCCGGTGCTGGCACCGCTGGCACCGAGCGGCGACCGATCGAGTCCGGACAGCTAGTGGTCTTCGGCCCCGGCGACGTCGTCACGCTGGATGGCGGCGTGTCACAGCCGCTCGACGTCCTGCTCCTCGGCGGACGCCCCATCCGGGAGCCGGTCGCGGCGTACGGCCCGTTCGTGATGAACACCAGGGCTGAGCTGGTCCAGGCCGTCGAGGACTTCCAGGCCGGCCGGCTGGGCACTGTTCCCGCCGACGGGCTGCGCCCCTACCACGTGCGCTAGTTCTTCGTCGGCCGTGTCTTCGTCGGCCGTGTCTTCGTCGCCATCCTCCGCTCCGCTTCGGCCGGCTCCTACTCGCTTCGCTCGGCAATCCATCGAGCCACGCTGCGGTGCGCCGGCAAAACCGGACGCACCGGGACAGGCGCTCACGCCCGTCTTCGATCGCCGGAGCGCTACGACAGTGCGATGGGGGGTCGGATCCGCCCGACGCCCGTCGCCTGCTCGAAGGCGTAGCCGACCTGGAGCACGGCCAGGTCCTCGCGCCTCCGGCCCACGATCTGGACGCCGACCGGGAGCCCGTCAGGGGTGAACCCGGCCGGCACCGACAGCGCGGGTTGGAACGTGACCGAGTACCAGTAGGCGGAGCGCATCCAGTCGAGGTTGGTCTCGAGGGGCACACCGTCGACCTCGGCTGGCCAGGCGAGGTCGGCCGGGAACGGCGGGACCTGGTTGACCGCGCCGACGATCACGTCGTAGCGCTCGTGGAAGGCGCGCATCCGCTCGAGGATCACGGCGTGCTCG
>JBKPRL010000063.1:0-12087 GCA_046734535.1 bacterium | reverse complement strand
GCCCTCCGGCGCGCCCGCGCGAGCAGGCGGCGCTCGAGGACTGACCGGCGCGGCTACATCGCGTCGACCTTGGGCATGATCTCCTCCTTCAGCTGCTTGAGGTCGTCGAGCGTCTTCGCCACCGGCACGTCTTGGAACGGCGGCCAGAGGAGCGGCATCGTCAGCCCGGCTTCCTTGTAGCGCTTGAGCATGTCGGTGATCTGGGCAGCGGTTCCCGCCAGCAGGTTGCTGCCCTTGCCCAACGGTGTCTGATCCGTCTCCTCCTCGGTGATGACGAACCAGATCATGCTGCAGATCTCGAGATCGTCGATCGAGCGCGAGCTACCCAGCGCCTCGAGTTCGCGCTGGATCGCGCCGCGCCATTGCTGGAGCTCGTCGGGCGTGTCCTGAATGCCGATCCAGCCCGCCAAGTTGTACTTGGCGATGCGGTCGGCCGAGCGCTTCGGGTCCTTGAGCCCGCTGAAGAAGATCGGCGGGTGCGGCTTCTGGAGCGGCTTTGCGCCGAACCCGCACCGGTCGAAGTCGGCGAACTCGCCGTGGTACTCGAAGAGGTCGTTCGTCCAGATCCCCTGCATGATCTCGATCGTCTCGCGCACATGCGTGTGCCGCTTGGGAAAGATGTGCGAGGCGCTCGCGGCGGCGAACTCCTCGGGCATCCATCCGGATCCGACACCCACGTTGACCCTGCCGTTCGAGAGGTGGTCGACGGTGGCGATCTCCGCCGCCAGCACGCCGGGTGCGCGGTACGGCGTGTCGGTGATGCTCATGCCGATTCGCACCGTTGTCGTCTTCGCCGCGAGCCACGGGATCAACGGCCACCCTTGGAGCCACTCGCCGCGCGAGGCCACCGGCAACGCCTTCGGGAACTCGGTCATCATGCCGAACGGGTACTGGAGCTCCTGACGGTCGGACGCTTCCGGAACGACGATCCGGTCGAGCGTCCAGACGGAGTCGAAGTCGAGCTCCTCGGCGAGGTTGGTGAGGTCTTCGAGCTCCTTGACGGTCACCTTGTCGCGGAAGTTCGGCAGGTAGAGAGCGAGCTTCATCAGAGACAGCCTCCTCACCGTGCGTTCGTGGATTGCGACGGCCAGTGCGCGGTCGAGCGGCACGCTTCCGAGTCCCCCGACCTGCTTGCAGGGGCCGAACCTAACAGGTCGCCGGTCAGTGGTCCGGCCCCGCCTCCTCCGCCTCGGCCCGGAGCCGGTCACGCAGCTCCCGCTTGACGACCTTGCCGTAGTTGTTCGTCGGCAGAGCGTCGACGAACCGGTAGTCCTTGGGTCGCTTGAACCGGGCGATGTGGTCGAGGCAGATCCGGTCGAGGTCCTCGGCGGGCGGCGGAGGGGCACCGTCGGCGGCGACCACGAAGGCCACCACCGCCTCGCCCCACTCCGTGTCGGGCCGGCCGACGACGGCGGCGGCTCTGACGCCAGGGTGGCGGAGCAGCGCCTCCTCGACCTCCCGGGGGTAGATGTTCATCCCCCCGCTGATGATCAGATCCTTGGACCGGTCCCGCAGTGTGAGGTATCCGTCGGCGTCGAAGCTGCCGACGTCGCCGGTGTGCAGCCAGCCTCCCCGCAGCGCCTCGGCGGTGGCGTCGGGCTGCTTCCAGTACCCGGCCATGACCACGTCGCCCCGGACCACCACCTCGCCGACCTCGTCGGCGGGGAGGTCGCGGTCATCGTCGTCGACGACGCGGACCTCGACGTCGGTGCGGGGGACACCGACGCTCTGCAGACGTTCGCGCCACCGGGGATGCTCCCGGTCGGCGTGGTCTTCCTTGGACAGGGCCGTGATCGTCATCGGCGTCTCACCCTGCCCGTAGATCTGGGCCAAGCGGGGGCCGAAGACGGCGAGGGCGTCCTCGAGGTCGGCCAGGTACATCGGTGCGCCGCCGTAGACGACCGTCTTCAGGTGCGAGAGCTCGGCGGTGGCGACGGCCCGGTCGCCGGCCAGCCGCTTGACCATGGTGGGAGCGGCGAAGAACGACATCCCCGGCCATCGCCCCAGGAGGGCGGCGATCTCGTCGCCGTCGACACCGCCAGACTGCGGCACCACGCTCACCGCCCCCCGGGCCACGTGGGGCAGCCCGTAGAGCCCCGAACCGTGCGACAGCGGCGCGGCGTGGAGGATGCAGTCCTGCGGCATCACCGGGTCGATGTCGGCGAAGTAGCTGAGCGTGGCCATGAGCAGGTTGCGGTGCGTGAGCGTGGCCCCCTTGGGCCGTCCGGTGGTGCCGCTCGTGTAGAACAGCCAGGCCGGATCCTCCGGGTGCCGGTCGACGAGCGGCGCCGGGAACGACGCCGTGAGCCGATCCCACCGCTCACTGGGCGCCACCACCGCCCCCTGCAGCGAAGCCACGGTGCCCACGAGCGACTCGACGTCGCCGGCATGGTCGTCGTCGGTCACGGCGACGGCCGTCCCGCTGTGGTCGAGGATGTAGGCGATCTCGTCGTGGTGAAGCCGAGCATTGACCGGCACGGCCACCAGACCGGCGTGCCAGATGGCGAACAGCGCCTCGAGGTACTCAGGCCGGTTCCGCATCACGATGGCGACCCGGTCACCGGGCGCCAGGCCGAAGTCGTCGCGCAGACCAGCGGCCGCCCCGGCCGTCCGGGCAGCGAACGCTCCCCAGCCGGCGTGCACGCGCTCACCGTCGGCCAGGGCCGGGTCCTCGGGCCGCTGGCGGCCGTGGCGCTCCACCCACACGGCCAGGTTCATCGCACCCTCCAGCCCTCGTCGGTGAAGGTGACATCCTGGAGGCGCGGACGCCCCAGCACGAGCCAGCGTACCGACGTTCGCCGGCGGCCTCCGCTCACGACCCAGGGTGGCGGCGTCGCGCTCGTGCGCGCCACTGCGGAGGGCCCGCGCCGTGACGGCCACGGCTCGCTGGCGCTCTTTCTGCCAACGCCACTCGTCGGGATAGCGTCGACGAGAGGCCGCCAGCGGCGACCATCGCCACGGTCGGCCGTCTCACCGGGTGGTGCGAGGGGTGTTGAACAGCGATCCATCGGCCGGCCTGGTCGGTCGGCGCAGTGACTGCGAGGCGTTGGATCGCGTGCTGGCAGACGTTCGCGCCCATCGGAGCCGCGTGCTCGTCCTGCGCGGTGAGCCGGGGATCGGCAAGACCGCGTTGGTGGAGTACCTGGCCAGGACCGCCTCCGGGTGCCGCGTCATCCGCGCGGCAGGCGTGGAATCAGAGGTCGAGCTTGCTTTCGCGGGCGCGCATCAGCTGTGCGTGCCGATCCTCGACAGGATGGACGACCTGCCCGGGCCGCAGCGTGACGCCCTCAGCACGGCGTTCGGTCTGGCCGCCGGTGTGCCAGCCGATCGCTTCCTGGTCGGTCTGGCAGTGCTCACCCTGCTGTCGGCCGCCGCCGAGGAGCGGCCGCTCGTCTGCCTGGTCGACGACGCGCAATGGCTGGACCAGCTCTCCGGGCAGATCCTCGCGTTCGTCGCGCGCCGGCTCCTGGCGGAGTCCATCGCCTTGGTGTTCGCCGTGCGCGAGTCGGGCGCCCCGCGGGCGTTGGCGGGCCTGCCGGAACGCAAGATCGGTGGCCTGGCGGACGGCGAGGCTCGGGCGCTACTCGACTCGGTCTTTCCCGGGCGACTGGACGAGCGAGTCCGAGACCGGATCGTCGACGAGGCCCGCGGCAACCCGCTCGCCCTCCTGGAGCTGCCTCGCGGCTCAACCGCGGGCGAGCTGGCCGGTGGCTTCGCCGTGCCCGGTACGGGACCATTGGCAGGACAGATCGAATACGGCTTCCTCACGCGCGTCCGATCGCTCCCGGAGCAGACACAGCGACTGTTGCTCATCGCGGCCGCCGAGCCCATGGGCGATGCGATCCTCCTCCAGCGCGCCGCCGAGCGGCTCGGCATCGGGGCCGACGCTCGGTCGCCGGCTGAAGAAGAAGGGCTGATCGAGTTCGGTGCCCGGGTCCGGTTCCGCCACCCGCTGGTCCGCTCCGCGGCCTACCGGGCGGGCAGTGTCGTTGACCGGCACGCCGTTCATCAGGCGCTCGCCGAGGTGACGGACCCTCAGGTAGAGCCCGATCGGCGCGCCTGGCATCGGGCGCACGCGGCGGCCGAGCTCAACGAGGACGTCGCAGCTGACTTGGAGCGCTCCGCCGAGCGCGCGAGGAGCCGTGGTGGTGTCGCCGCCGCGGCGGCATTTCTGGAGCAGGCGCTCAGGCTCACAGTTGACCCGGGCGCGCGGTCCGCACGAGCTGTCGCGGCAGCACAGGCCAAGTTCGAGGCCGCCGACTACGACGCCGCCGATGCGCTGATGGCGGCGGCGGAGATCGGCCCGCTCGATGACCTTCTGCAGGCCCAGCTCGCCCGGCTGCGGGCCCAGATCGTCTTTGCCCGCAATCGGGGACGCGACGCCCCTCCACTGTTCCTCGAGGCGGCGACGCGCCTCGAGCCCCTCGACGACCGACTGGCACGCGTGGTGTACCTCGAAGCGCTCGGCGCGGCCATCTTCGCCGGACGCTTCAGCACTCACCCCACACTCGCCGAGATCGCCGAGACCGCCCGTGCCGCGTCGGCGCTGCCAGCTCGCCCGGACCCGATCGATCTGTTGTTGGACGGCGTCGCCAGGAGGTTCACGGACGGATACCACGCCGCGGCAGCGCCGTTGAAGAGCGCGCTGGAAGTCTTCCGCCGCCACGCTGACGACGGTGACGCTGAAAGCTCTCGGTGGTTCTGGCTGGCATGGCTCCTCGCTGCGGAGCTGTGGGACGACGTCCTGCTCGATGAGCTCGCCACGCGCGCACTTCGTCGGTCACGAGACGCGGGAGCCCTTGAACAGCTCCCGATCGCCCTGGCGTACCGCGCCGGCGTGCACATCAACGCTGGAGAGTTCAGCGCTGCTGTGGCCCTGATCGAAGAGTCCGACTCCATCACCGCCGCAACCGGCTACGCACCGTTGGGGTACGCCTCCATCCTGCTCGACGTGTGGCGCGGCGACGAGGGGAAGGTGCTCGACCACTTGGCCTGGGCGCTGTCGAACGCAAGCCTGCGAGGCGAGGGACGGGGCGTCAGTCAGGCTGAGTACTTCTCCGCCATCCTGTACAACGGACTCGGCCGCTACGACGAGGCGTTGGTCGGCGCCCGGGCCGCCTGCGAACACGACGAGCTCGCTGTGCGCGGCTTCGCGCTCGTCGAGCTCATCGAGGCCGCGGCCCATGGTGGCCTTCCCGAGGTCGCCGCGGAGGCGTTGCGCGAGCTCGAGGAGCGGACCGTCGCCGCCGGGGGCGATTGGGCACTCGGCATGCTGGCCCGTTCAGGCGCGCTCATCGCGTCCAGCACCGCTGCCGAGGCTCTCCATCTCGAAGCGCTCGAGCGGCTCGGGCGCACCCGGATCGTCGTGCATCGGGCACGCGCTCACCTGAACTACGGCGAGTGGCTGCGACGCGAGAACCGACGGCGCGACGCCCGCGAGCAGCTCCGAGCCGCCTACGACATGTTCCACGGCATGGGAGCCGAGGCGTTCGCGGAGCGGGCCCACCGCGAGCTCCTCGCGACTGGCGAGACCGTCCGCCCGCGCGCCGCTGACGCGAGTGCCCACCTCACCCCGCAGGAAGCGCAGATCGCCCGCCTGGCGGTAGAGGGACGGTCCAACCCCGAGATCGGCACCGAGCTCTTCCTCAGCCCCCGAACCGTCGAATACCACCTCAGCAAGGTGTACACGAAGCTGGGAATCGGCTCACGGCGTGAGCTCAGGCGGACGCTGCCCCGCTTGGAGCAGCTGAACACTCGGCTGAGCAGCCTTCGGGTCTGAACGGGTGCCAGAAGGTCGGATCAGGAGAGCCGGGAGGTCGTCGCTCGATCAGAGGTCGGGGCAGTTGGGGCGTGTGTCGACGTGCAGGAGCTGGTGGCCGGGGCTCCAGTGGTCAGGTGTCGCTCGACGGGCCCGTGCTGCGGCGAACCTGGTCGAGCATGCTCCTCGCTTCGTCGTACGTCTCGAACTCGGCCATCAGGATCTCGCCGTCGACAGGGACTTCGCCGTGGATCGCCCAGGTGTGGCTGCTGATCTCCAGGACGTCGCCGTCGATCGACGCGTTCTCGTCGAGGAACTCGAGCAGGAAGTGGAGCTGACGGTCCGGGTCCCTGTCAGGTGGGCTGTTCATGCGTGAGGTCTCCTTCGCTGATGGTGGGCGTGATGGGGATCACGATCGCATCGAGTGGCATGCGTCGGCCCGGCACCCAGGCGACGGGTCCTGTGCACGAGCTCGGGCTCGAGGAGGACCGCCTTGAGCTCGGCGAGCTGGCCCGTGGTCCAACACACGCTGTGCTGGCCGTGGAGCTCGGTGGCCAGCGCCCGGCGCGCGAGTCGGCCGTGGAGTCGCTCCTGGGCCAACCAGACCGCGAACTCGCCGTCTCGGTCGAAGCCCAGCCGCATTCGGGTGTGGCCCAGGATGTCGTGGACGGCACGGAAACGGTCATAGGCCCCGCCCGGCTCGTTGTCCATCAGCGGATGGCGACGATCGGCGTCGGCGGCAACGGTCGTGACCTCGAGCACTCGATGGTTGGTGACGGATCCGATGAGCTCTTCGGCATCCCCATAGGGCGTCGGACACCTCGTGAAGACCACCCGCACCGGGTCAGGCTGATCAGGGGAGGTGACCCGCCGGAAGAGCCGGTCCGTCTCGGTGACGAGATCGGCATACGCCGCCATGGTCAGCGGATCGCGCCTACTGGACGCGTCGAGGTAGGCGGCGGCGACCTCGTGTGCCACCGCCGGATCGACACGGTGGTCCCTTCGCACCATCGGGCGGTGCCCTGGAGCAATCGGACTGGTCACCGTCCTGGTGGCTGCTGACCGAGCCAGTCGTCGAATCGGGTCACCGTGAGATGAGCGCCCTCCCCCGGAACGAGGGCGCGCTCACTCAGCCGGGCCCCGAAGTACCGCGCCTCAGGATCGGCGACCACGACGCGCTGATCCCCGACGGAGCGCAACGCCTTCCGCACGAACTCGTCGAACGGCAACGGCTCGGGCCCGCCGATCTCGATCATGCCGTTCAGCGGAGCAGCGAGCGCCACGTCGCACACCGCGGCGGCAACATCCTCAGCGGCCATCGGCTGGATGAGCACCGGAGGGACGCGGACCGTGTCGCCGTCCGTCGCGTCGGCGGCGATGCGGGCGGCGAACTCGAAGAACTGCGTGGCGTGCACGATCGAGTACGGGAGGCCGGAGCTGGTGATGAGCTTCTCTTGCGCCCTCTTCGCCTTCATGTAGCCGCTGTCGGCGAGCCGTTCGGTCCCGACGACCGACAACGCCACGTGGTGCCCCACGCCGGCCGCTGCCTCCGCGGCGAGGATGTTCCGCGTCGACGTCTCGAAGAACTCGAGCACCGCCGCATCCTCGAACGACGGGGAGTTCGACACGTCGACGACAACGTCCGCGTCGGCCAAGGCTTCGCTGAGACCCTGACCGGTGAGGGTGTTGACGCCTGTGTCAGGTGAAGCGGGCACGGCTTCGTGACCGTGCGCTTGCAGGTTCCTGACGAGCTTCGAGCCGATGAGCCCGGTGCCGCCGACGACGACGATCTTCATGATGACCTCTCTTTCGTGGCCGGGGTGCGCCTCGCTCTGCAGGAAGGAGAGCAGGTCGGCGAGGAAGGCGACCAGGAGCACGGTCGCATGCGGACGGCGGTCGTCGCCTCCGTGGAAGACCCCAGTCCGACCCGGCGCCCAGCCGGAGTCCCGTTGGGTTGGTCAAGCACCCAACTCGAAGGTACTCGGCTGGAAGCGGTTGCGGCTAGGGCTGACCAGGGGAGACCCCGGAGGTCCCCGACGGCGTCACCGAGACCTCGCCGCGACGCTCAACCGGTCGAGGAGCTGGTCCAGGGGGATGGTGGCGATGCCGACGTTGGCGTCCGAGATCCCGTAGGGGAGCACGATGGTGTCGCCGTGCAGCATCGCTCCGCAGGAGTAGACGACGTTCGGGACGTAGCCGTCGCGCTCGTCTTCGGCCGGTGTGAGCAGCGGCTGCCTCAGGTGGCCGATGACGCGGGTGGGGTCGTGGAGGTCGAGCAGCTCGGCCCCGATGGCGTAGCGGCGCATCGGTCCGACGCCGTGCGTGAGCATGACCCAGCCGGCCGGCGTCTCGATCGGCGACCCGCAGTTGCCGAGCTGGATGAGATCCCACGGCTCGGCCGGCCGCTGCAGGGCGACCGGGTCGTCCCAGATCGTTGGGTCGTCGGACGTCACGATGGCGTTGGTCTCCCGATCCCATCGTGAGAGCGCGACGTAACAGCCACCGATGCGGCGGGGGAAGAGGGCCATGCCCTTGTTCCGCGCTCCTCGTCCGGTGAGCTGGGTGCTGGTGAACGTGCGGAAGTCGACGGTCGTCAGGAGCTGCGATGGGACGTGGGTCCCGTCGTACGCGGTATAGGTCGCGTAGTAGGTGGAGGTGCCGTCGTCATCGACGAAGCGGACGAAGCGGGCGTCCTCCATCCCGTGGCTCTCGAGAGGCGCCGTCGGCGAGAGGACCCGCTCGGAGATGGAGGAAGCCACCGGGAAGGCAACGTCGTAGTTGGAAGCGGCAACCCAGCGGATGCGGTCGATCGTCTCGGTCGCACCGCGACGGGTGACCAGCTGGTCGTGCAGAGCGCCCAGCGCCTCTTCGAGCTCGTCGCCGGTGAACGGGTCCGGCAACGAGTCGAGGACGAACGCCGCGCTCGTGCCGTCGTCGCCGAGCGACCGCAACACCCGGTGGAACAGGTCCCGCCGGTAGCGACATCGACCAGCGCGTCCTGTGCACAGGTGCGCCCCGGCCGCGTCGAAGCGGAGCTCGGATCCGGAGGTGATGACGCCGGTGCGGAACTCGATCGAAGAGCGGTGGCCTTCACCCACGGCCCGCAGGCTCATCACGAAGCGCGCGTCGGCTGGACCGAGCTCGCTCTGGTCCGGGTGGAGCACGATGGAGGGGTTGCAGATCGCCGCGCTCTCGATCGCGTACTCCTGGGTGAAGTAGGCGCCTACCAGCCGGCGTCGTGCGGTGGACAGCCCGGCCGGCTGCTCGATCCGGTGCGAGACCAGCTCGAAGTGCTCATCCAGCGTGGCGTCGAGATCGGTGTGCCGACCCGCGAAGGAGGCCTCGACCTCGGCCAGCGTCGCTGCCGCCTCGTCGTCATCGAGCTCCAACACGCGCGCGACGACTGAGCCGGCCCGGGACTCGCCTTCGATCGCTCCTTCCTGACCCGGGATGAACAGCTTGGCCAGCACCCGACTCGGGTCGGGCCGCAGCCGTTGGCCGCTGCGGCGGACGTCGATGGCTGCTGTCGGCCTCACGAGTGCACGAGTGCGCGAGCGTGCTGGAACGTGGCGATCATGGCCAACGTCGATTCGGCACCCTGGTTCTCGTTCCGAGCGTTCGGGTGCAGACCATCGCAGCCGCCTCCGGTGGTGGGCTCGTAGAGCGCGATCCCGGCGTCGTTGTCGCCGAGGAACCAGCCGACCGCCCGATCCACGGTCTGGGCCCACCGCACATCGCCGCACAGTCGCTGCGCGCGGGAGCACGCGTCGGCCAGTGCTGCCACTTCGATCGGCTGTTGGTCGAAGGCGGGACGGTGCTCTCCCAGCGACCAGCCTCCGGCCGGGGTCACTGACAGGTGGCCGTCCCTTGTCTCGAGATCGACCAGCCAACCGAGGAGCTGCAGGCCGTCGTCGAGGGCTCGAGCGTCGCCGAGGTGCTCCCCGGCCGCGAGGAGGACCTCGGGCAGGGCGGCGTTGGCGTACGTCAGGCGGGCTTCCGGCCATGGCCACGAGCGGCTGCCGGTCGGGCGTCCGATGGACCGGACGGCGGCGCCGAGCAGCGCCCGGGCGGCAGGGTCGTTGGGCGCGGCGGTGAGGACCTCCGCGGCGCCGAGCGCGGCGAACGTCATCGATCGCCGGTGGCGGCACCGCCACCGTGCGCTCAGCGCGAACGCGTCCGAGCTGCGACGCCGGACGGTGTCGTCGCCGGCGCGGGCGGCCGCGGTTCCCAGGCCCCACAGCGCTCGTCCCCAGCAGTCGTCGACACCGGCCTCGTCCGTCCAGCGGCGGTCGATGCTGAGGCGGTTGTGGCAGCGGCCGTCCGGGGCCTGTGCGCGAACTACGAAGGCGAGGTAGCGGTCCATGAGGTCGCCGAGCAATGGCGTCGGGTTCGGTTGGCGGGCCACCACGACAAGCCCACGGGCGACGTCGTCGAGGCAGTATCCGAGGTGTCGCCGGGGCGTCGCAACCTCGGCGTGCTCGAAGATGCCGACGTCGTCGCTGAGCCGCTGCACGTGCTCGAAGGTGACCTCGGGCGTGCTCACGTCAACGCTGCCGAGGCACCAGCCGTCACGAGGTCGTCAGCGAGCGCGCGGTAGCGGGCGGCGACCGCCGACCACAGGAGGTCCGGGGCCAGCGCGGCCGCCCGCGTGACCATGCCGGCGGCCTGCGCGGGTTCACACAGCACGAGGCGGATGGCGGCGCCCATGGCGCTCGGATCGTCGTGGTCGACGACGATGCCGGCTCCCGAAGCCAGCAGCTCGACAGCGTGCGCGAACGCCGTGGCGATGACCGGCCGATGCGCCGTCACCGCCTCGATGAGCACGCCGGAGGTCACCTGCTCGTGGGAGTCGTACGGCAGGATCACCACGTCGGCCGACGCCGCCAGCGAGCTCAGCGCACCGACGTCGAGGTAGCGGGACTGGAAGGTCACCATGTCCGAGACGCCGAGGGCGCGGGCGCGTGCGACCAGCCCATCTCGGTAGGCCTCACCTTCGCGTTCCAGCACCTTCGGGTGCGTCTCACCCACCACCAGGTAGTGGGGCCGAGGCACGAGGTCCCGAAGCGATGGAAGCGCCTCGATGACCCGCTCGATGCCCTTGCCGGGTCCGAGGAGACCCCACGTCAGCATCAGCGGACCCGGCCCACCTGGTCGTTGGGGGCGGCCCTCGCATCCACCGGCGGCGCCGTGCGGGATCACGACGACCTTGGCGTCGTCGACGTCGTAGTGATCGATGAGCCGCCGGTGCGCCGTCGCAGTCATCGTGACCAGCGCGCTCGCCCGTCGCCCGATCGCGTCGAGCACCTCGCGTTGATGCCGCGTCGGCTCGACCAGCACGGTGTGGAGGACCACGATGCTGGGCACCTGGAGCAGGTCGAGGACCTCGATGACGCTGTCACCGTCCGCTCCGTCGTAGATGCCGTACTCGTGCTGGATCACCGTCACGTCGAACGCGTTGAGGGCGGCGGCCGCACGTTCCACCGCTCCTGGTTCGCCGTGCACCATGTGCTGTACGACCGTCGACCCGGTGAAGGCCGCGGACCGCTCGAGCACGCGGACGACGCCCGTCCCATGGCCCGCGGCTGCGATCTCCGCCTCGAGGGCGGCGGTGAACGTCGCCAGCCCGCACTGGGTCGGAGGAAAGCTGCTCAGGAATCCAAACGACGCCGACATGCCAACAACCTCCAGGCTCGGGCGTAGCAGTCAACGACGGCTACTTCTGCCGCGACGGCCCAAGAACCGTCGTGCGTCGATGGCGACGCAGCCACGTCGACGTCACGCCGATCAGAAGGTCGGTGCGTCCAACATCCCGCCTGTCCTCCGTCGTCTCCGACCCGCCATGACGGAGGTCGAATGCAACGAAGTCTGTGCAGACGGGGAGCTGACGTCGTCAGGCTACCAGCCGGCCGGCAGCACCCACCGGCAGGCGCTCGCCGACACGTACCTCGATCAGTCGCCGGGGACTGCTCGGTCGTCGAGCGGCCGCTTCAGCAGCACGGCGAAGTGGCCCTCCGGGAGGGCGGTCATCCCGAGCGCCTCCCAGCCGTCCGCTCCCTCGCGGTTGAGCCTGGAGACCGAGGCCGATGCACCTTGCACCGCCTTGGCTGGCTCGAAGCCAGGAAGCGAGACGATCAGGTACTCCCACCTCGTCATGGTGCGCTCGCGGCAGCTGCCTCGAGTCTGCTCCCTGCTCTCGCGGCAATGGCGTCGCAGCGCCAGCACTCCTCGGCCTCATCCCGAGGATCGAGGTGGGCCGACAGACGGCTCGGCCGAACCACGCTGACGTGGCCGGACGGGCCGGTGACGCGCACTCCGAGGTCGTTCGAACC